>JACRHC010000010.1 GCA_016217675.1 Nitrospirota bacterium
ACCAGTATGGCCTTTGCACCAACAGCCCTGGCAAGGAGCATGTCCACATCTTTATCGCCCACAACAAAAGAGCGTTTAAGGTCTATACCATGATCGTTCCGGGCTTTGATCAGCATGCCGGGCTGAGGCTTTCTGCAGGAACAATGGTCATCCGGGTGATGGGGACAGTAATAAAAGGCGTCAAAGCCATATTGGTCCACAAATATCCGGTTCACCTGTTTCGTAACATCCTCCTGCACCAAGCCGCGTGCAATCCCCGACTGGTTCGATACGCCGATAAGACCGAACCCGTGCTCCTTCAATTTTGACAGGGCCGATATGTCTGAAAAGATCTCCAGGTCCTCCATCCTGCTGAGATAGTGGGCATCCTGGCAGAGCGTGCCGTCGCGATCAAAAAATACCGCACCCTTTGTGAAAACCAGTTTTCTCAGTGCAGTATAGACCTCCTCTGCGGTGACAAGGTCCATGCAGGCCAAACTGTTTTTGGAGCATTCCCGCTCAAAGCACGGAGAACATGCAATGCTTTTTCTGACCACAATGTCTGTCCTGCCGACAGGACCGGTATGCTCGGGAGAGGTTGAACCAAAGATCGCAACCAAAGGAGTGCCGACAGCGTATCCGATATGCATGGGACCTGAATCGTTCGTGACCAGGACATCGGATTCCGCGATAATGGCCATCAGCTCACGAAGCGCAGTCCTGCCGGAAAGATTCATAAGGGACGCAGGCGTAACAACTGAAGGAGTAATATGCTTAAGAATATCGTCTGCAATCCCCGCCTCCTTCGGTCCGCCAAGGAGCAGAACGCTGCCGTTGAGTTCGGTTATCACCCTGTTTGCAACTTCTGCAAACCTTTCAGGAAGCCATCGTTTGGATGATCCATAGGCTGCACCGGGATTCAGCGCAACAACCGGCCTCCTCAGGCCTTCGAGCAGACGCCTCGCCCTTATCCGTTCTTCAGTAAGCAGAAACAGCCACGGCAGATCAGGTCTGCCATTGAAACCGGCCTTACTTACCAGATTGAGATAATAGTCAACGTGGTGCAGCTCCCTGGCCCGGGCATCGCATTCAACCGGATCGGTCAGAAGAAGGCGTCTTCCATCCCTGCTATACCCGATGCGTCTTTTGATCCTGGCAAGAAAGGCTATCCAGGCAGCGTCAAAGGCGTTCTGAAAGAGTATGGCTGAATCAAACCCATAGACTTTCAGCCTGCCTGCGAGCCTGATTTTTCCTGCGAATCCCTGGTATTCATCGGTATAGAGGATGATCTCATCAATATCAGGGTCCATCTCAAAAAGAGGGGCAACCCAGGGTTTTATCAGAAGGCAGAGCTGCGCGTCAGGAAGCGACCGCTTCAATGCCCTCAAAGCAGGGATAGTCATAACAGCGTCACCGATCCAGTTAACTCCCCTGACCAGAACTGCGCTGCCTTTTCCTGCCTGTTTATTATCCTTATCCATGCAGAATCTGCATCCTCACTTATTCGGAACGTCCCCTGTTATTTGTGCATTGTCCCTGAAAAAACTGTTCTATGATACTATAATTTTCAGATTGGATACATTGCCATGGACAGACTGAACAAAAGAATTATTCTTTCTGGCGTCGGGGTTTTTGTCTTATTCCTGATCGTCAGCATCGTTCTCTTTCTGCCGTCAGGAGAGGCGTTATTTCACGGGCAGAAATGCATCACCTGCCACAGGTTCAGGGGACAGGGCGGCATGGCAGGCCCTGATCTTACGGATGTGACAAAAAGGCGGGGCACTGTCTGGATCATGCGTCAGATCAAAAACCCGCAGTCTCACAATCCTGAATCGCAGATGCCGGCGTTCGATCATCTCAATTACGTTGAGCTCTGCAGAATCATTTCCTTTCTGAAGTCCCCCTGAAAATTCCTCAGAAATACTTTGAGATAAACTGCTGCAGGCCGTTGATATACAGATCGCCGGACTGGAGAAACCCTTCATTATGGTCTCCGTGCAGCTTCAGGAACTCCTTCGGTCCGTCTGCCGCTTCGAAGAGCCTCACGCCCTGTTCATACGGAATGACTTCGTCATCAGGGCTGTGAATAAAGAGCTTGGGCAGCGCAAGGCTGCTGACCTTGTCTATGGTCGCATAATGAAAACGCGTGATAAGGCTGACAGGCATATAGGGATAATATTTCCTGCCAAGATCAGGGATTGACGTAAACCCTGACTCAATAATCAAAGCCCCTGCCCTTCTCCTCATCGCAAGCTCTGCCGCCACCGCACTGCCGAGAGACCTGCCGAAGATCACGATGCGTGCCGGATCGATCCCTTTGTCCTTAACCAGAAAATTCCAGGCAGCCTCTGCATCAAGATAGGTGCCCTTCTCAGCAGGCGCCCCTTCGCTTCTTCCATATCCCCGGTAATCAAAAATGAGCACGCTCAGACCAAGGTCATGAAAGATCCTGATCGAATCAAGGCGGTGAGAAATATTTCCGCCATTGCCATGACAGAAGAGCAGGACAGCCTTTGCATCTGGAGCAGGTATATGCCATGCGGCGATGCTCAGACCATCCGTTGTCTTAAGTCTGACCTCTTCAAAAGAAAGACCTATAGAGGCAGGAGTTCTCTCAATATCTCTTGTCGGAAAATAGAGCATATTGGGCTGCCGTACATAAACAAAAGCGATCAGGCCAAGATAACCAAGGCCAAGACCGATGATAATTGTGATAAGCATACGTTTCAGGCCAGGCAGCCTGTTACTCTGAACAGCCATGATCAGGGACCCGGAGCATGGATTATTTCTTCAATCCCTTAAAATAGCGGACTCCCTCTCCGGGATAGATTCTGCGTTCCGTCGCCAGCGTTGGTCTCACTACAGCCGGCCAGACATCTGCATTCTGATCAGCACCCTCCTGCGCAATCTCGGTCGGCCCGGGGTCAGTGATTACCGGCGATTTTCTGATATCAATATCCCTGACATTACAACTGAATTCTATGGGGATGCCGTTAGGGTCAAAGGAGTATAGGGAATGGATGAACCCGTGGTCAATCACCTCTGAGACCCAGAACCCTGCGGCATCAATCCTGTCTTTCAAGACCCAAAGATCATCATCAGTCTCCACGCCGAATGCTACATGATCAAAAACAAAAGGACCCGAGACCATTTGTCCATGCTCCTTCTCTTGTACCGGCCTCACTGATGGCCACTCAAAAAAGGCAATGGCGCAGGTATCTGATATTTCGAAGAAATAGTGCCTGTATCCCAACTGGCCGAGACCGGCAACAAGCCGCATGCCAAGCAGGTCGCGCCAGAAACGGATGGTGCTGTCCATGTCACCCGTTGCCATGGCAAGGTGGTTGACACCGTTAAAGGTGACCCCTGACATCAATAAAACTCTTTAAGCAAGCCGCCTAATTTACTAATATCATGAGACTGCCTGACAAGAGGCATGTCATGAATAACCGGAATCCTCTCTTCAAGTGACAGGCGGCTGTTCCTATAAATTATCCCGATCGGAATCCTGTCACCCCATTGCAGGGCGCGTTCAAATGCCTTTACCCTGTCCGTGGGGTCATATTCAGGTTCAATGCGGTAGACCCGCTGTTTGTACCATTCATAGGTGTTGATTTTATTAAAAGAAATGCAGGGCTGCAGGATATCGACAAGAGAAAATCCCTTATGATTGACCGCCTCCTTAATGATTGCTTTGAGATGCTCCTGGTCCCCGGAAAAACTGCGGGCAACAAAGCTGCAGTCCAGCGCTACTGCCAATGCCATGGGGTTCAACTGCTCTGATAAGACGCCAAAGGGCATATTTTTTGTCACCGTGCCTTCATGGGTTGTGGGCGATGCCTGACCCTTGGTAAGGCCGTACACCTGATTGTCATGAACGAAAAGTTTAACATTCACATTTTTTCTCATCGCATGCATCAGGTGATTGCCGCCCTCTCCATAGCAGTCGCCATCCCCTGCAACAGCGAATACCGGCATCTCATGGTTCACCAGCCTGATCCCGGTGGCAACAGGAAGAGTCCGCCCATGAAGGCCATTAAAGGTATTGCATTTGAGATAGTGAGGGAACTTGCCGGCCTGGCCTATGCCCGAGACGATCGTGAACTGATGGGGAGCAAGTCCGAGTTCAACGACTGCATCCTTAAAAGACTTGAGGATAGCGAAATTGCCGCATCCTGGACACCATGCCGGCGTCTGCCCTTTATAATCATCCAATGTGGCCATGCAGTTCTCCTAACAGGTCTTCTACGGTAAAAGGCCTTCCATCATATCTGTTTATCCTGACAGCAAACTCAAATCCGGTCTCGGCCTTCATAAGTCGTGCAAACTGACCTGTTGCATTGTTCTCGATGCATATTGCCTTCTTTGCTCTTCCGAGCAGCGCAAGGAAATCAAACTCTTCAGTGCCGGGAAACGGGAATATCTCACTGAAATGAAGCATCGCTATACCCCCCCTCATCCCCCCCTTACCAAGGGGGGGATGAGGGGGTGACAGCGCATCAACTGCCTCTTTAATCACGCCATAGGTCGATCCCCATCCCACAAGCACGATCTCAGGACCTGCGTCGCCATAAAAAAGCGGTGGTTTGATCTCTTTTTGGATCAGGGGAAATTTTCTGAACAGCCTCTTTTCGACCATTCTCTTTCGCGTCTCTGCATCCTCTATGATATGGCCGTCTTCATTATGCTCATCGCTGTCTGTGACGACAACGTGCCTTGACTCCCCCGGCACTGCCATAGGTGAAACCCCGGTCTCGGCATAGGCATGTCTTTTATAATCTGTAAGTCCATTGAGGCTGTCAGCCCTCAGCCGATAGTCAGTGTATACCAGTTGATTCATATCAAACCCTGCATGGGTCCATTGAGAGTCAGCGAGGTACTGGTCAAAGATAACAAATGCAGGCACCTGATATTTTTCCGAAAGTTCAAATGCCTTATTCGTAAGATACAAGGCCTGCTCAGGGTCGCCAGGCGCAAAGATGATCCTCGGGAATTCGCCATGTGCCGTGTACAGAGCGAACTGGAGTTCTGCCTGCTCTGTCCGTGTAGGAAAGCCTGTTGCAGGGCCGGGTCTCTGGCCAAGGCCTATAACGATCGGCGTTTCGGTCATGGCTGCAAGCGAGAGGCCTTCGACCATCAGCGCAAACCCGCCGCCTGAAGTTGCGGTCATGGCCCTCACACCCGCAAAAGACGCACCGAGCGCCATATTGATGGCAGCGATCTCGTCCTCTGCCTGCTCGACAACAATGCCGAATTCCTCTGCCTTGCCTGCCAGATAGTTCATGATGCCGGTTGAGGGCGTCATCGGATAAGCCGCGAAAAACTTGCAGCCTGAAGCCAAGGCGCCAAGCCCGATTGCGTCGATGCCTGCAATGAGCATCTTCGGTTCTGCCCTGACTGCCGAGGGAAATGAGCAGTCAACACACTCTTTGACCGCAAAATCATAGCCCGCAGAAGCAGCCGAGACATTTGCCTTTATCACATCTTCTCCCTTTTTCTGAAAGGTGTCAGAAATGATGTTAAGGAGAATTCCCATGTCCATGCCGAGCATGCCCAATACAGCCCCTGTGGCGACTGTGTTGGCCATAATCCTGCTGCCGCCGTGCTCTAGGGAAAGGGCAGTGAAGGGTATATCAAGAAATTTCGGACCTTCGAACTTCTGTTTCAGCGCCCCGGAGTCATATATGATCCGGCCCTGCTCCACAACATAAGCTGCATCCTTGTCCATACCGTCGCGATCAAAGGCAACAAGGATATCGATCCGGTCGCGTGCAGCTGTCAGAGGTCTGTCTGCAACACGAACCTGATAGAAGTTATGGCCTCCCCGGATGCGGGACTCATAATCCTGGTGGGTAAATACGTGGTACCCAGTCCTGGCAAAGACTTTGGAAAGTGCATCGCCGACTGTCTGAATTCCCTGACCTGCCTCTCCGCAGATGCGGATAGAATAATCCACGGCGATTACGTCAACCTGGCGAGACCCATCTCAAACTTGCTGAGCCAGATGATATGACTGCGCTCTTCATCAATAATCGCATCGATCGTCTTTTTATCGGCGACATGATTCCTTATCTCATAGAAATAGAGCAGCGTTTCCTTCTCAAAACCGATGGCAAACTTAACCGCGCCAGCCACGGTATCGACATGATCGAGTGCCGGCAGCGATTTATTTTTCCCTAAAAAAAATTCGGACTCAACGATGGCCCTCATATACTGGGCAACTTCCTCGCCGTTTTCGATAGTTGTGTCCTTCACTGTTTCCTTCAGTTCGGAAAACCTCTTTTCATGCAGGACTTCCTTGTCCGCAAGAAACGTAAAAAGCTCCGCGAGTTCCTTTGATTCCTTAAATTTTCCGGCCATAGACGTATAAAACTGATAACCCAGCTTTTCGGTCTGTACCGCCTGCTCAACACCCTCAACTACTGAAAATTGTTCCATATTTCCTCCATAAAAAGGTCATTAATCGCGCTGCCGGTAAACTGATTTAGATTACCCGATTTATATCCTCAATATCTATAGTGCCATGGTCAAGGCAATGCCCCAGACAGAGGAACCCTCCGCATGGCTTCAGGGCCTCACGAACCGCATCCCCCCGCTTCCATTCGGCAAAGTCACAATCCTGTTCAAAAAAAGGACAGGTCCTGCAGACTGCCTGAAAAAGATCGTCCTCTGTCTCAAAGCTCACCACAATCCTGTCTGTCCTGACAGGAACTTTTTTGCCTTCCTCAAAAAGGTTCTTAAAGATTACGGACCCCTTGCAGCCAGGCTCTTCATCCTTCCCCGGCTTATAAAAAGAACAATACGGCGCACAAAGCAGTTCCTCAAGTTCTTCCTTTGTCATATGCTACATCTTATCAGAAACAGGGCTTGTTGTATAATGAGGAATGCGCTATTACCTGTCACCGCATGTCTGCCTGAAGCGGCTTGAAACGCCCTCAGTATACCATCTGAAAACAGACGAGCTCTATGAACTCGACGAGAGCTCCTTCTCTTTTCTCAAAACGTGTTCTGCTGCTGATGGATGCCTCCCTGCCCAAGAGGAATTCATGCATTACTGCGTTCAGGAGGGCATTTTTGTCAGCGAATATAATGCGATTCAGCGGCCGCCTGTCATGAAAGCCCCTGAACCGTCTCTCCGCTATCTTGAACTCCAGATCACAGACCGGTGCAATCTGCGTTGTAAACATTGCTACATTGCTCCCCTCTCGTCTGAACGATCCGGGGAGGGCCCTGTTCCTGAGGTTTTTCACGAACTCTCTGTAGATCAGATCAGAACCATTCTCCGTGAGTTCGAAGAACTCCAGGGTTTGCGTGTCATGATCACCGGCGGCGAACCCCTGCTGCATAAAGATTTTACGGCGATCAACACTATGCTGCCTGATTTTCTGATACGCAAGGTGCTTTTTTCAAACGGCCTCCTCCTGAACCGGGGGCTTCTGAGAGGGCTTCATCTGGATGAGATTCAGATCAGCATTGACGGTCTTGAACAGGCACATGACATTATAAGGGGCGCCGGGACCTTTGCAAGGTCTATGGATAGCATTCGTCTCTGTCTTGAGATGGGCTATGAGGTCTCAATATCCACCATGGTCCATGCCGATAACCTCGATGATTTCGACGAGATGGAAACGCTCTTCAGAAAAATGGGGATCAGGGACTGGACCGTTGATGTGCCCTGCATTTCAGGAAGGCTTTTGGAAAATGAAAAATCCCAGGTCCCTCCCCAAACAGGCGGTAAATATCTTGCCTATGGATTTGGGGAAGGTCTTCATGGCGGCGGCGAAGGTTTCGGCTGCGGCCTTCATCTGATGTCGGTCATGGCTGACGGGAAGATATCAAAATGCACTTTTTATGCAGACAAATCTGTCGGCACCGTGCATGACGGTCTCGGTACATGCTGGCGGAAGATCACGCCGGTTCGGCTGAGAGACCTTACATGCGATTGCGCATATCTCGCTGCATGCAGGGGAGGCTGCAGATACCGCGCAGAGATGCTTGGCGATGCCTGCGGAAAAGACCTTTACAGGTGTGCGCTCTATGATATAATGAAAACAGAAAAGTGATCGGGCACGAAGCCCAATCTTTGCACAAAGGAGGTGTGAAGCATGACGATCAGGAAGGTCTCGAAGAAGGCAGCAACAACCTGCAAGTGCAAGAGTTCCTGCTAAGCAGGGCTCAGAATAATGTATAAAAAGGGCAGACGTTTTCGTCTGCCCTTTTTTATTTCACGCCCGCCCTTTTTTGGGCAGGATACGCGCCGAGGGGAATAAATACTTCTTACCCAAGCCTCGATTCAGCCGCAGCCCAATTGATATTTTTGAAGAATGCCTCAATATAGTCAGCGCGTTTGAGACCATAATCGATCATGTACGCATGTTCGAAAACATCCATGATCAGAATTGGATTGCAGCCTGCAGGATGGGCCACATCATGCTCATTCACCCAGAAGTTAAAGAGCCTTCCATTGCCGGGGTCAGCATAGAGCACAACCCATCCGATGCCGCGCATCGCGCCTGTGGCCTTAAAGTCCTTTTCCCAGTTCTCATAGCTGCCGAAATCAGCCTGCATCTGCTTCATCAGCTTGCCGTCTTTGTTCAAACCGGTCTTTCCGCCAAGGTTCTCGAAATAATATTCATGGAGCCTCATCCCATTGAATTCCCAGCCAAATCTTCTCTTCAGTTCTGCATATTCGGGTGCGGCGGTTTTGCCGTCCTTCAGCATCTGATCAAGGATATCAGCAACCTTATTCGTATTCGTCACATATCCCTGATACAGGGTAAAGTGGTTCTTAATGAGTGTTTCACTAAACCCTTCCATTCCAACCAGTGCACTATAGTCCTTGGCAGCGTATGACATGATCTCTCCTCCTTAGTGATTTATACGATCTGTTTGGCAGCAGCAACTGCCTTTTCATAGTCCGGGTGATCCGTTATCTCAGGCACGATCTCGACATAGCGAACAACATCGCTGCGGTCCAGTACAAAGATCGCCCTGGCAAGAAGACGCAACTCCTTTATCAGCAGTCCATAAGCCAGACCAAAGGCAGCATCCCGATAATCCGACAGGGCCTTTGCCTTGTCAATACCGGCGCTGGTGCAGAAGCGTGCGATCGCAAACGGCAGATCCATGCTGACATTCAGCACCATGACATCACCCGGAAGGCCGGCTGCCTCAGTGTTAAACCTGCGCAACTGGAGGTCGCAGACCGGCGTATCGAGTGACGGCGTCACACTGATCAATTTGATCTTCCCTGAAAGGTCCTTCAGCCCAAAGGGTTTCATCTCTCCGTCAAGGAGAGTAAAATCAGGGGCCTTATCGCCCGGCCTGAGCGCCGGTCCGAGCAGCGTCAGGGGGCTGCCCTGAAATGTTATTACTCCGCTTCTTTCCATACATCCTCCTTTAAAAGCTGTTGAATGTCACAAAATCTTCGAAACTCTTGCGGTACGCCCTGGGAAGCAGGGTAATGCCTGACCTGAGATAGCCGACTGTTATCAGCATAGGGATGATCTTGTCAGGCGGGATATTGAACTCCTTCTTGATGCAGTCCTCATCAAAGCCGTCCATGGGATGGGTCTGAAGCCCTAATCCCCTCGCAGCGATCATGATGTTCATGGCAAGTATTGAGGTGTTCTTTACGGCAAAGAATTTCCGCCTGAGACTGTCTGCTGTGCCGTACAGACTGCCAGCCATGCCCTTGTACGTCGCAACCATTTCCGGTTTCATGTACCCCAGATCGACCCAGCTCTGCAGGACCGTCCCGATGCTTCCCTCTAAAGACCCGGGATCAGCAATCATGATGAGGACCGCAGACGCCTCTTCAGCCTTGGGCTGGTCAAATGCACATTTTCTCAGGACCTTTTTCCTTTCACTGTCTTTTACGACAACGATTCTCCAGGGCTGGAGGTTCATGGAGGACGGCGCAAGTTTGGCCAGTTCAATAAGCTCCTTTATTTTTTCATCAGCCAACTCTATGCCCGGCTCGAAAAAATTGATCGAACGCCTCTCTGTTATGGCCTGTAGCACATCCATGTTATACTCCTTTCCATATTTCGCAGATTGAAGCGAATGCTTATGGTACAGATTACCACACACGGCTGTCCTGTCAAGATGATTGCAAGGGAACAGAAATGAACAAATAAAACGGCCCCCTCCTCAGCAAAAATCGCTCAGGAGAGGGCTTATACAAGATAAAACAGCTTACTTCTTCCTATCGCAAATCCTTGCGATCAGCCCGCTATCAGCCGAGACTGCTTCCCTCAGTCAACATTGTTCAATTTAATACCCATTTCCCTTCAGCGTTATGGCAATATTACCCCCGGTCGAGTTGATTGTAAAACTGCCTGTGTACGCCGTTACTGCCGTAGGTGAAAACCTCACCTTTATGATACAGGTGCCTGCTGGCGCCAGTGTGACCCCGGCACAGGCGTTGCTTACAATACTAAACGGGGCAGACGGCGGTGTCACCGGAAGCATGGGGAGCGGGGCAGTGCCGGTATTCGTAGCCGTAACACTGATCTGTTTGTATGCACCACGGGCGACCGAGCCGAATAACATCTGGGTCTTGTTCGTAGACAACACCCCGCCTGCAACCGGCAATGACTTGATATCCGCGAGCGTCGTAAGCGTGGGCGTTCCCCCGCTATCGTGAAAAACATACGCTGTCCCTGCTGCCGCGTCACAGGCAAGGCTCACATCCGTATTGTCTGCATTCTGCTCAATGACACAGAGGTTCGTGGTTGCACTGTCGGGGTTCAGACAGGGTGATACGCCCCCGCTGAAGGCCTTGATATCACTGTGCGGAATAAGTGCTCCTGTTGCCGGATCGCTTACCGCAAGGGTGAAGCTGTAGGGAATTGCCACCCCTCCCGAAAATACCCTGATGATCCATCGGTCACTGGTCTGATAGCACCCTGTCTCTTCGGCATACACCGCACTTCCCATGCTCATAAGGGCAAGGGCCGCAAAAACAAACATCAGTATTGTCTTCATTCCACACCTCCATGCAGGATTAAATCCTTCGGTATTCATCAGTTTCCCTGTAAATCGTTCTGCTTTCATTTCTCTTCTCCCTTCTCAGCGTAAAATATGGTTCATGTAAAACTGCTTTTTTCAATCACCCATCCCGTCTGCGCATATTATCCTTACGGACGTATTCCAGGCACATCCTGATACATTTCATTTCCAAGGCTGTCATAATAAAAGACATATCCTATGCCTGTAGTCGGTTCGTAAATGAATGTCATATCAGCACTGCCCGCATTCGTGGAGACCAGCAACGGGTTTGCAGCAAGCTGTGTCTGCCCGACAGGAACAGGTACATTGGTGTTCGCATTCAGAACAACCAGGTATACGTTATACGAGTCGGAAGCGGTCAAATATCGGGTATATGCCGTCACCAGCCAGTTATTCGTAGTCCGGTAATAGCTGTTACGGGCCATCTGGCCTGTCTCCTGATAGGTCTTCACCTGCAGCGCTTCGGCATTGCCGGCAATATCAGTTGAATAATAACGCAGATCATCCGTAAACGTAATCCTGATCGGAACACCGGTATATTCGGTCACCGGCGTGCAGCCGATCCCCAGACAATAATAAGTCTTATCGCAGCCGGTTTCAGAATCAGTGCAGGTCAGGGTTACATTAACTGATGACCTGAACTGTCCGTCTGACGGCGTGGGTGTCGTAACCGGCGGCGTTATGTCTGTGGTAAACGTGGCGTTCACCGTCATCTCCTGATCTACCGTAACCGTGCAATCACCGGTCCCTGAGCAGCCGCCTCCTGTCCAGCCGGCGAAGGTCGATGCGGTATCAGGCAGAGCAGTCAATGTCATCATGGTCACCGGCAGGAAGGTCTCCTCGCAGTCTGCGCCGCAGTCAATTCCAGCAGGGATACTGGTAACCGTGCCGGTCCCGTTGCCGTCTTTGGTAACGAGCAGCCAGTAGAGCACGGTGGTGTCTTCGGCAACCGTATTATTTGAAAGATCTGCATCGTTCGTAGCCGAGAGCACAACAGCGCTATTGCTGATCACCCCGCTCACCATCGGAGCTGTAATGTTTATTACCACGGTTGCCGTGTTGCCCGGGGCAGTCGTGCCAAGGTCGCCGATGATACAACCGACCTTTCCGGCTGCAGTTAGGCAGGCAGGGTCAGACCCTGAAGGCTCAAAAGATGCTCCAACGGGCAGGGTCTCTTCAAGCACAACGCCTGATGCATTGTCCGGACCGTTGTTCGTCACCGTGTACGTATACGTTATCGTATGTCCGACGATAACAGGATCAGGGTTATCAACCACGGCAACGGACAGGTCTGAGTTGCCGATCGTTCCGCCCGGCTTTGACCGCACACAGCGGACACTGAGGCTCTGGTCCTTGGCACGGGTTACTACATCGCCATTGCTGAACGATACAACCCATGCATAGGACGGAGTCAAACCAATGGTTGCAACGCTGGTTGTAGAACTCCAGTAAGCAGCCCCACTCACTGCAGTAAAGATTGCAGAATCTGTTGCAGGGTTGACCCAGCTGTCAAGCGTTATGGACTCCATCTCCTTGACATCAGGCAGACGCCAGTCATCAATTCCAGATGAGACAGGGAATTCCAGGTTTTCACAATAGTCAAGAGCCTCCAGCCACGTCTTCGTGCCTGTCTCACCCTGCAGCCATATAAGTCCGGTAGCCTTGTCCGTAACCGTTCCGTCCCCATTGTCCAGCAGGTCAGGATACATCAGGGCCTTTCCGCGGACACAGCGGGTAAGTGAAGTCGTGGCAACATCATGGCCATCCTCATGGCCCATAAATAAGTCGAGGTTCCATGCCATTGCCGTGCCGTCCTGATAATCAGTATCTGTCCAGTACGTAACTGAATCTGCCTCAGTAAATGCGGCCCCGAGCGCCGGATCATAAATACCAAAATCAACAATGGTCAGAAGTTCCTTCTTGCTCGGCAGACGCCAGTCAGGATAGAAACCACCGGGATAGATTCCCAGGGAGATCCCCTCACAATATGCCTTGGCCTCTGCCCTCGTCCGCAGCAGATTATCGTCAATCTTCTGCCACATCAGATAGGTGTTGTTGTCCGTCAGCGTGCCGTCCCCATTGTCGGTAAGGGTGATCGGATGCATGATATAGTCCGCATCCTCACCAGGGACATGCGGGTCAGTATAGTTCATAAGCTGTCCGGAATCAGGGAACCTTATCTCACAGAGATCACCGATGCCGTCTCCGTCAGTGTCGATATTGGTCGGGTTAAACAGCAGTGGACAGTTGTCCGTGATATCCGGCACAAGGTCATTATCATCATCCGGATCACAGGCATCGCCAAATTGATCACCGTCTGTGTTGAGCTGGTCGACATTCACGATGAGCGGACAGTTATCCAGCCCGTTTAATACGCCGTCGTTGTCCATATCAGGATCACAAGCGTCTCCGAGACCATCGCCATCCGTATCAAGCTGATCACTGTTGGGCACTCCAGGGCAGTTATCCAGAGTGTCAGGGATCAGGTCAGCGTCGTCATCAGAGTCGATCTGGGTAGTGACAGAGGCCGTATTGTTGGCCATATGATCATCATTCGTGATCGAGCCGACTGTGACCTCGTTATTAATGAGTCCTGGTGTGGCCGGGACCTGAACAATAAAGGTAATAACAACTTCACTGCCGTTTGCCATCAACCCGATATCACAGGTTACATTCCCGGCTGATTCAGTACAGGTCCCGCTGCCCCAGATACCGGAAACAAAGGCAGCTCCTGCAGGCAGGACCTCTGTCAGGACAACACCGGCAGCATCAAACAGGCCGTTATTCCGCACAGTCGCCGTATAGGTTGCCTGAGTATTCACAATCACCGGTTCTGTCGGACCGGTCGGCCCTGTAATGTCAACAGAGAGTTCAGACTCTCCTACTGACCCGGCATGTCCACCCCGGACACATCTGACCAGATAGGATTTTTGCGGTACCGTGCCATACTGATTGTCTGTCTTTACCCCTGCGGCAACACTCCCTTCAATGAAATCAACCGCCCAGGCGTTTTCAGGCAACCCCTGCTGTGTAGTCGAAGACCAGTATCTTACGCTGTCAGTTCCCAAAAATACCGGTTCTATTGCAGGGTTTGTGGATTCATGGTCAGTAATAGTCTGCAGTTCCTTTATGCTGGGCAGCCGCCAGTCATCCACAAGCGGTGCTGCCGGCAGCTCAAGGCCTTCACAATAGCTCAGGGCCTCTTCCCATGTCCTCTGGACATTATCATCCGATTGCTGCCATATCAGTCCGGTAGATGAATCAGAGACCGTCCCGTCACCATTGTCCGTGTAGCTGCCATAGATGATTTCAGTTTCCCGTACACAGCGTATTCTTGCCGGACTGCTCTTTGTGTTGATATTCACTGAGCCGTCTGCAAAATCTACTCCCCATGCATCTCCCGGCGCACTGCTGAAGGTGTCAGCAGACCAGTATAACACTGACTCTGTACCCGGGAAATAGACCCCATCAATGACAGGAGCGCTTCTGCCGAAATCAGCAATACCCATCAGTTCCTTCACTGACGGTACTCGCCAGTCACCCATGAAACCGCCCAGCATCAGTGTCGAACAGTAGAGACCGGCATCGTCCCATACAGAGGAGACATTGTTATCTTCCGCCTGCCACATGAGATGCGTGTTCAGGTCAGTTACCGTGCCGTCTCCGTTTTCGACAAACGAAGGAGCGTTTAATGTGTAATCAGAGTCCTCGCCAAAGATCGCGGTAAAATCACCGGTCTGTCCGGTGTCGGCAAGTCTGAACTCGCAGGAGTCTCCAACACCATCTCCATCCGTATCGATCTGAGCCGGGTTTACCACTGAAGGGCAGTTATCAACGCCATTGTCCAGACCATCACCATCCCTGTCAGGATCGCAGGGGTCGCCCAGGCCGTCACCATCGCTGTCAGCCTGTCCGGGATTCCAGTTGAAAGGACAATTATCCGTGACATCAGGGATACCGTCCTCATCAGAATCGAGGATAAACGTGGCTGTCACAATAATATCTGCATTGACCAGGACACTGCAGGCCCCTGTGCCTGAGCAGCCGCCGCCGGACCAGCCTTCAAAGACTGACCCGATGCTCGGTGCAGCCGTAAGATCAACTGTCTGGCCAAGCGGATACGGTTCACTGTAATCATTGTTTCCGGTGTCTATTCCGGCGGGGGCGCTCACTACCGTTCCCGAGCCGGTCCCCTTCAGTGAGGCCGTAAGGGTCTGTTGGGCATATCCGGCAACCGTGCTGAAAGAGACTGCGTTGTTCGACAGATCACCGTCATTTGTTGAGGCGGTAACAACAGCATTACTGCCGATGGTTGCCGGGGCAGCCGGGGCAGCAATAACAATGGTCACCAGGATATCTGCGCCGGATGGGACTGTGCCGATTGCACAGGTCACGGTTCCGATTGAATCAGTACAGGTGCCTCCTGTCCAGCTTCCTGCTACAAATGTTCCGGCAGAATATGTTTCTGTCAGGCCAACATCATGCGCCTCGAACGGTCCGTTATTGGAAACCGTTATCGTATAGGTAATATTAGTGTTCACAATAACAGGGTCCGGCGAATCGGTTGCCGCAATTTTCAGGAGAGAGAGCTCTGCTTCGCCCACTGAACCTGATCTTCCCCCACGCGTGCACCGGATATTCTTCAGACCGGTCTTAAGGGCATAGGAGGTACTGCCGCTCACAAAATCGGCATACCATGCATTATCAACATATTCTGCGCTGGTTGTTGATGACCAGTATCCGGCCGCATTTACCCCAAAGAAGAGGGAATTGTCGACCGCGGCATTGTTGGCAACAGACGGGAGTTCATCGTCTGCAAGCGTCTCTAATTCCCGTATATTCGGCGCCCTCCAGTCAGTGACACCGGCAGGCAGTTCGAGGTTTTCACAATAGGAGATAGCCTCCTCCCATGTTCTGGACATTGCAGGCGTCTGCTGCCACACAAGGCCGGTAGACATATCCTCTACAGTGCCGTCTCCCCTGTCGGCAAAGTCACCATATGCAGGTTGCGCATACCTGACACACATTGCCCTGTATAGTCCGGACTTTAATGAGTAATTGACCTGTCCACTGCCGAAATTCACTGCCCAGGCATTTGTCTGGCCGCCGGCATATGACGTGGCGGTCCAGTAGTTGAGCGTATTCATCCCCGGGAAAATCGACTTGTTAACAGCCGGGTTCTTAAATTCATAATTCACAATACTCAGGAGTTCTTTCTTGGTCGGCAGCCTCCAGTCTGAATACCCTCCCGAGTCAAGACTTCCGCATACATCAAGATAAGGGTTCGAGTTAAACGCATCGGCAATACCCATAGCCTGATACCAGTTGTAGTTTGTATCGTCGTCCAGCCGCTGCCACATGAGATAGGTATTGAGGTCTGTTACTGTGCCATTGCCGTTATCCAGCAATGCAGGCGGGAAACTCAGGTAGTCGGCATCATCGCCTGTGACAGATGCATAATGGGTTGTCTGGCCCGTATCCGGGAGCCTCAGTTCACAGGCATCACCTATGCCGTCGTTATCAGTATCAACCTGGCTGGTATTGGGGACATGAGGGCAGTTATCAACGGAATCCCATATCAGATCATTGTCTAAATCAGAATCGTATGCAAAGATGGCTATTACCGTTGTATTTGCGCTAATCAATACCGCACACGTATCGCCTTCCGGATTGCCTGTGCTGCTGCACCCACCGCCAGACCATCCGACAAATCTGGTCTGTGTTGCATCAGGAGGAATAGCAGAGGGCCGATTCGGTATCGCAGTGAGGATCACCGTTTCCCCGAAGGCATAAATATCAAAACATGCATCCTGCTGGTCCCCCGGACAGTTAATGCGATTGCCGTCATTGTCTATGCCATCAAGATCTGCTGTCACCTGGCTCGACTCTCCTCCCTGCACTTCAACGGTCAGGACAGCTTCAAGCCCTCCTCTGACACAGCGGACATAGTTGCTTTCAGTCTTGTAATACGGATACGAATAACCATAATCAAAGAAGATTCCCCAAGCAATCGTCTTGTCAGCAACATCGGTAGTCGACGACCAGAACTTGGAGGTATCATTTTCGTCGAGGAAGCCGCGGAATACGGTTGTATCGCGGGTATCAAGCGCGGGGTTGGCCATATCGAGTTTCGTCAGGGATGCAAGCTCTTTTACATTCGGGAGTCTCCAGTCAGAGCGGGGCGCTGTCCCTCCGGCCATATTCATATCAACTTTTGTTATGTTGCCTGTTACCGTACTGGCCACAGGGAAGGTGTTCGGTCCGGTTCCTGTCAGCGGAGCTGCGCTGATCATCACGGTCTGTCCGACAGTAGAAGCCGTATACTCAGGGGTTGAATTATACGCATTGATATTGGCGGCAACATCGCCGGCCAGTGTCAGAAGATTCGTCGCAAATGCCACCGGGGATCCGATATCCATGATCTGGACACCATTTACCGTAATACCGGTCACAGAGCCGGTCGTTCCGGTAACAAACCGGACAGACCCTGTTGCCACTGTCTGGCTTAAGGTAAGGTCTTCGCAATAGGTTGTTGCAGCACTCCAGGTCATCGGTCCGGAGAAGCCTCTCTGCCACAAAAGGTTCGTCCCCTTGTCGAGTACCCAGTCGTCTGACGTGTCACCGGAGGTGCCATTGTCAAACATCGCATATTCGTTAAAATGCAGGGCCTGGCCCCTCACGCATTTCACATAGGTCTGGCTTGCCTTGCCGACCGGGAGAAAAGTTCCTGTTGCGAAATTAACATTCCATGCGATGCCAGAAGAAAGTGCAAACTCATCAGCTGTCCAGTAATCGCTCTTTGTCGTAGGGAATATAACAGTGTCAATGGACATCTGGTCAGCACGCTGGGCATAATCCAGCAGAGTAACAAGTTCCTTCATGGAAGGAAGTCTCCAGTCCAGATGTCCGCCGAGAGTCAGACTGCCACAGATATTCACCACGCCATCGGGATTGTCATTCGGGTCGTCAGTTGCAGTCCCACTCGCCTGATTCCAGGTATAGGTCTGGATCCCGGTCATCTGCTGCCACATAAGCCCGGTGACATTGTCATTCACAGTGCCGTCACTCAGCACGATAAATGAAGGAGGTTTGATCTCATACGTGCCGTCCTGCGCCAGGTTATTACCGGCAGCCGGACATGTTATTGGTGTACCTGAAACGTTATAGCAGATAATCTGGCCGGTATCAGGGAGGTTCACCTGACAGGCATCTCCCCTGCCGTCATGGTCGGAATCGAGCTGATCTGCATTGCTCACTGTAGGGCAATTGTCCTGCAGATCTGCAACACCGTCAGCATCAGCATCGCCGTCACAGGCATCACCTATGCCGTTGCCGTTCGTGTCAGCCTGGTCCGGGTTAAAAATATTCGGACAGTTATCGTCACAATTGCCTGCATTGCCTCCGGTGCATGTATTGTCACCCGGGGTGCCGCTCAGATCGCCGTCGTCACCAATGCCGTCACTGTCAGTGTCCTGTCCGAAGATCGCATTGACTGCGAGGTTTGAGGTCATGACAACCGTACATGTCTTCGCATTACCGCTACAGGCGCCTGACCAGCCGATAAAGGTGGAGACAATATCGTTCGGCGAGGCTTCGAGCGTTATCGTATCGTTTCTGGTATAGATCTCAAAGCACGCACCTGTACATACTATTGCCGGGCCTGACGGTATCACCGAGGTCGAACTGACGGTACCGCTTCCTGCGCCAAGCTTATTTACATCCAGCCTGAAGTCGTCATCGACGATGGTAACCGTAGAGGTGTCTGTGAATACCAGTGCATTTGATGATTCCAGGTGAACGGTAAAGGTTTCATCGCCTTCAGCATCACGGTCATTCCTGATCGGTATCCTGATTTCGGTCGAAGGAGGGTAAAACGGAGGGATTGAACCTGTCAGAGGCGTCCCGATTGTGCCGCTGATGGTATAGTCATCCGTGGCGCCGCCAACACTGCCGATCGCCGTGCCATTCACCGTATAGTAACTGAAATATACGGTCTCGTTCGTCTCCTTGCTCAAGGATACGGTCATTACCGCCTCTCCGGCGGTTTCATCAACTGAAACATTTGCAATACTGATAATTGGCCGCTTTTTTATACCATATTCCTCACCGGTAACAGGGTTGGTACCCTTCCTCCCTGTCAATTTGATCCAGCCGAAGTTCTCACTCCAGACAAAACCGGTAAATTTTTCGCTGTTGGGATTATTGATGTCAGGCAGGATATATTTTGCCTGTATATTCAGACAACCGTCACCAAGACAGGAGGGGTTAAACTTGATCCAGCCAGCGAGTTCGCTCCATCCATAACCGGTGAGCAGCCCTGTCACAAGGTCAACATTGACGCCCCAGTCAGTCCCATTCGTATTCAGGTAATAAGGAGCTGCGGAGCCGACATAGTCTTTTGCCCCTAACTCAATCCATCCGATATTCTCGGCCCAGATGTACCCGGTCAGATAGCCGGTGCCGCTGTCAATAATCTGCATCCCCTCTGCAGCATTCAGCCAACCAGCTGTCTCAGACCATGCATAACCGCTGACATTAGTCCCGGGAAGCGGCGCTGCCGATGCAGCAACCGGCAGCAGGAGAACCAAAATCAAGGTCTCGATGAGTATTCTTCTATATCTGGCTTGGGCCGTTTTCATAAAAGCTCCTTATCATAGGTCTTTATTGTCATCTGCTGATAATCTCCTGCCCTGGGGCCTGTTCAGGCAAATCATGTTAGCTTGCTCCCTCTCAGTTCGTAACCGTAATATTGAAAGCCGTAGAGCCGATTGACCCACCCGAACCATCAGAAACGGTAAAATTAAAGAGATCGCTGCCGGCAGTCCCGGACGTTTCGTTATACCTGATCCTGCAGTTGTCAATATCGTCCTGCGTAAATGTTACCGGCACAGCCCAGCTTCCCGTTCCGCAGGCAGAACCGCAGGTGCTGGCCCCTCTATACTGCACACTGCCTTTTGTGAGCCCTCCTGCCTGGGGAGTATAGGTCAGCTGCGAGACGGTATTATCAACGTCCGTGACCTGCAGCGCGGTATTTCTGATAAATGCACAGGTTGATTTGACAACAGAAAGACCTGCATTGACCGCAAGGACAGGGACATCATTGACTGCCGTGATTGTTATGCTTATGGTTGCGTTTCCTGAATTGACCGTTCCGTCATTTACCCTGAAGGTAAAACTATCCGGAACATCGCTCTGCGAAGGCGGCTCATACGACGATGCGTCGTAAATAAAGGCATTGGTGCCGCTGATGATTACTGCAGAAGCAGCTCCGGCCGTATTCGAAACAATCGAATAGGTAAGAGGGCTGCCTTCCGTGTCACTCCCTGTCAGATTTCCATAAAGTATCGAGTTCTCCGCTACGGTGAATGATCCAGCGGAGACAACAGGAGCGTCATTTTGCGCATTGACCGTAACCGTAACCATACCGGTGTCCGTTAAACTTCCGTCACTCACCGTATACTGAAAGGAGTCCTTGCCGGCAAAGTTGGACGGAGGCGTATAATTCAGCGTATTGCCTGTTTGGCTGACCGTACCGCCATTGGCTGATGGTGTCGTGAAAGTGGACAGGCTCAATGCGTCTAAATCATCGTCAGTATCGTTTCCGATAACGCTTATGGCTGATATAAGCGTGTCTTCATTTGTCGTAGCGCTGTCATCAATCGCCTTTGGCCGCCGGTTACAGGTCCGCGTTCCTGTTTTAAGCCCCCAGCCGGTTCCGGAGCGCAGACCCCAGAAGGTCTTTGTATTACAAACTTCGCTCAGAGTGGCGCCGTTTGTGGCATCCAGAGCAGGCAGCATGCCCATAATGTCATTGAGTGGATAATCAGTAGTGCCTGTTATGGTCGGACTGATCGCCCCGACCGGCGGCTCTGCAAACGGTGAGGCAGGCAGAGGCGTCCCTGCAGTCCCATCTATAAGTCGGTCATAGATATTCTTTAAGGTATATCTTGTTACGGTCTGCGCCCCAGGGCCCTGCGGTGCGTTAAGCGAACCGGCAAGGACCACTGCCGGGCAGAGCATCCCAAGCAGAAGCGCTATCGCTATTCCATATGTTGCCAACCGTGAAGATTTTGTCTTTTTCCAGGACCTATCCATTGCAGCCTCCCTTTACTAATACGATTTTATATGTTATCAGTCGTTTTTCTGATTCCCTTTTTTCGTTACTATCCTTTGCTATAAAGCCTGTGACGGCTTGCTCGATCATATTCACGTTATTACCTGCCTTCCTGGGTCATCATAGAGCTATTGACCTACAGACACCCTCTTAACTGCCTGTCCGGAAGCCGTTGTGTACAGCATATACGCAGCGGACTCGGCTTCATCAAATATCATCGTTATATCCGATGCCACGCCCTCTGATGAGATCAGAAGAGGGTTGGTATTCATTCCCGGAATTGGTGCAACAGGATGCGCACCGGCCGGGTCGAGGACCTCAAGGAATACTGAATAAAGCCCGGTAGACTCCCTCATGGTATAGGCCTTGATCAGCCAGTCCTTTGCCTTCAGATAATGACTGTTGCGGCACATTTTACCGGCATCGCCCACACACTCGTTGTCCATAGAGCCGTCACAGTCATTGTCTTTATTGTCACAGACCTCGACTGCGCCGGGATAGATTGAGGCATTGTTGTCATCACAGTCAGTATTATTGGAGACATATCCTGCAGGAGCATTGCAGGCAGAGACCGTAACCGACTGATCTCCATACCCATCGCCATCAGCATCACGATAGAATGCCTTGCCGGAATGGACCGATGCGTCATTGTCATTACAGTCATTACTATTGGAGACATATCCCACAGGAGCATTGCAGGCAAAGACCGTAACCGCCTGATTTCCATACCCATCGCCATCAGCGTCACGATAGAATGCCTTGCCTGAATGGACCGATGCGTCATTGTCATTGCAGTCAAGCTCTGAAGAGTTATATTCCTGTAATGTCTTGTAGCCTGCTGGCGGTGTGCATGATGCAATCGCTGTTCCACCGGCATAGCCGTCTCCGTCAAGGTCGGGGTGATAATCAATGAGAGGAGAACATGATGAAAGAGGTATCTTCATCACAGTGCCGCGCTTTCCGATTGCAGCTGTTGCGACCAGCTGCCCGCTCAGAAAGATACTCGCAACTTCCCCCTGCTCTGCCGCCTCCGGGTCTTTTGGGGCATAGCTGTCCAGAGGCACCCTCAGGATATATACGTTGGCAGTACCTGCGTTGCTGCCGAGTGCATAACGCGCAAGCGGGGCTGCATTGCCGTTAATCGTAAGCGTAATCTCGCCGGTATTAACCGGAACACCATTCAGAGTGACCGGGCCATAGATGATATTGTCCGGCTCCGAAAGCTTCGCAAGGCCTGTTCCGGCTGATAGAAGAAAACAGCCCAGTATCAGCAGCCACATCCATATCCTGTTGGTCTTCATTGCGTTCACCCCGCCTTCTGAATTCTCTCTGTAGCTTAGTCGCTTTTTCATCTCAGTTCCCCGAATACCCATAGGTCTCGAAGAAGATCTTTATATCCGAGACACCTGAAAGGAACCTGCTCAGGCCGATCGAAGGGTCATAGTTCAGCGTACCTCCGGGGATGATCAGCATCCATTTCGTATTCCATACTGAACGCCCTATAAGCCTGCTTTCGATTGTTGTGTCGGACGGCTCGAACGGTTCTGGATATGCCCTTAAACTCGAGAATTTCCGCATGCCGCTCAATTGGTCTGAAAGGCTGTCATTGATCGGAATCCAGTCAGGATTCGTAATATCCGAGGCCCCTATCGGGAACGGCACAGGGATTTTCTGGTCAACGACTCTCCACTGCCTCGTCTGCATCATATTGCCGGTCGACGCCCGCATGATATCCATGCCTGCCGGCACAAGATAGACCCTCGGAGTTGAGGCCAGTTGCGTGGTGTCATAATCAGTGAACCATACCCCTGCAGACCGTATTTTCGTGGCAAACATGGTCGGATCATAGGTGCTGTCACCAGCCCCAAGCTCCCTTCCGAAGAAGTTACGGCCAAAATTGACCTCAGTGCTGAACGGGATTACAAGACCCGGCTGTGCGCCTGCACTCTCAAGAGTAAAGGGCCTGCAGTATTTCCTGAACTCAGGTACCTGCCAGAGGTCAGCAGCATAGTACCCGGTCCCGCCTGCAGGGTCATACGGGCTCGAAAGGAGGGTCCGGAAATCTGCGATGTCCGTAAGCCTCAGGAGCTCGCTCCTGAGTGAGAACAGGCTCGTCTCTATCTGCGGGTTATTGAACCCTAACTGTCCTTTCAGCACGGCAAAGTTCTGTCCGAGGCGGGAAAGCGGGTCAGACAGTCCAAGAGCGCCGGCCACAGGTCTGCCATCTATGATCTGTCCAAGGCTCCTCTGCTTTACGATATTGGTAAGGAATTTCTGGCCTGAGGCGTTGTCGCTTCTGAGAAGTCCTGTCTCAAAGTCATACGCCTTGGCAGCCAGATATGTGTACCGCGCGGCCAGATCAAAATGCGCCCTGTACTTCTGTATGCCGTCGTTTCTGAATATCCGGAAGGTCATGTCCCGGTACCTCGCCTCCTGGACTTCAGAGGCTACCCACGCCCTGTAGTCGTAGATTTCAGACTGGAGTCTCTGTCCCTGGGCAAGTACCGCATAATAATTTTGTATCGCCTGACGGACAACCTCTTTCTGGGCAAAGACCTCAAGTCGCGCTGCAGGTTCCTGCCTGATGAGCGCCTCAAGTTCCCTAAACTCGCTCAAAAGCTCATAAGCGTTCCCCACAACCTGACTCTCAAGGTCAAAACCCATTAACGTGGCGGTCTTCCCGAACTCAGTCCATAATTTGAGGATATCAACGGTATCAGCGACCGTATCAAGGGCAAAGGCCCCGGCATCTCCGGCAATCTCGACTGTGCAGGACACAGGGTTTCCGACAGAAACAGCAAGCCCCACATTTTGAGGTACACAGTGGGATGCATCTTCGGAGACAAAATCTAACGCTGCAGAAATCCGCCGCATAACGATATTTGCCGTTTCCATAGCCGCTAACGTTGCATCAAATGCCAGGGTAACACCATTTTTTGCAACCAGCATCAAATCATTGTGGATCTGGAAGGCATGGAGTGCGCTCAAGGCTGTGACCTTTGCATTAATATCCTTCAGGAGATTTTCATAGTTTCTCAGCGCGACTTCATACGAATTCCGCTCCAGATACATATCAGAGAGCGCACGCTGCAATTCGCCCTGAGCCCTGCGCTGGCCCATATTATCAGGCTTAAGCACCCCAAGCCCCCTGGTAGAAAAGCGGTAATTCACATCCATGGTTGTCGGGTCAGCCGGGGGATACGTAAACAAAGAGATAAGACTCAAACCAGGAATCAAAGAGAAGGTAACGGTCACGTCCTGCACCTCATCAGGCGGAGCAGTTTCACCGGTCAGTTCTGTCTGGTCTATCCACATATAGTGAAAGATGTCCGGTCCGTCATAATTGCTCGGGTATGACCCTGTCGGCCCCATATCGCCTGAATACGGGAAACCGTATATCTCTATCAGACGGTTCTTATAGTCGAGCTCCTGGACATATACTTCACCGCCAAACTCGTAGAGGGTATTTTCATTCTGCCTCAGCATATTGCTGGTCTTGTTCGCATAATTCCAGACACCTTCCACATTTTGAAGCGCCACGGCAGCACGTTCATAGATCTGTTCAAAATGTGTCTTTCCCTGAATGCCTGACCCTATGGTGTTGAAGGCCGGATCAATATCAAAGGGGACCACGTCCCGCGCAAGCCCAAGCGGATTGAGCCCGGCATCAGCCTTATCGAGCTGAACCTGGACCTCCAGAAAATTCGACGGTATCTCTGACAATGCCGATACGGTCTTCCGGTCGATCTTCGTCAGATTGGTGCCGGTAACAGCAGGGTCATGAAGAGGGTCATTATCAACTGCAGGCAATATCGAATTTGCCACAACCCAGTCAAAGTACGCGCCCTGCCCTGTCCTTCTGCCCCATTCCGACAGTCCCCAGGCACGTGCGGACTGAGGGTCAGCAGGGTCCATCAGGGTGTTGTCCTTATATCCCTGCCATTGTCCGGCCGGATCATCCACATATTTCAGCCGGTACGTAAGGTTCATGATCTCTGCGCCGGCCTTGGCCTTGGCCGCTGCCGCTCTGGCAAACTTCCGCTCATCAAGATAATCGACCCTGACAGGGGCGCCTGCAACCAGGACAGACTCAGCCCTCGGGTCCCAGGTATAGAACGGGTGCCTGAGCAGCCGGTAATATCCTTTTGTCGATGTGAGATAATGGCCCCATGCGTCTCCATGGCCCTGAGGGAACATGATCCTCGCATCAAACTCGTTGATGAATCCATCGCCGTTCATATCTTTGATGTTATAGACCTGTGAGTATGCGACCTCTCCGTCATCGGACGTGAAATTCCAGACTGCCCGATTATAGACCGGTCTGGCTGCCCGGTAGTCAAAGCCCCTCAGAAGGGTCAGTTCTTCTTCAAGGAGAGAATCGGTCTGGTTCTGGAAGGCAAAGATCGAGGAGGACTCAGCGCCGTATTCGATGCTGTTTGTTCCAAACCCGATGGTAGGGTCAACCGCATCACCATATGCCTCATTGCCAAGGAGCATATAGAAATCAGATATACGGGAGGCCGCAAGCAGAAGTGCTGCATTGGCCGGTGCGTAATTGATCGGAGGAGTGCCGCCTATGGATAGACCGATCCCGCGGCGCAGCACCGTTTCGTATGCAGATATCAGCCCCATGCTGTTAAGGTTGTCCGGATCGTTATTCATCGCAACTGCGCCTTCGTACCTCTCGCCAAGCTGGATGAGCATGCTGCCATAGGTATTTGTGGGAGCAGCTGCAAAGTCTTTTACCCGGGCCTCAAACGGATTCAGGGCGCGTATGACACGCTTGATCCATCCTTCTGCGAGCTGTGGTCTCGGTGTATCAGCTGTCCCTGAAGGGTCGCCTGCCCAGGGGGTTGCTACTGTTGTGTTATCGCAGACCGGGTACCCCTTATACCTGACATAGAACCAGTTGTCTGATATTGTTGTCTCCGTTGCACCCTTGATGGTTATATCAATGGCCCCAAACGGATCCGGCACATTAAAGGGGAGCCATCTGCCTGTCGCTGTCGAGTATTCATCTGTTTCAGGCGACGGCGGAGGCTCAGGCCCCCTGCCGGTTCCAGGGTCAGGATGATAGTACCATTCGAACTCAAAGTTCTCAGGCCTTCCACCGAAATCTCCGCTATGCCGCAGCACAAGTTTTTCATCAAAGATGATGTCAGACTGGACAACCTGTATCTGTCCCTGATAAGGCGCGCAGTCAATTCTAATGACCTGGAGACTGACAGGAAGGGAGCCGAGGCTCGGGTCATTGTTAAAGGCGAGCGTTACAAACCCGGTTCCGGCAGCTTCGCCGGCTGTAAGGGCAAAACCCCCTCCTGCTGCCTCAAGACGCTCAGGGAAGCCGTCACTGAGATAGTTGCCGTTTAGGTCAGTCATCTTGTTGCCACTGGCATCATATTTATAATCCTGCAGACCGATCAAAGACGGCATGCTCCGAAGAAGTGTGCGCCTTTCTACGCTGTCAAGGTTCTCCCAGTTCGAAAGATCAATTGAATGCGGCACTTGAGGCCGCGGCCACAACAGGTTGATGATAAAATCGTAGATCCAGGGCAGTGGGCCTGGAGGGATGGTAATCTGGGGCTCCATTCTGAGCTGCAGCTGCTGTGGGTTCCTCGTCTGGTTAAACAGGGCTTTGACTGTTCTGACATAGTCCTCATCATCACTGAGGGCAAGCAGTTCGTCAAGTTCGCTCGCAGACATCACATTAATAAGCATGAGCGGATCACCCATGCCGGTATTGTCAAAATAGCCCTGGAAGCCGAGCTTCCGGGTTATAGGGTTGTAATAGAACCTGACCATCAGATGAAAGGGGAGATCATTGAAGATCAAAAGTCCATTATCCTCACTGGTGCTGATCTCTGAAGGAAGAGCGACCCATGTCCCGTTTCCGTCATCAAGGAGCAGTTCCCGCGGACTCAAAGGATCTATCAGCTGAACAAGTGAATGCCTTGGCCTCTGCACATTCGGATCAAGCTCATCATAGACGATCTGGACAGCAGCCTGGTTCATAATGTCAGGCAGCCCTCGTTTGGCAGTCAGCAGGGTCTCGCCCACATGCAGTACCGGCACATCAGCAGGCCAGCTGATGGAATAGGAGACACCAATGGGCTGCCCACCGCCTCCGGACCGTCTGTCAAGCCAGCCTACGCACTGTCCTGCAGATCCATCGAACTTCTGGGGCAGGGACGGATTATTTGGATAATCAAAATCACTCAAAAGAGGATAATAGTACCGCGCCGTTACGGTCCCGGCTGATCGCGCCCAATACTGGTTATTAACACTGTCCTGCCAGTAGGGATCTCCCTCTCCAAATGACTGAGGACAGCCGCTCAGAAGACGGATTGGATAGGGCGGATTGATCGTTGTGCCTGCAGTCCCCTGATAATTGAACGAGTTATAGCCATACCCGGTTGTCAGCACCTTGTACGTCAACATAGACCACTGATTGTCCGCCGGATTCTTGTATTTGAGCAGCACATAGGGCTTTGACGGCAGATTGGTCAGAGGATTATACAGATCGTTCCTGAGCGCAAAGGCTGCAGCAAAACCATTGCCGGTTGCTGATGGGAAGAGCGAGGCATGCTCCTCATTCGGATTATACCCGGCCTGATCTGAGTCCGCCTGCCGGTAAACATAGACCTCCGGAAAGACTGCGGTGTCCAGAGGGGGCTGGTTCAGTACATCAGAGCCGAGTTCACTGGCTATGATGATCTTGTACACAACATTGTCCGCAGGCCATAAACAGTTATAGCGTACAGACCTGACCGGCCAGGGGACATTTTTCAGGTTTGTCTCTGACCAGACAACCACCATATCGCGTCCGGCATCAGGGTCGGTCTGATGGGTATTCTTTGCTGTGGTCACCTCATTGACAGGGATGATCGGCCCCATCCTCGTCTCTTTGTCATAAGACCGCTTTGTGCCGTATCCGTCATGGAAGGCCTTGTTAAAATAGACGTATCCGTTTTTCCCAAGGGGGTCATTATGGACAAAATCCGTTATCCGCTGCCCGACTGTGCAGGATGCATCATCTTGAAACACAATGGGGTTGTCCCAGAAGTACGTCTTCACCACCTCAAAAGCTACAGGGAAGTTGGTCAGGTCAAACCCTCCGTTTCCATATCGGATGACCGAATAACCTTCAAGGGAAGCATTAAAAAGTGCTCCGCCGGACTCGGTCTTCTCGGTATCTGTTGCACCGTTGCCGGTGCGCTGTATACCGGTATAGCTATAGCTTGTGGTTGATGGCTGCAGTTCAGTCGGCACGCCTGCAACATGGATCTGCGGCTTGTCAGGCCACTTGCTCACCCCTGTAGAGAGCACCCGTGAGAAGTTCAGAAGGTCAGTCGAGATACGCCATTTGATCACTGCTCCCACGTCGCCCCATACCGAATAGAGCTTTTTGCTGTACTCGCTCCAGAAAAAGTTGTCTTCTGAATCAGGAGACATGAATTCCGGCTTCATGGCCACTGCTCCGTCAGGCATCGGGACTTCCTGTCCGACTGTCCAGACCTCGCTTTCCCTCCAACGTCCGAGCTGACTGACACTCGCAAGGAAGATATCAGCATTCCCGGCTGAAAAGAGGATCTTGCCGCTTGAAATATTGTTTGGCTTATTATTCGGATCTATAAAATTATCCATTATGGTCAATGCGCTCAGGACATTTCCGAACTCCAGACCGGAGATCATGCCGGTAAAATAATTTGTGCCGCTGACACTGCTTGCATAGGCTATCGTTACCCCTGTGTGAACTGTCCTGGAAGAACTCGTCTTTGTCCCTGAGGCCCTTTCAATCCCGTCGACATACAGTTTCTGGGTTATGGCCCCGCCGAACGTATGCACTGCATAGTGCCATTGGTTGTCTGCAAAATTACTCCCGACCGTCTGAATGATCTCTTCTGTACTGTTAAAGACTTTGGCCTTCAGGTTGCCGTTTGAGAGCCAGATGTCCCTGTCCCCGTTTGCTACCTTCGCGCCGTTTGTTATCGAAAGGATACCTGCATTCGGGTCCCCGGTCTTGAACCAGAAGGCAACAGAGTAGCTGGTATCGCTGATCGATTCTTCACCGAAGATGTATTGCTGTTTACTGCCGTCAAAACTCATGGTTGAGCCTTCGATGAAACTTGAGGCTGTTCTAAAACTTCCGGCAATAAAGTTCGTCCCTGAGCCATCAGCGACAATGCTCCGGACATTTTCGTCATCGTACAAACCACCCCTCGTAGCCCATGCCAATCCGCCGCTTCCTGCAGAATACTTTGCAACAAAGGCATCATTCTGAGCATTTCCCTTGGCGGTTATTGTATCGACCACACTGCCGTTATCATACAGCTGGAGGTTGCCCTTGAAATTACCTGTTGCATAAACCCCGCGGTTGGCCAATTCCAATTTATCGACCGACAGTGAAAAGGCCTCGGCAACGTTTGCTGTTGATGTAGGACCTGCTGACCTGGCCCATTGCCATGCTGCAGTTACATCGCTGCCGCCGAAAAGTCTTGCCACAAAGGCGTTAACCGGGGCAGTCGTGCCGCCGGTCGTATCATGGAGCTGTGTTGCCCCGAGCTTGGGGGCATTTTTGTACCCGCCGGCTATATACAGGTCTCCGTCAGGGTCCATCGCAATGGCATTCGCCCAGATCGAATCATTTGACGTTGTGCCTGAAGAATCAATAAGCCACTTAACCGACGGGTTCGGAACCGGGGCGGGATTGCCGAACATATTAGGCCCCTGATCGTATATCTTCAAAACAAAAAGGTCCTTATTTCCTATGCCGGAAGCCATGGCATTTTTCGTATTTGTCCCGTCAGAAAACCTGAAGTCAAAAGTGCTGCTGCCGTCCGAGCTGCCACCCTGGAAATATCCGGACACATAAATCATTGTTTTGGGCGTGGTATAGTCTGACTCGTCAAATTTCACCACAAGACCCGTAGCACGGTCATCGCTTTCACGATAGCCGGTAGCGCTGGCAATGCAGACATTTCTGGAATACAGATACTGGGCAGCACGGTCCTCTGTATAGGTCTTCGGGAAGGACGGTCTGTTGAGACCAGTGTTATAATCAAGCGCACTTGAAAAGACAAAGGGGGCAGAATAGCCTGGTGCAGGGTTCTGTCCATACCACTGCCTGCATTCGTTCTCGCTCAAATACCAGTTGGAGTCCCAGTATCCGACCTCGCAGGCATGATGATAGTTATATGATGAGAAGGGGGGTTGGAGCAGCCAGTCAAAAGGCCAGGGGAAGTAGACAGGGTGGTCGTGCTGGTAGTATGCATTCGATGAATTGCAGCACCAGTTGCCGGTCAGGCATTCTATACCCGGGAAATTCCCGCCTCCTGAAAGCGCCCATTTCCAGTCTCCGTCCTTGGTCAGTTTTGCGACAAAGACATCAAAATCAGGAGAGGTGGAATTAGTTGGATAGCTCTGGGTCTGTAGTGTCCTGGTCGTTATCGTCCCGTTATCGTTGAGAATCTGAAATGTCTGGTTTCCGGAAAATGTCCCGGCAACATATACTTCAACGTCCCGGGTAGTATTAAGCCCTACAGGGGTAACCCCAATAGCTGTCCCATAGCCCTGCCAGTCCCCAGGGATACTTTTCACCCAGAGCCAGGTCCCGTTCGTATCCAGCTTTGCCACAAAGACATCGTGAAGCGCCTGCGAGTTGAGAATAATATTTCCAAAACTTGAAGTCGCGCTGAATTTTCCCGTGATATAGACATTGCCGTCATGGTCAACCGCGATGGCATCTGCCGTGTCTTCCCATATACCGCCGGCACTGACGACCCAGTCCCAGCCGCCGCCTGCATCAAGCTTCCCCACAAAAATATCAGAACAGTAGCCGTTAGCACAGCTGCCGTTTGGCGGCGCCTGAAGCGTCGTTGTCCCAATGGTCGCTGTGCCGGTAAAGTACCCGGCAACATAAACACTTCCATTTTTGTCAACGGTTGCTGCAATGACCTGGTCATTCAGCGTACCGCCTGCCCTCTGCGGCCATCCGGAATCGGCATGCGCCTGTCCTGCATTCATCAGGAACATACAGGAGATCAAAAAGATAATTGCGGTGAACAACCTGGAAATCATCTGTTTTGTACGCTCCCTCATAGTTATTTCTGTGAATGTTTTCATTGGTTTAACTCCCCTATATCGGTCACCTTCTGCAGTCGGAAGGTGCCGGAAACATATATGGTATGTTTGTGAAGTCCTATTAACGTCTCCTGATAAAGGCCTGCCATCAGGCTGCTGCCCCAGGCAGGTGATGCATTCGAGCCGTTCGGATCAGTGGCGCTGAATGTCAGGGTCATGTCCCTGGTGACGCGGTAGACCTCAAGGATCGGGGTGTTTACCGCGCATATTTCCCCGGCAGGACAGTCCGCATCCACCGAGCAGCTTCGTTTTGGCTCAGCTAATGAACAGACCCTCTTTGCTTCATTGCCCTCGGCGTCAAAAACAGCAAAGTTTTTGAGAGGCTTGGAATCCTCATTCAGATTGTCATGTTCAGGGTTGAACCGGTGCATAAAAGGGTTTGTCGGATTTTCAGGAGTAAGTACGAGACGACCTGTGAGCAGGCCGCCGAGAGAAAAAGCACCGCTCATGTTCACCTGCAGGCCGTCAAAGTCGTAAGCTGCAGTGCTGATCCGATGGCAGAACTCCGTATCAGCGAGATTGTCACAGACAAAATTGCTGGGAATAAGCGTATCGTCGGTAATAAGCGCATAATGACCGGGAGAACCGGGCTTCCACATATGAATAACATCTTTGATGATCCGGGTGTTTCCTGATGTATCGACATGCAGCAACATCCGGAATTTAAAGGGAGTGGCAACCTCCGTAGGGTTTGTGCTATTTACTAAAATCTGGGACTCTGAAACCTTGTCCACAGACACGCTGCCGACCCATAGACCGGTAAATTCCGCAGCATGCACGGTTGCTGCAAGACTTACCGCAGCGATAAAGACGATCAGAAAAATAAATCCCAGGCCTTTCATGGGTAATCTCCCCCTTTGCACCGTATTGCCGCATTGCATAATATTATTGTCAGCCATCTCAGAACCCGCCTTTCTCAGCGCTAACAGGAACAAGGTATCTGCTCCCGGCATCATCAAGTATCTCGATCATCGACTCTGTCCTCGGCGTTGACATGGCAGCCCTTTTAAGGCTGAACGTCAAAAGCTTCTCCTTGCCTGCGCCTAAAGAAATAGTTTCGGCAGCGTTAAAAGAAGGCCAGGTAATTCCACCGTAAGGGCCGACCAGAAGCTTTACGAGCGGTACCGGAGACCCCATAGGGATATACCGGACCGTGACCGTTTTTGCAGTGGAAGAGACGTTCTTTATCCAGAGCTTGTTTTCAGTGAGTGCTTTATGAAAATCAAGTCCGTCACCAAAATCAGCCCGGACAGTAAGAGGTCCGGAATACGCTGACGCACCCTCAGTATAAATCCAGAAGGCCTCCCCTGAACGCATCTGCGTTGAAGCAGGGTTCTGGACAAGCTCCCATATCCCGGCATTGCTGAGGCGGTAAATCGCCTGTCCTGTATGGGCCGCAGAGCTCCCAAAGAAATCGGCAAAGACAGGAGCATTGGCAGTATTAACGGGAAATCCGGCAAGATTAAAGGAATTCGGTTCCCATGCCTGACGTTTGAGCGACGGCCTTCCGGTCACATTCCAGGTAACGTTATTATCGCCCTGTATTTCTATCAGGTATGCCCTGTTTGCCTCAAGGGCAAACAGATTGCTCAAGCGGTTCACTTCTCCCCTGGACTTTGGAAAATAGACATGCCATCCCTTTACGCCGAGCAGTTTTTCGGTCGGGTCCTGGACAAACTGCATCGCAATCCCGCGAGGGACCCATGTCCATATGCCGGCCAAAGGCAGACCCTGCAGAATGACCTCCATATCTTTTTGCTCAGGCTCAACCTCAACGAATATCGCATTCCAGCCCGGATGCAGGTTGAATGTCTGTGTCACCACCGGCCCGGCCTGAACTGTGGCAGAAGTGATCAGCAGGACAAAGACAACGGACACCAGGGATTCCATCGTTCGGGCAATAGTATTCTTCTTCACAGTTTCTCCTTTATATACCGCCCCTGCAACCCGGGCGCGAAAATATTTCCGCAGACCACACACATACGTTTCTCCCTTTATCTCGGCATTGCAGGGGGTGCAGGTCTGACTCCTGCCTCCGGCGGCTGCAGCTTGCCAAGAAGTTCTCTATTGATCTCAACCTTCAGTTCCGATGTCAGTTTCCCGTAGAACTCATTCTCCTTCTGCACCTTCTTTTCAAAGAAAAGCCGACTGCGGATCAGTTCCTTAACCTCGGCAAGGGGACGGCTTACGCTCTCTTTTGTCTCTATCAGTTTTACGATGTGATAACCACCTGGGGAAAGGATCACCGGACTGACCTGCCCTATCTCCCTGAGAGAGAAGAGAGCATCCGTCATCTCGTTCCCCCACCTTACAACAGCATCCCCTCTTTTTATCAACCCTGTGTCGCCTCCGCGATAGCGGCTCGCCTGGTCATCAGAATATTTGACTGCAACCGCTCCAAAAGAAAGCGTGGCACGATCAAGTGCCATGGCATCAGCCCTCGCATCTTCTGCTCTTTTAAGAAGCTCTTTCCTCTTTTCATCAGATGCCTTTGCAGGGACTGATATCTCAATGACTGCGGCCCGCACCAACTGCGGGGTCGAGAAGTCGGATATGCGCTCATGGTAAAAGGCCTGTATCTCATCATCTGATACGGAAATCTTTGCCAGTTCAGGTTCAAGGTTGTCCTGCCTGTATTGATTGATGATAATTCGCTTAAGCGCATCGAGTATCGCGGGCTTTCTGCCATAGCCATCCTTAAGTGCTGTGGCATAAAGCACCTCGGACCTTACCATATCCTCAAGCAGGGCCTCTCTCTGTTCAGGTCTTTCAAACCTGCCTGTCAGGCCGAATCCACCCTTCTCCATCTCCGCTTTGAGGTCTTTCTCTGTCACGTTGACGCTGCCGATAACAGCAATCGGCCTGTCAGCATCACCAACTGCCGCAGCGGTTTGGCTCCCTCCAGGAACCAAAATGCCACAGATCATTGCTGCTGATAGACCTGCCCGGAGAGCTCTGTAGCGTCCCATAAACTCCTTTCAGGGAAACCGAATTTTCATTTCCCCTTAGATCGGCGATTACTGCCAATATCTGCTTCCATTCATGCAAGTCACAGAGAAGCAGGGTTGAGGTTAGGGATGCGAGTCTGAACCAATAAAATGCCTTTCATATAAACCTCCCTGAAGCAGAGAGTTTAAACAGTTACTAAGACATCCCCCAAAGAACAGATTACCTGATAAATCTAACTTGATTTCAAGTATAGCAGTGCTGTTTCATATGTCAAGAGTTATTTTGTCAAACCTTATTTTCAAACCGTAACCATTCAGTTACTGTTGGTTGTTATTCTTGAGAAAATCCCTCCTAACCTCCCTTTGCCAAAGGGAGGCCAATCTACCCCTCTTTGGCAAAGAGGGGCGAGGGGAGATTTTATGATAATTACCCCTCGTAACTGAAGCCTTATTTCAAACCTTATTTTCACCTTTGCGTCTTCTGCAGTTACTGCTATAATGGAATAAAAAAGGAGGAGCAAAATGGATAAAGTCATTATCGCTGTTGATCTGGGACATTTTAAAGCTTACAAGGTCACCAAGCAGGAGCATGAAAGTCCTAAAATCCAGCTCATCGAAAGCTATGATTCGGTAGAGGCCCATGGGAAATTGAGTGACAAACTGAGCGACACATCAGGCCGTTTCGCAATGGGAGGAGGGAAAAACGGGGCAGCAAAGGGATACGGAGAACCCCACAACATAGAGCTTGAAATGGAGAAGAAAGCCGCAAAGCTTATTTCGAATGACATCAATGCCATAATCAAAAAGGAAGGTTCGCCTAAATGGTACCTGGCAGCGAGCAAGATGATCAACAGCCAGATCCTTGAGAATCTTGACGCAGGAGTAAAGGCAAAACTTGACAAGAACATCATGTCCAATCTTACGAAGACCGATAAAGCAGACATCATGAAACACTTTGAATGACAAGCCTTAACACGTTGAGTTTATTACAGAGAAGGCATGCTAAACAGCATGCCTTCTCTGTATACTACGGTTGCGCAGGGCTACTTTTTTCGTATCCCTATGCTGAGCCTTGTCGTATTGTTTGAGATATTGCTGAGCGTTATCACCTCGCTGTCAGGGCTCACGATAATCTGGTCCCCTTCTGAGGTCTCGAATACGCCCTCCCCTGCGGCACTGTATGTCCCGGTCATGACCGTCAGTCCCGACGTCAGGGTATAATTGCCTCTGCCGTCAAAGCTCAGCTCTTCTGTCGTTCCCTCTGCACCGATCTCACTAAGTTGATAGACGCCGGCGAGACCTGAAAGCACGGTCCTCTTCATGCCTATGCCAAAGATACTGCTATCCTCTGCCCCGGTGAGCGTAAATACGCTGCCGTCTTCCCTCACAAGGCCCTTATAACTGCCCCTGTCTGTTGTCATGCTCAGTTGTCCGTCAGTAATTGTGTATGAGATAGTATCAAGGTTGAGCGTAACAATCCCCTCTCCATAGAGCGCTGTCAGGTATTCCCCGCTTAGGCTCTCAGGCCCATTCCCTGACTTCATGCCAACACCAACCATTCCGCTGTCAGGTTCGCTCCAGAGCAGCATCGTGCCGTCTGTTGTGCTATGTTCCTCTGTGAGTGACTCATCAGCCATATTCATCACTGCCTCTGACACCTCAATGCCGCTGTTTGTCAGCCCAATTTTCTGTATGCGATAGGTATCAAGGGCTTCCACTGCAGCAACCGGCGCCCCGGCAGGCTTGATCGTAAAGTTGGCGTCATTGATGTCATTGCCCTTGGCGGTTATCCCTGTGTAGACAAGTTCTACCTTCACCTTAGAGGCAAGCTTGTTGGCAGTAACCGTCGGCACTGTCCACTCATATGTTCCCGGGTTCGTCCCCGTAAACGATGTTATTAGCTTATACCCGGTTGCATCAATCTTGTAGTAAAGGTTCACCTTGGAGATCGGCTTGATGCTCGTGCCGGTTGTCCAGGTTATCGGATGCACTGTCCCTGAGTTCCAGCTCTCCCCTCCATTGGGAGAATTAAGCTTTATAACCTCCATCCTGAACACAGCATTCGAGGTGTCTGTTCCGACAAAACTGCCGACCGTATTATAGCCGGTAATCTTCAGCAGGCAGTTGGGCTTATTCGCCGTCTGTGGAGGCAGGGTCCACGGATAGCTATTGCCTGTGACATTGGTTGCAATAGTCTTCCATGCAGTCCCGTTATTGATGGAATATTGGAGAGTAAACTTTGTTGCCTCCGCAGGCGCTCCCCAGGTTATCTGATAGGTCGAGCCTGTTGTGATCTTCTCTCCACCGTTGGGGGTAAGAAGGGTGAGAGAGGTATAGGTTATGTCAGTCGTCGTGTATTTGAATGAATATGCCGCAGACATAGCAGTGCCGACGGCATCTTTAACACCAGTCCCCACTGTAACTGTATACTGGGTTGCATTAGCCTGACCACCAAGCACAAATACTGCCTGACTCCCGGAACAAGATATCTTCTGCCACGACACAGCAGGACTTATTGTGACTGTCGATGGGGTCACTGTCGTACAGTCAATATCTTCGTTCCAGTTGATTGTGACCTGACTGTTAGGCGAAACGCCACTGTCATTATCAGCAGGTGATGTGATTGAGACCACAGGAGGAGTTGTATCCACAGCAAAAGGATATGATAGTCCTATGCCCCCATTAAATAAATCACTCACCTCCAGAGCAGTTAGTGCTCGATTCCAAATTCCAACCTCGTCAATAGTGCCAAAAAAAGTAAGATCAGCATTGACTCGCCATCTACTGATATACAAAGGCTCTGAAGTAGCAGTAGGATTCATTAAGGTACACTGGCCAATCAGGCTGCCATTCTGATATAGCTTAGTCTGATCAGTTCCCGTTCCTTCATGAACAAATGTGATGTGATGCCACGTATTAGATGTTATTGCAGGAGATGTATTTATGATACAAGGGTTGCCAGAACCTTCATTACTATAGATATGTATTACATCTCCAATTGTACCGTTTGAATTTAGAATCATTGCATAATGAGGCCAATGCGAAGCCGTACCGCCTTTTGAAATAATAGTATTCCAGCCAGCAGGTGCAAGATTTGTCGGATATACCCATGCAGACAAGGTGAAGGCAGTAAAAGCGTCTATGCTTGCACTATGGGGTATTGTCACATAGTTTCCAGCACTAAATGATCTTGCATTGTTAAGCTTCCCTACTGTAATTACAGAACCCGTTACTGCGCCATTATTTGCGCCAATCGAGTCACTTACAGCCGTACCCGATGCTTCATCAAGTTTGTAATAGGAGACAAGCCCTGTCTCGAGTTGAGAGTAGGAATAATACAGAGCCTGTATCTCAGCTGCAGAAAGAGCAGTGTCATAGATTCTGACATCATCAATCAACCCGTTAAAATAATGGCCGGATGGATTCTCAAACTGTCTTCCGATAAAAGTTGACAGCGCAGATACTGTATCCCATGCAGTTATGATTGTCGATGTCTCAGTGCTCAAGTTACCGTCAACATACAATTTGATTGTCGAGTTCGGCTCCCAAGTAAAGCCAATGAAATGCCATTCATTGTGAGTAATCTCAGCACTTCTCAAATCTATGCTATTTTGCGAAAATTTTACACATGGCTTATAAGAACTCCCTTCAATGCAAATACCGAGAACTCGCCAGTGCGCATCCACGCTGGAATCAACAATTGATCTTAAATACCCCTGCCCTGCTGAAGATAAACCATCGGGTAGTTTTATCCAGGCAAAAATTGATTTTGGAGTATTTGTTTTTAAAGTTGTTACAGTACTTATATCAATTTGATCATCAACCGCATCAAAATTTGCGGCCTGAGCAATGTTTCCTGCTACATAGGTTAATCCACCGGCAGAAATCCCGTGATTGGCATTTCCGCTCATGTCATTTGAGTTATTATCTAATGGATAATAAGCCACCAGGCCACCGGTTTGGGCTGCCTGGACAGTTCCTGAAACTTGTGCATTGCCTGAGGTTAGCCCTGCCTTCGCTGCAGAGAGCGAAATTGCGACTGTACCTGTATTATTAGGTGTCCATGTATTTGCATAAACCCCATCATTTGCAGCTCCGTCGCCATGCGTCCCGTCATCGTAAAGAGTGATGCCGGTATCACCATTATTAAATGATGCATTAACTGCCGCACCCGTGACAGAGTTTGTGCAGTTGTCCTTCACATTGGCAGACACCGCTGTCGAGCTTCCCTGCGTGGCAGCAAATCCAGTTGTGGGCGTTGTTATGGTCACTGAGAGGGCTGAAGGGGTACAAGCCACACTTGGCGTATACGGCCCTGCTTCTATCCCACCTGATGAGTAGTTGCCATTTGAGTCTTTGGCGAAGATTTTATAATAATATGCCGTTCCATTTGTCAGGCCAGTATCTGTAAAGGGCTGTACGCTCCCAACATACCGAACAGTGCTTGTGCCAATCGTATTGCCTGCCGTATATGCAGCACCTTCCGACGGGGTATCGGTTACTGCAGAGCCTGTTTTTCTCAAAATAACAACCTGACTAAAATCAGATACAGGATTTGTCCAGTTCAGGACGACCTGCGTATTCCCGGGAGTTCCGCTAAAACCTGTCGTATTTGCAGGTGACAGGTTGTCAATGGTCACTGTTGCGCTACTCGTGTCGCTGTATGTTTTCGCATTCGTGCTCGTAATTGAGGTGACCGTTCCTGTTACGGCATAGGCCGTCCCCGGAGGCACAGGCATATTCGCATGTGTTTTGGGCGTAACACAGCCATAGTATGGTGTCAGTGTTGTATTTGCAGTAATGTTTGTGCCGAGCGTAATCGCAACGGTGTCAGACAAAGGATTCGCTACAAACCCATACTCTGTCCCCGTGCAGTTTGACCCGGACCAGATGCCTACTCGCGACAGGCCGCTTGACGTTCCTGCTGCCAATAATACGGTTAAGCCTGTGACAGTATCTGTGCCGGATGAAGTCTGAAGAGTAAACGCATCGAGCGGAGTTACAGACCCGCTGGGTGCAATAGTAGCATTTGAAGGGTCTGTGCCATTGCCGATGGCCGTGGTTGTTATCGCAGCGCTATAGTTGAGCGTGAATGTCGTACTGCTACAGTTATTGCTCCCTGCGCACCAGTTGGTGCTATCACATGCTTCTATGGTCAATATATTCGCACCCGGTGAAAGCGTGAGAGGAATACTCCAGTTTGCAGTGTTTCCTCCTGTAGTCGTATCGTTATTGGCCCTTGTACCGTTGATCTTTACCGAGCTTACACCATTGTTTCCTCTGCCGGAGCCATCACTTGCCGTCCCTGAGAGTGTCACATTTGCTGTAGACACTGTCTGGCCATTTGTATGACTCGTAACTGTTTTTGCAGGCGCATCGCCGTCAGGCGTATAGTTAAGCGTAAATGGGGACAGGGTTGTTGCATTATGATTAGGGCTGTTGTCATATGCGACAATTGAAAATACATTTGAGCCGACACTAAGTGTCGATGATTTACTCCAATTCGCAGTCCCACTGCCTGATGCCGTATCATTCGCAGCCCTCAGACTATTTACCGTAACCTGCTGTATGCCGCTGTTGCCCGTGCCGGAATCTGTGGCAGTTCCGAAAATACTGATACACGGCAAGGTAACTATAGCATTGTTAGTATGGCTCGTAACAGCAACTACAGGCGGAGTAGTATCTGTTGGATTATAGTTCAGTGTAATCGTCTGTGAAGTCTGATTGTGGTTTGCACTGTTGTCCAGAGCAACAACCGTAAATGCATTGGATCCAGAATTAAGTGTTAATGGAATAGACCAATTTGCAGTGCCGCTGCCTGCGACGGTATCGTTCATGGCCCGACTGCCGTTGACCGTGACCTGACCTATCCCACTGTCACCCCTTCCAGTGTCAGTTGCTGTTCCTGAAAGAACAATGGTGGTATTCGATACATTACCATTGTTTGAATGGCTTATTATATTGAGCGTTGGCTGAATACTGTCGCTGACTGTGTTATTAGATTTCAGAGCAAGGCAGTGGCTCTTACCTGCTTCAATTGCTAAAACACCTGTCAGGTTTAATACTTGCACCGGTGCGCTTTTACCAGCCAGCGTATTGTCCCCCAACTGGCCATTACTATTTAGTCCCCATGCCCAGACCGTACCGTCTGATTTCAATGCAAGCGAATGATATGAACCACCTGCTATTGCTACAACACCTGTCAGGTTCAATACTTGTGTAGGTATATTCTTATTAACCGTTGTATTGTCACCTAACTGGCCAGAACCATTTAGGCCCCATGCCCAGACCGTACCATCTGATTTCAATGCAAGCGAATGATATAAACCACCTGCTATTGCAATAATGCCTGTCAGGTTTGATACCTGTACCGGTGTAATCCGATCAACATTAGTATTATCACCAAGTTGCCCATGATAGTTGTATCCCCATGTCCAGACCGTACCGTCTGATTTCAATGCAAGCGAATGACTACCACCTCCCGTTATTGCAACAACACCTGTCAGGTTCAATACCTGTACCGGGGTGTGCTTATCAACCGCTGTATTGTCACCAAGTTGCCCATAAAGGTTGTCTCCCCATGCCCAGACCGTACCATCTGATTTCAATGCAAGCGAATGACTACCACCTCCCGTTATTGCAACAACACCTGTCAGGTTCAATACTTGGACCGGCGTTCTTTTGCTAACCGTACTATTGTCACCTAACTGGCCAGCAGCATCGGAACCCCATGCCCAGACCGTACCATCTGATTTCAATGCAAGCGAATGTCTACCACCTCCCGTTACTGCAACAACACCTGTCAGGTTCAATACCTGTACAGGTGTAATCCGATCAACATTAGTATTATCACCAAGTTGCCCATGATAGTTGTATCCCCATGCCCAGACTCTACTCTGCTCAGGAGTAAGCACAACTCTGTCAACCCACCCAGCATCACTTCCAGAGCTTCCCGGCAATTCCTTTGCATATTCCCACATCAGAGTATGAGTACCTACAGGAATTGCAAAGGACTTCTGCTGCCAGTCAACCACGCCGCTGATGCTGCCTGCCTGTTCCTGCCCATCAATATAGAACCGGAGAATTCCGCCGTCAACCAAAGAAGAAACCTTCCAATAGAAAGAAAGCGTGCCAGGACCGGCGACTTCAGTCTTCATCCATGAGGTACTTCCTTCAAGAAGCGTACTGCCGCTCTGTGCAGCATCAACACCGTCGGACGTCACTGTTGCCTGTGAAAACCATCCGTTTGTTGTATAAGTGCCATGGTTAGGCGAATACGCACTGCCAGTCCTCCATAAGAGATTGGTGTTATCAACAGCCTGTCCTAATAATGTTTGGTCAGGATAGCGGACTGCACAGCCGTTCGAGCTCCGAACAGGATCAGACATTCTGCATGAACCTGCAGTTGCGTAAACGTCATAATAATAGGTTCTACCGTCACTCCTGCCTGTTATGTTGATGGATGTGCCAGTGGAGACCCGCGGCAGCATTCTCCAGTTTACCTGGTTGCCATTTTCATATTCGTATTCAATCAGATCGTAATATAAAGCACCTGCCACTGGTGACCATGAAACCGTATAACTGCCGTCGCTGTCAGTTGACGGGACTGAAATGCCTGTAACAGGCGTCGTCGTACAGGTAATGCTTCCCGGTGTGAGCGTAGACAACATATCGTAGAAATTGATATATTTCCGCTGCAGTTCTTTTGAAGATACAACGAAATAATACTTACCTGCTGCGTCTATCTGATATGAAACTGTACGCCTGTTTGAGGCAGTTGTAAGAGCATACGGCAACATATCACAATTCAAAACCGTACAGTTTCTAAACAAGCCTGACTCCAGCCCGCCTAATTCATCAAAAAACTCAATCTGAACGGCTAATGTTGAACCAATATCTGAAGAGGTTGCATTGAAAACATACCAGTCATAATCGTCGCTCTGGATCAATCCCTTTAGCAAGCCCAATTGCAATGTTTTTGCTTCTGAATAGCTGTCATTATCTTCATAAATATCATCGGGGAAAATCTCTACTGTCAAATATGCGGTAGCACTTGAATAATCAAAGAGGCTGAGAGGCTTATCTACTACAACTTCAGCATAAAATTGCAGCGTGCCTGATCCGTATGTAAAATAGTATTCTTTCGTCCAAAGCGTGAATGACTCAGAAACAGAACCTGTGGCGGGTACAGTCAGTTCAATCTCTGCAATGCTTGTTGCATACGGCGTAGTATCCGTCCCGCGATACCAGTCACAGAGAACATTATTGTCTGTTAATACTTCTCTCTCTTTCAGCCGGATCTTATACGTCTGCCCCCTAAGATTTGGGCCAACACTTTCAGGAGTAAACGAGACTGTCACAGTAAACTTATCGTTTCTATCCGCAGAAATTGCCTCATTGGGACCTGTCAACGTGACAGTAATGCTATCCTGAACACCAGTTACAGTTTTGTATGTAGGATATGATGGAGCAGATTCCGAAAATGGCGGATTGATAAAAGTACAAATAAGCAGGAAGATAGCTAAAGTAGGGGCACAACCCAATTGTTTCATGGCTCTACAAATAATGTCGTTCATCCAACTCATTCTCGCCCCTCCTGAGGACCAAAATTGAAAATACATGACCAGTCCCTGCGCATCGGTTGATGTTCAGAGATGGAATAAAAAGTATGATTGAGTTTTTCGGAAAGAACTTCTTTATAAGGCTGGAATACTGACTGACTGACTGACTGACTGACTGACTGACTGACGCAAGGGCTGTGCCAGCATCTGCACCCTCACTTCACCCATCCCCATGAGCCCCTCCCTATCCCGTATTCGAGCCTGACTACTTACGTAAAGAATACTCAAAACTATTCTTACTTGCAAGAAAAATCAGCAGGGTTACCACCCCGGCCTGGGGCCGTATCTCCTGAAATCAGGCGGGGAGCCTGAAACCTGCTCCCAGTCTTCAAGGCTTATCCTTATTCGTGGCGTATGCCTTTGCCTGCGTCCCCTGTCTTCAATCTTTCCCATCTTTTCAGCAAGAGAAAGTTTTCAGTATACAGTTCTTAGTTTCCAGACCAGAACCGAAAACGTTAAACTGTTCTTTCTCATTTCTTCTTAATAGAACTTTTCCCTATTTTTCTCTGAGCGAGCCAGTTCCTGAACGACTCCTGACTCTCTCCTGAGGGACGGCCCAAAATCAGACCTTCGATGTTGATGTCTTCGTCAATATCCTCCCAGTGAATACCGTGCCCTCTACCGATAAGTCGTAAGTTATTTCGCTCCACACGGGTCGCATGTAACAAACGAGGGAACCATTCAAGAGGGACAGAAATGGTCCGGCCATCGCTCAGGTCAACACTCAAAGTATTCTCAGACACCTTTACGGATTCAGCCGTTGGCTCACTAATCTCTATGACCGAAGTAGTCATGCCATGCCTCCAATAATCTCTTCTGATTTGCACTCACAAGTTTATGTATTCTAACAATTTCGACCCATCAAAGCCCCCACTCGTTTGCAGCCTTACAGGATCAAGCCAGAACTTTGCAATATTATCATCCCGCTCCACATGAGTATGGGCCGGTTCATTCCTGTCTCCCGCATAAAAGAAAAAACGATATGCCCCTGATTTCAGAACAGTAGGCATCAGGCAACCCGTAACGTCATCATCACACTCCCCGAAACCGGCACACCGCCTTTGTCATTCAGCTTCTCCATCTCAGGAGGATAAACCCTGCCGTGCCGGGAGGTTATGAAGATCCATCACATTCGGCACAGCCTGTGCCAGAGCGGGGAGAAGCAAAAACGTCACGACCAACACCATCAATATCTTCTTCATCTATCTACCTCCTTACGCGACTCGCAACGTCAACTCATCAATGCGGGACGTCCTGAGTTTTCCGACACTGACATATACAATAGCCTGCCCCTTTTCGTGATGGGCTTCCGCGAGTTCGATATTCTTTGCAGCAAGCTCCTTGTCATATTCCGGCAGCAGCACTATCATAGAGTTATCGGGAATACCTTCCTCAACTTCCGGATGTTCCAAAAGGTACAACTCAAACTCGGTGGAAAGCTGCTGATTCTTTTTGAATACCTCTTCTTTTGTCATGACTTCAACCTCCTCAAATACCTCTGTCTATACTTTTCCCAGTTTTCCTGAATGTCCTTATCAGCCATGGACAATGCCTCATTGAAGTCTGCCTCCCCGATCAGAATCTTGTCTTTGCTTCCATCCGGGTTCATCAGGTCCTTATGAGCAAATCCGTGGGCGTTATCATACCTTATCACAGGTGTCCATTTTCCCTCATGTAACATCTCGTATTGAACAACAAAACTGACAATACGATTATTTTCACTGACATGTTCATGCCTTTTTCTGTCCTCATCGGTAAGCATAAAAACATACGACTTCTTTTTCATTTCGCAGCATCATAGATCGCAAACGTCATCGTCACACTCCCCGACACCGGCACCCCGTTTTTGTCATTCAGCTTCCCCTGCCCCGCCGGGAGGCCAAGAAGATCCAGGATGGGCAGAAGCAAAACAGCCAGAACCAAAACCATCAGAATCTTCTTCATCTATATTACCTCCACGAAATCATTTTCATGCCGCCTTGAAGTGCACCACCGACATTTCGGAGTGCAAAATCTCGACCTTGTCTAAAATATCCTCAATCTGTCCCGCCACACTGCTTTTGGTAAAGGCCTCTCCACAGTCAGCACAAACCTCTGCGGGAACATCTTTGATAATGATTATTTTCTCATCAATAAAAAAAGGCGCCGCTGTCTGGCCGTGTTGCAATCCGCCTCCGCAGACCGGACACTTTTTCATTTTCTTATTTTCTTTTCTTCCAGCCATCTTCCCACCTCTCAGGCGTGGAGCCTGAAAACTAAGCCAGACCTCAAGGATTATCTTAACAGAGCCTATAGAAGACCGATTTCTATACGACAAGAAAAACAGCAGGGTTGAGGCTTCACAGAAAATATCAGGCGGCTACTGTCCGCACATCTGAAGGAAGTCTGTTCAGGACAAGCTCTTTCAGCTGAACTTTCCTGCTTGCGTTATCAATGTCAATCCCCACCAGATTTCCGGTTTCGTCATAATCCAATACCACGCCCTCCGAAATCTCTCTGCTTTCAACGCTCCCCTTCTCTGAAAGATCTATGTACAAAGAATCAGTATCTTTGTAGTAGTTAAGTTTCATGGCTTAAACCTCCTGTCCGGAAATGCATTATGAATTGTCCTCTTGTCAGCGAGGGTAATGACTCTGAGTATGCGGCCATCGAGCTCGTCAACAATTCCCCAAAACCGAAATCTATTACCCTCCTGAGCTTCAACTTTCAAAGGATTGCCAATCACCCGGATACAGCACTCCTTTTTAAGATAGGCTCGTTTTCTAAGCACCTCTCTTTCAAAATACTCAGTAAAGAGCCTGTTGCGCAAATGTCGTTTATGCTTCGACAAGCTCAGCATGAACGGTAAATAATTCAATGTTTTCAACACATGCTCCGTTCGCCCTGAGCATGTCGAAGGGCAAATTTCAGGTTTGTGCAACAGGCTCTAAACCCATATTCATCCATTTCTATGTTTATTATATATCATTTAATCTGTTATGTAAGGCAATTGAGCGACAAAAAGTGGGATTGGTCAGAGAATATGGCCTCCGGATTAGGCTCTTATGTGATATAATCAATTCATGAATACTGCCATAAGAGAAATTGAGGACATCAGAGGAATGCTTACGCTGCTCTCCGAACCCGCGCTTCAGGAGACGAGAGACTTCGTCCAATTTCTTCTTGAAAAACAGAAAAAGCGCAAGGCATTTGTCGATCGCGTGCTGAAAGCTGAAAAAGAAACGCCGATCCGCTACAGATCCGTCGATGATGCGGTAAAGGCTATATTTGATGAAGCGGACAATTGAATATGCGCCGGCATATCTAAAAAAAGCAAAAAAGATAGCAAGCAAAAATCCTCTACTCAGGAAACCTTACGCAGAAACCCTCAACAGGCTCATCGACGATCCCTTTGACACGATTTTGCACACCCATCCTCTTGTCGGAAATCTCAAGGGGAGATATGCCTACTCCCTGACATATGAGCTGAGGATTGTTCAGGTTACATAACGACATAGTGCATCTCCTCGATATTGGTCCTCATGACGAGGTCTACTGACCTATGTCGTGGCGTATGGCTTGCCTGCGTCCCCTGCCTTCAATCTTTCCCATCTTTTCAGCTTCTCCTGCGATACTGCAAGCCCGATAAAATTATTGGCCTCCTCCAGCCAGTCGAGTTTATCCTCAGCAGGCAGGTCCTTAAACTCCCTAATCTTGTCAGGTGTGAGCCTAAAGCTATATCCGACAGACTTCATTCTTGGCCGCCCCCCATGCTCTCAAGGTCATTAAGCATTGCTATGTCAGCAATATCCTGCGCCCTGGCTGAAACTGTTTTTAGCGCCTTAAGATGCCTGATCGAAATCACCGGTATGGAAATGTCCTTTACAGGGATCTGCACAAGTTCCTTTTCGATTTCTTCATAGGGTATGTACTCTTCGATAAAGACATCTATCTGCTGAATCTGCTTTGGGGGGTGAAAGAAGGTGAAGACCTTCATCCCTTTTTCCCGCTTCCACTCTTCCCTGTTCTTCGCGCTGATAAAATCTTCCGGCTGCACAGGCACTCGTGGTCTGAATCCAAGCTCCTTTATGCAGTCTATGAATTTTGTGAGATTCTCTTCTTTCATATCGAGAATCAGATCGAGGTCGGCAGTCAGTCTGACAATACCATGAAGTACAAGCGCAACCCCGCCCGCCACTGCATAGCGAATCTTCTGTTCACCCAGCTTTCTGAATACCTCTTCGTAGAACATGGTTGGGTTACGGGCTCTCCTTGCCCCATTCGCCCCACTTAGGAGAGGGGGAAGGGGGCGTTATGTTGACTAAAAGGCGTTTGCTATCCATTTGATCTTACCTATTCTGTGAAAGAATATACAGAACTGCCCGTGTTTGCAAAAAAATCAGCACGTTTACGTAACCCTTCAGTTATAAGGGGTAATCCTCCTCCCCTTTCCAAGGGGAGGTCGGGTGGGGTATTGGAAAATGAACCAAAACCTCCCCATACCCCTCCTTGGTAAGGAGGGGATATTGAATCTGTCCACTCATAACTGAATGGTTACACGTTTTCCACCCCGGCCTGCTTAAAGCACCTACTTCTGGTTCGGCCACCCCTCCTGAAATCAGGCGGGGAGCCGGAGAACTGCTCCCAGACCTCAAGACTGAACCTTATTCGAGGCTTTTGCCCTTCCTGCTGCCGCCATAGAGCTGATATTCAAGCAAGCGGCATTCGATCGGCCCATTGAAAAAAAGCATCTTTCTGCTGGATCTGAGACCTATCTTTTTGGCCAACTCCTGATTGCCGGTCAGCACATACCCCGTGTACCCCCGGCATTTCTGTTTCAGAAAGTCCCCTATGCCTCCATAAACCTTCTCAAGCTCTGCTGCCTTGCCGAGACGTTCCCCATATTCAGGGTTCATCACCACAACGCCTTGGCCTTCGGGGACCTCTGTTTCAGCAAAATCACTCACCTTGAATTCGATAAAATGCTCCACACCTGCTGTCAGCGCATTTTTCTGAGCTGCATCGACAGCCTCTTCACTGATATCAGATGCAATGATCCTGTTCTTCAGGCCCTTCTTCACTTCAGCCTTGGCATTGCTTCTCAACTCTTCCCAGGCATCAGCATCATAGTCATTGAGGTGCATAAACCCGAAGTTATTTCTCAGAATACCTGCTGGCCTGTTCAGCCCAGCGAGCGCAGCTTCAATAGCAAGCGTGCCGCTCCCGCACATGGGATTAACAAATGTGCCGCTGTCATTCCAGCCTGATGCCTTAACGATAGCGGCCGCAAGCGTCTCCTGCAGAGGGGCCTGATACGGGATCTTGCGGTATCCTCTTTTTGAGAGCGGCTCGCCTGAGGTATCGATATATATACGACAGTCCTCACCCTGCCAATGGAGATGAAACACAGCCCGGTTGCGTTCCGGTCCTGAGTCAGGCCGTTTACCAAATTTTTTCATAAAACGATCAACAACAGCGTCTTTGCACTTCTGGCTTGCATAGCGCGTGTTGTCTATGGTGGGTGTATCAACCGTTGAGGTTATGCTGAAGTACCCGTTCAGGCGGATGATCTCCTCCCAGGGAATGGCATGGATTTTCCGGTAGAGCTCTTCGGGATTTTCTGCGGTGAACCCGGCAACAAGGAAAAGCACTCTGAGTCCTGTTCTCAGACGAAGATTGAGGTCCATGGCATCATTCATAGCACCTTCGGTCTCTATGCCGGCCTGTGTTTTGAAAAAAATGGGAAAACCTAACTGCCCCACTTCCTGCTCAAGATAAGGGTCTATGCCTCTGCCGCAGGTAATGAATATCCTGTTTTTTTTCATGCGGCTGTCAGACATACCGGTTTCCGGGCCGCTTCTTTGTCTTCATCTTCGGCCTGATATCAGCAAAAACCCTGAAATGCTCATTGATCAGGAACCTCACCTCCTCAGGCTTATCAACCAGAGAAAAGAGGGCGAAGTCCTCTCTTTCGATCGTACCCTGTGCAATGAGTGTTTTTTTCATCCAATCGATCAATCCTTCCCAATATTCAGAGCCATAGAGAATGATCGGAAAGGACTTGATGCGCTTAGTCTGCACCAGAGTGAGTGCCTCGAAAAGCTCATCCATAGTACCGAATCCACCGGGAAAAATAATGTACGCAATAGCATATTTGATAAACATCAGCTTTCTGATAAAAAAATAACGGAATGAGAGACTGACATCCTGATATTTGTTCGGAACCTGCTCACTCGGTATTTCTATGTTCAGCCCCACAGAATGGGCCTTCCCCTTCTTTGCCCCCTTGTTGGCGCCTTCCATAATGCCCGGGCCGCCACCCGTGATGATCGCAAAGCCGTCATCTGCCAGTTTTCTTGCCACGGTCACGGCATCGTCGTAATATTTATTGCCGGGTTTCAGCCGCGCGCTGCCGAATATTGTGACCGCAGGGCCGAGGTCATTGAGTGTCTCGAACCCTTCTACAAGTTCTGACTGTATTCTGAATACGCGCCATGTTTCTGATGTTTTGAGGTCTTCCATATTTCTCTATTCCCCTTTTATACGAGTTTCAGTTCCTTCAGCAGCCTAACAAGATCGAATTCCCGCACAATGATCTCTTTTGTCTTCTGCACCTTCTTCTGCTCCCTGATACTGATCTTGCCCATCACTGATTCGATCTTCTGCACGGTCGCAAATGTGTCTTCATGCACAGAAATGATCGGTGTTTTGGTCATTTTTGCCTTACCGATGATTACGTCGTTCGTATAGAGACCGCCGGTCAGGATAATACATCTCGTTGATGTTTCAAGTGCAGCAAGCTGAATATCCGAGCGATGAGCGCCGGTAATAACAGCCTTGTTCGGTGTTCTCCGGAAATATTTCAGTGCGCTGTCAACATCCATTGCCCCGATCGAGAAGGATTCGATGAACTCATCCAACCCCTCTTCGCAGCAGAGCACCTTGCCGCCAAGAATCTCGTTCAGCTGCCGCACAGTAATCGCATCAAGCAGCCTGTCCAGGGGGAGAGCTGCAAAAATCGCAATACCTTTTTTCTCCAGGAAAGGGCGGACAAAATTCTTTACATGGTCATGGACCCCCTGAGGCACTTTATTGATCACAGCACCCAGGAAATCGGAACCGAGCAGTTCCTTTGCACCGACAATTGCATCGATGGAACTGTCGCCGTTCCACGGCTCAACGATAAGCGTTTTCGCCTTAAAATGGCGGATCAGCTTCAGACCATCGATACCGAAGGTCGCTCCTTCATAGAGATCGGCAGCACCATTGACCAGTACAAGATCTTTATTCGCTAAAGAAGAGACCGCCCTATTGATATCATCGAACTTATCCGAGGGCTTACCCTTAAGAAGGTTGCTTTGAAGTTCATAGGTCACGACAAAGGGAGAGACAACCTCTGGAGGCTCACTGATATCGAGCGCCTTTCTCAGGAACTCGGCGTCAGCATCGACAATCCTGCCATCCTGTTTCAGGGGGATCTTTCCGTACGGCTTTATATAGCCAATCGAAAGACCCTTTTCCTTTAACATAAGGCCAAGGCCGAGCGTGATCAGGCTCTTGCCCGAAAACCCCGCAGTGGATGCTATATACAGGTAGTGCATTTATGTACCTCCTTTATCTTCACGACTGAGGATAATTCTTGAGTCAAGGGCAACTGCCCCGCTGCCGAACACAACAAGCGGGTTAATATCAAGCTCATGTATCTCGGGAAAATCTGAGGCGAGCAACGAGAGCCTCACAATGCTCTGGACAATGGCATCAAGGTCAGCGGGTGGCTCGCCGCGAACGCCCTGAAGCAGCCGGATCGTCCTGATCTCGTGGACCATCTCGCTCGCCACTGACAGGCCGATGGGCACGATCCTGAAAGAAACATCCTTCAAGACCTCCACATAAATGCCGCCAAGGCCGAACATAATCATATGGCCGAAGGTCCGGTCAAAGGTGATACCGAGAATGACCTCTTTACCCTTCGGCACCGTCTCATAGATGGTGACACCGTTGATAAAGGCCTTTGGCATGAACTTCCGGGCGTTCAGGGTAATGTCTGTAAATGCGTCCTTTGCCTCTTTCCTGGAACCGATATTGAGCTTCACACCGCCGATATCGGTTTTGTGGAGGATATCAGGCGAGGAGATCTTCATGACAACCGGAAATCCTATGGCAGCCGCAGCATTGGCAGCCTCATTCGGCATCTTTGCCAGCTGCTTCTTTGGGAACCTGAATCCATAGTGTGTCAGAATCTCCCGTGCACTATCCTCTGCAAACTGCATCAGACCATTCTCGCGTGCAGTCCTGATGATCTCTGCAACGGCATCCCTGTTCACTTCAGGACAGAAAGGCGGACCCTCTGCCTTCTGCCTCCAGAGTCCGTAGTTGTAAAGCCTTCTGAATGACTTCACTGCCGGCTCAGGATAGGAAAAGTTCGTTATCGCAGCAGCCTTGAGCAGGGCCACTGACGACCGCACCCTTTCCTCTCCCATAAAGCTGGTGATCAGAGGTTTATCGGTCTTCTTCGATGACTCGATCACGCTCCTTGCAGTCTCCTCGACATTCACCATTGCCTGCGGCGTGAGAATGATCAGCAGACCGTCCACATTTGGATCATTCAGCGTGCGCTCGATCACCGCAGCATAACGCTCAGAGGTCGCATCCCCGATGATATCAACAGGGTTATAGAGTGACGCGTTCTTCGGCAGCACTGCCATAAGCTGCCCAACCGTTTCCCTGGAAAGCTGCGGCAGATTGATGCCGAGTTTTTCTGCCGTATCTGCCGCGATGATGCCAGGGCCGCCGGCATTGGTAATGATAAGCAGGTTGTTGCCTTTTGGTACCTTGCCTGAATGGAATGCCAGCGCCGACTCAAACAGGTCCTCTACACCTTCTGCCCTGATAACCCCTGTCTGGCTGAACGCTGCGTTAAAAGCATTTTCAGACCCTGCAAGCGCGCCGGTATGGGACGATGCAGCACGGGCTCCTGCCTGCGTGCCGCCTGATTTTACCAGGATGATAGGTTTGACCTTTGTTGCTTTCCTTGCTATCTCAAGAAATCTCCTGCCTTCAACAACGTCCTCGATATACCCGAGGATGATGTCCGTCTCAGGGTCCTGCACAAAATATTCTATAAAGTCTGTTTCGTTCAGATCAGCCTTGTTGCCGAGACTGATGAACTTTGAAAAGCCGATCTTGTTGCCGATGGCCCAGTCGAGTATCGCAATGCCAAGGGCTCCGGACTGAGAAAAGAATGCAAGCCTGCCTTTGGGGAGCATGCCTGCTGCAAAGGTGGCGTTCAGGTCATTCGCCGTATTGATGATGCCCAGACAGTTCGGCCCGAGTATCCGGATATCGCCGCTTTTTCTGAGTGCCTTAAGCTCTTCCTCAAGCAAAATGCCTGCAGCACCTGCCTCCTTAAATCCGGCGCTGATAATTACCGCTGATCTGATACCCCTCTTTATGCAGTCCCTTATACAGTCGGGAACCATGGCAGCAGGGATCGAGACAACAGCAAGACCAAGCTCATCCGGGACATCAAAAATGCTTTTGTACGCCTTGATGCCGAGGATTTCATCTGCCTTGGGGTTGATGGGATAGATCCTGCCCTGATACCCAAACCGGAGCAGATTATTCAGAAGAGCATAACCGACCTTCTGCGGATCCTGCGAAGCGCCGATGACTGCTACCGACTTTGGATAGAAAAGTGTATCAAGCACGATTCAAATCATACTAAAGAACAGGGCTGATAGCAAGTGCCGGGGAAATACTCTATCAAGCAAGAGTCAAGCAGAGCGCTTATCTCAGACCTTATTTCGTTTCAGCCGATAAAGAAACGCAACAGCCGTAATAAACATCACAATACTGATGCCCTGTGAGGTCGAAATACCCGGCATGACAAAACCCCTTTCGATATCTCCTCTAAAGAGTTCGATCAAGGCCCTGATGATCGCATAGTTCAGGACATACATCCAGAAGACCTGGCCGTGAAAGGTCTTCTTTTTTCTGATAAAGAGAAGAATGGCAAAATTCATCAGTTCCGCTCCAGATTCATAAAGCTGGGTCGGATGAAGAGGCACGCCAAGGATCGCAAGGGATTCAGGATTGCTGAAGGTGACTGCCCAGGGAAGGTCAGTCGGTTTTCCGTAGCAGCAGCCTGCGCAGAAACAGCCAAGTCTTCCTATGGCATGACCGATTGCGATGGATGGGGCCCATACATCAATAGTCTGCCAGAGCCTGAGCCCCTGTTTCTTCGCATACCACAGGACCGCCGGCAGGGCAAAGATGACGCCGCCATAAAAGACAAGCCCCCCCTCCCATATTTTGATCATGTCTATGGGATGTTCGGAAAAATGCGGCCAGTTCGTTGCAATAAAAATGACCCGGGCGCCGATGATGCCGGAAAAAAGGGCATAGAAGCCTATATCAGTGATCTTATCCTTTTGCAGCCCCTCCTGCGCTGCCTGCCTGAGGGCAAGCCACAAACCAAGCAGAAAGGCAGTAGCAATCATAAATCCATAAGTATGGATTACGAGCGGGCCTATTTTGATGAGGACCGGGAACATTAACGCGTTTTCCTCAGGATGCTCAGGGCCATGAATACCATACCAATCGAAAGAGCAGAATCAGCAACATTAAATGCAGGCCAGTGATGCCCTGCAACAGCCACATCCACAAAATCAACGACATAGCCAAGAGTTAACCTGTCTATGAGATTGCCTGCAGCGCCTCCTGCAAGCAAGGCAAAGATGCGGTGATCCTCCCTGTCCTTTATGATAATCCATGACATGAAGATCAGCGCAGCAACAGAGATGCAGATGAAGAAGATGTTCCCGAAACTGCTGAACATGCCAAAAGCAGCGCCCCTGTTCTGCACATTGACCAGATTCAGCATTGGCAGGAGTTCAATACTCTCGTATGCGCCGATATGAGTCCTGGCAAGATACTTTGTTATCTGGTCAAGGACAACCACAGACAACGCGATGATTAAAGAAAGTCTGATTTTATTATTCATTTTTTAGTATCCTGCATAACTATGGCCTATTTTTCTTAAAGACCATTTCCAAGGCAATGACAGAACTTTGCCTGATGTAACCAATTTGCAGGCGATCATTCTCTAACCGCTCCGTAGCATCTGTCACAGACTTCGGGAATATCACTGAACGAGCCGACGCTTTCAGACCAGTTCCAGCACCTCTGGCATTTGCTCCCTGCTGACCGCTCAACCAGCACGCGAAGTCCTTTGATAACAGTGCCCTCATGTGCCTCAGGCAGAACGTCATCGCTCAGGGTGACAGCCGAAACCAGAAAGAACATCGGCAGAAACGCAGTATATTGATCGGCAAGCTGCCGGTAATCAGCAGGAAGATAGAGCGTCACCTTTGCCTCAAGAGAGTTGCCAATAAACTTTTCAGCCCGTTTGATCTCAAGCGCCTTGTTCACTTCATCCCGCAGGGTGAGCAATCTCTTCCACCGCTCGTCGAGCTCTGCATCAATAAACCGTTCATCCACCTCAGGAAAGGATGCAAAAAACACCGAATCGCTCTCCATAGCCTCTTGCCTCTCGCCGATTGCCCCTTGCCCCTTGCCGCCTTTTGTTATATATCCCCAGACCTCCTCTGCTGTAAAAGTCAGCACCGGCGCCATAAGCCGCGTAAGCACGGAAAGGACTTCTGAAAGGACCCACTGGCTTGCGCGCCTCTCAACAGCATCTGCCTTTGCAGTGTAGAGCCGGTCCTTGAGAATGTCGAGATAGATCGAACTCATATCAACGACACAAAAGTTATGGATCGAGTGAAAGACCTCGTGGAATTCAAAATTCTCATATGCCTTTGTTACCTTTGCGATCAGACCCTGAAGCCTGCACATTGCCCAGCGGTCGATCTCCTGCAGCTGGCCTGAATAATCCTGATGATCAAAATCAAAGAGATTGCTCAACAGGAATTTGCTGGTGTTCCTGATCTTTCTGTACGCCTCGGTAAGACGGTTCAGGATCTCCTTTGATATTCTGATATCATCCCGGTAGTCCTCAGCAGAGACCCAGATGCGCAGGATCTCGGCGCCATAATTTTTGATGATCTCCTGAGGAGCGATCACATTGCCCTGAGACTTGGACATCTTCTTGCCAGCTCCGTCAACAACAAATCCATGGGTCAGCACAGTCCGGTAAGGCGCTGTTCCCCGTGTGCCGACTGACGCAAGGAGCGAACTTTGGAACCAGCCCCGGTGCTGATCACTGCCTTCGAGATACATATCCGCCGGCCAGGTAAGCCTGGGGTCATTCTCCAGGACCGCAGCATGGCTCACGCCCGAATCGAACCAGACATCCAGGATATCCATCTCCTTGCGGAACGCGCTCGAGCCGCACTTTGCACAGGCATATCCTTCAGGAAGGAACTCCTTTGCCTCTTTTATGAACCAGACGTCTGCGCCGTCCTTTTCTACATGGCTCACAATATTGTCGAGCACGGCCTCATCCTTCACAAACTCGCCGCAGTCATTGCATTTTATGATCGTGATCGGGACACCCCAGCTCCTCTGGCGGGATATGCACCAGTCGGGCCTGCCGGCGACCATGTTATAGATCCGATCGCGGCCCCATGCAGGCACCCAGTTCACCCTGTCAATTTCTTCGAGGCACTTTTTGCGCAGGCCTTCATGCTCAACAGATATGAACCACTGCTCTGTTGCACGGAAAATGACCGGCTTCTTGCATCGCCAGCAATGCGGATAAGAATGTGTGATCTTCTCTTCTCTGATGAGTGCATTCTTTGACTTCAGGGTCTCGATGATAACGCTGTTCGCCTTGAAAACGAACTGGCCCTGAAGGTCGCCCGCCTGCTTTGTGAATTTGCCGCCATCATCCACAGGCGCATAGATCTCAAGACCGTATTTCAGTCCGACCTCATAGTCATCCTCGCCATGACCCGGAGCAATATGGACAATACCGGTGCCCTCTTCCAAAGAAACAAAATCACCTAACACACCTTTAGATCTTCTTTCGATAAAGGGATGCTGAGCCTCAAGGCCTTCAAGGTCTTTGCCAAACTTCCTCGCAACGACATTGCCGTTGAGCCCTATCCTCTCCTTCAAGGCCTCAAGCCTGCCCTCAGCAACAATATAGACCTCATCATCCTGCTCGACTGCCGCATATTGCAGCTCAGGATGGAATGCAACTGCAAGGTTTGCAGGAAGGGTCCAGGGCGTTGTCGTCCAGATCAGCACAAAGACCTTCTTCCCCCTGAGTTCGGGCGCAAATACCGCGGCATTGTCGTCATCAAGCATGAACTTCACAAAGACAGAAGGAGATTCCTTGTCTGCATATTCAACCTCTGCCTCTGCCAGCGCAGTAACGCAGGAGGGGCACCAGTGCACGGGCTTCTTCCTTTTATGCACATACCCGTTCTTCACAAAACGGTTGAACTCCCTGACTATCGATGCCTCATATCCATACGTCAGTGTGAGATAAGGCTGCGCCCAGTCGCCGAACACACCCAAGCGCTTGAACTCATCCCTCTGCAGACCGACGAACTTCTCTGCATATTCCCTGCAGAGCTGTCTTTTCTCGATAAGATTGACGCTGTCTTTCTTGTCACCAAGGTTCTTGTCCACCTGCAGCTCAATCGGCAGACCGTGGCAGTCCCATCCCGGGACATACGGTGCCGAAAACCCCTTCATGGTCTTATATTTGACAATGATGTCCTTCAGGATCTTGTTCAGCGCATGGCCTATATGAATATTGCCGTTTGCATACGGCGGCCCGTCATGAAGGATATATGGCTTGCGACCCTTACTCTGTTCCTGGATCTCTCCATAGATATTTTTTTCGTCCCAGGCCTTGAGCATCTCAGGTTCCCGCTGCGAAAGGTTCGCCTTCATAGGAAAATCCGTTTGCGGAAGATTAAGTGTGTCCTTAAAATCTCTTGTCATGACCGGTTTTGTTACCACCTTTTCGTTATTGATTGGATCTGACTGACCCTGAGAATCCTGCAGTACAGAAGGCCCGACCGGCTGTTCTGCATATTCAGAGGTCTGGACGGTTGCCTGTTCCAGCGGGACTTCTATCGGCACAGGTACCTGTTTCTGCGGGTTAATTACCCAAATGCTTCCAAAGTCCTTTTCCTGATATACCCTGGCCATGCCGAGCCTGAGGAGCTCAAGGAGCGCAAGAAAGGTCACGATCAGCTGTACCCTGCTCGTGGTGCCGGCAAAGAGGTCTTCGAACCTGATCGTGTCGATACTCTCAAGCATCTCGGCAATATGCATGATGCGGTCTTTGACCGTAAGCGTTTCCTTTGTAATGGTCCTGACTTCAGGGGGAACATTGTCCAAAATCTTCTTAAAGGCACCAAGCAGGTCAAAGAGGTTTATGTCAAAGAGATAGAGCTCCTGCTGCTCCTCTGATTTTTCTTCGTCGAACTCCGTCTTTTCCCTGACAAAGAGTTTGAGCGCCTCATCTTCCTTTTCCTTCAGGATCGACGCAGCATCCTTATATCCCTGGTATTCGAGAAGCCTCTGGACCAGCTCAAGTCTCGGATCTTCCACCTCCTCGAGAGGCGCTTCCTCGTCAGCAGGGAGGAGCATCCGGGACTTTATATGGATGAGGGTCGCTGCCATAACAATGAATTCGCCTGCGATCTCGAGGTCCAGTTCCTTCATCATTTCGATGTAATGGAGATACTGGCCCGTGATCAGGGATATGGGGATATCATAGATATCCACCTTGTTCTCCCGAATAAGATGCAGGAGAAGGTCAAGAGGCCCTTCAAACACAGGCAGTTTTACACTATACAGGTCTTCCATAATCAGCAGATCACCTTGATACCGGTCATTTTGAGATCAATATTGTAACAAATTGCGCCTGAAATTAGCCTCCATTTGATTTCACAGAGAAAGCATAGTATCCTTACACTATGAAACTGAGCAGATTCGTTTCAGCTTTCCTGCTGGTCCTGGCCTCAGCTAATCTGTCGCAGGCAGAGATATCCCAGCATTTTGACCGGTCCGGCAGACTTCTTCCTTCAATGAAAAGGCCTCTGACCCACCAAACTCAAAAGATGAGAAAATATTCTGTACCTGAGGGTCTTGAGCTTCGTCCTGACGTGCATTATGAGTTCTATGCTGTCTTTGGCAAGACCTTTGCCGAGATTGTAAGATCAGCAGAGGAGAACGGTCCGCGCAGTGAAAAAACCAGGAAACGACAGGTCTCGGCCTATGACTGGAAGCTTGGATGGACCTATGATTTCTCCTTCAGTCTTGAGGAAGATGATGAAGATGATGAAGATGATGAAGATGATGATGAGGAGGAGGAAAGGGTCCATTGCGATCTCATGATCGTTGATCCGGTTCTGTTATACGACATTACCATTACGCTCCCTGCGCTCACTGACGATTCTGCACTCAATCCCATGGAAAAGGATCTCTGGAAGAACTATGTTTCTAAGCTCCTTGAGCATCAGCATGGCAGGATTAAGATCATCAAGGAAGATACCAGAGATGACATCCTCCGGCAGTTTGGCGAAATAGGCTATCTCGCTCTCAGCGATAAAGAAGCTGAAAATGCAGAAAAGATTGTTGAACGTTTTGTCAGAATAGAAACGGCAAAAATAGGCAGCAACATCATCAGACAGATACAGCAGAAGCTTGAGGCCTATGACGCCGGCACTGTGCAGGATACCGATGCCAAACCGGCAACAATACCTTCGAAAAAATAACAACTCTTCGGCAAAAAGCAATTTCACAGGTTGATAGTCTGTAGTCATTTAGGTGTTTAGCTAACAGACTTCGGGCTAAACAACCTGAGCAGTTATTTACAATGTCACTCTTTTAACGAGAAGGGCATTACCCATTTTTTCACCGACCTCCCGCGATGCCTTGCCGATAGCAGAACTTATTGCTTCCATGCTGGTATCATTGAACCACCTGCCTTCCGGCGACCGGTAAAACCGCACAACCTCATCGAGTTCCTCATTGGTAAGGCTGCGGTATGTAAAAGCAAGGGAGACCAGCAACTCCCTGGTAAGCTCTTCTCTTGGGACATTTCTGATATTGTCAACGAGGGCATCGATCTCCTCCGAATTCATCCTGCCGCTGTCCTGCATCCTGACCTGCATGCCTTTAAGCATCTCAAAAAGAGACCCTGCAATGATATCAACATTCAGTTCAGTCGCCCTTACTGTTTTTTCCATATCCCCAATGCGCTGCTTACGGCCTGTCTGCATCCGATCATATTCCTCACGATAGGCAGCCGACCTTTTTATCATTTCCGGCATGTTGGCAGCAACTTCGAGACTGGCGCTCTTTTTTCCTAAAGGCGATTTAAGCCACTGAAGGACAGAGGTCATATATTTTTTGTTAAACCGAGCACTGAACATGTTTACTACAGGAGGATAGATCTTATTGATCTTGTATGAGTCCCTGAGAAAAAGAAGAACATCGTTATTCTGCTTGACGTTGCTCATGCCGATGCGGAACTGCGGGAGCGCACTGCTCAGGATTTCAGCATAATTTTCCATCTGTTTCTTTGCACCGGACAGTTCAAGAACATCATGAATAAGGCCCTGCTCCTCCTGCGAGAGTCCTGCATGAGCAGGCACTTTATCCGATGAAAAGTCCGGATCGATCAGATAGGCCTGGTCAAAATAGTCCCTGGAACGTTCAAAATTCCTGAGTTCGTAATAGGCATAGCCAAGCATGTAATAGGCAGCCGGCTCCGGTTTCCGGACAACATAGTTTTCGAGATACGGAATGGCACGCTTATACTCCCTGGCTTTGAAATGTTTCATTGCCTTCTCATAGGTCTCATCATAGGCAAATGCTGCTGACGCTGTAGCGAGCAGCAGGATGCAATAGATTATTATGATGACTTTTTTCAAGGTCAGTTCCTCCTGCCCGATTTTGTGCTGTGGTGAACATTTTACCCGAAATCGTAAAGAGAAGTCACAAACGAAGAGTTGAAATACTTTGGTTTTATTATATCGATGCGGTTAGAACAGACAAACGAGGACGCATCTTTTCGGATGCGCCCTCGTCGATAGGGGGATTAAGCCGTAACTGAGCAGGCGTCAAGCTCCTTGAGCCAGAGCAGCCTTGAGCCGTTGACCGTGGTTTTGTTCGTCTCCTGCATGAACATTTCCGGATCTGCATCGTGGCCGGCGTCTTTTTTGAAAGCGCTGAAAGTGACCTTCACCTTTGCTTTTGCTGCCTTCTTGACATCAGCATCCTTCATCGGCTTAAGGGGTGTGCCCATGGCCTCGGCAATGCTCATGAAAATCTCGTTGTTCTGCCTCGCTGAGCCGGCCGAAACGCAAACCCTGTTAACCTGTCTGATCCTGCCGAGCCAGTCAATAATCGTTCCTTCTGATTCCAGTGCAGGGGTGGAAGGAAGGATTATATCGGCCTGCGCAGCCAGTTCGGTCATATGGGAAGCCTGAACCACGAGGAATCCAGTTTCAGGTCTCTTGCTGACCGGAACCTCACCAACCACATAAAGAGCCTTGGACGATGACGCTATAATATCACTGAACTTATTGCCGCTGGTGGTCATGCCCATTGCCACAATGCCTTTTGCATTCGCTTCAAGAGGCACTGCAACCGCCTCACCCTTGATCAGTGCAAGGTTAGCGGCAGCTTTGTACAGGGCCGGAGCAGCAAGGATCACCGGCATCCTGGCCGCAAGGAACAGGTCCGCTGCATTCATGGCACTGTCAGAAGGATTGACCGGGGCCAGGGCCTCTACCATTTCCTTGGGGGCCTTTGTGCCCTTTGAGATGACAGCCTGGCCGAGTTCCATCAGCATCTTGACCTCATCGCCGTTCAGGAAGACAGCGGCCTTTGATCCGATCTTCGGTTCGCCCGAGTTGATAACGATAAGTTTTGCGCCATTATTGACCCTCTTCCTGACTGCAGCGTCAAGCGCAGGCAATATCCGTTTCCACTGATCAGGCGCAATGCCTGCAAGTATTATCAGGTCTGTCTCTTCGAGATCGGCACCGCCGCTCTTCATCGCGTCATACCCGGAATAGAGGCTGACGGTCGAATCAATATTCTTCGCCTTCAGAGCATCGGCGAGTTTCTTCAGCATGGCCGCATCTTCATTCAGGATTGCCGCAGTAGAAACAAACGCGGCATCTTCACCGGCAGCCTTCAACCGGTCAGCCACAGTCTTTACTGCATCTTCCCATGTCGTCTCCTGCAGTTCGCTGCCCACTCTTTTCATCGGCTTGGTCACGCGCATCTCGCTTGACAGGCTGTCGAAACCGAACCTTCCAAACGCGCATATGGTGCGCTCTATGCTGCCGTCAGGAGAACCGCTGTTTATCTTTATCACACTGCCGTCTTTTTTGCTGACCGTTATGCTGCAGCTGCTTCCGCAGGAAAGGCAGACCGAATCCGTCTTTTCGTATTCCCACTCCCGTCCCCTTCTCCAGCGGTCGGCCTCAAGCAGGGCATTGACCGGACAGACATCCACACAGCTTCCGCAGAACGTGCAGGAAGATTCCTGCAGCGGCTTGTCCTGGGCTGTAACTACCCGGGAGCCGACGCCCCTGCCGTTGAAATCAAGGACTTCCGTGCCCTGATGCCTGCAGATACGTACGCACCTGCCGCAGAGCACACAGTAGTCAGGATCACGTTTAATAAACGGGTTGGCAGAATCAACAGGGTACCCGAAATTCTTGCGGGTAAACGTCGACTCCTTTAATTCGAAATCATACGCATATTTCTGGAGATTGCAGACCCCTGCTTTGGTGCAGGTCATGCAATCAAGAGGATGCATCGAAAGAATAAGGTCAATAACAAATTTTCTGGTCTCCTGCACGGCCTCAGTATCGGTCTTGACGACCATGCCTTCCCGCACTCTGGAGGTGCAGGCGATCAGCGGGGCCTTCATGCCCTCGACCTCGACCTGGCAGAGCCTGCATGCTCCGATGCCCTTCATACCCTTCATATAGCAGAGATTCGGGATATGCACCCCGGCTGCTGCTGCGGCATCGATGAGGTTAGTTCCTTCGTCGACCTGGACCGCCCGGTTATCTATCGTCAGATTAATTGTCTTAGCCATTGAGACCTCCGTAAAAAAATATACTCATAGTTTCTAAACGCCAACAGGCTTTTTTGCATTTGCGGCAACGAGAACGATCGCTTCAACAGGGCAGACCTTGATGCATTCACCGCACCGGGTGCAGCGCTTCTGTCGTATCTCGAATGGAAAATAGCCTGACTTGTAAGGCTGCTTCTTCTCGCCGAATATCGCCAGGTCTTTGCAGACATCCTTGCAGTCACCGCATATGGTGCACTTCTCCGGAATAATCCGGTATTCGATCAGGCTGGCGCACTGCATGTCAGGGCAACTGCCTTCTGCATGCTCCTGGTATACATCGGTCGCCATCCAGTCAAGGATGAATTTTCCGGTGTCCTTCCCCTTCTTGCAGAACGAGGCCTCGATCATGTCCGTTGCGATCCTCTTCAGGGCACGGATGTCAGCATCGACGCCTTTTCCCTCGACCAGGTTCTGGAGCCGTATCCTCGCTTCATAACTGCCCATGGCGCAGGGAAAACATCTGCCGCACATCGGCCCTGACAGAAATTCGGTCACAAAATAAAGGGCCTTCTGGACAGGACAGGCCTTCTCCTCTGCCGCGGTCTTTATATCTTCAACTTTTGGTTCTTTTATCGGTTCTGTCATTGTGGTTACCCGCTACATATCCTCTGCCATATAAATGACCTCAGGAAGCAGATAGGAAACAAGGTCACGGTAGTTGATCATGCCGGCGATCTTTTCATCCTCGGTCACGGGGAGATGCCTGATCTTCCTGTCTGACATGAGCTGCACGGCAACCGCTATATCGACTGATGAATCGAGTGTTATCGGATTTGCCGTCATGACATTGCCCATGAGCTCATCGTTCATCGCGACCTTCTTGGCAAAGCAGTGCATGATATCCCTCTCGGTGAATATGCCGAGGAGGTTCTCCTTGTCGTCGACAACCAGCAGCGAACCGATGTTGTTGCCGTCCATGAGCGTCACCGCGTCTGCAAGCTTGCAGTCCTTCTTGCAGGTAAAGACCTTCATCGGCTTGGAACTTAATACATCCTTCAGTGTCATCTTCGCCCTCCTTTCAAGGACCTCTAATTTATCCGTAGGAACCCTGAACTGCTCTTCCAGTTTTACAACGCTCTGCTTCTTGATCTTGACCGCACCGACAGGGCAGACCGTATAACAGGCCTTGCACTTGGTGCAGTACTGGCGGTCGATTGTGTAAATATCTTTCGTCTCCTTCACTGCGTCAAAGGCGCAGGCCTGCTTGCAGAGACCGCATCTGATGCAGTCAGGCTGATGGATCAGGAATATTCCGGTGTTGCTGCAGACATTTGACCTGCAGTAATTGTCATAGATATGTTCTTCATACTCATGTCTGAAATATTTTATTGTGCTCAGGACAGGATTGGGGGCACTCTGTCCAAGACCGCAGAGGGAACCCTTCTGAATCAGCTTTCCGAGGTCAATCAGGCGCTGAATATCGCCGTGCTCGCCGTGGCCGGTAGTTATGCGTTCAAGGATCTGCAGCATCTGGTACGTGCCGACCCTGCAGGGGGGACACTTGCCGCATGACTCTGACTGGGTGAACGAGAGGAAGTATTTTGCAACGTCAACCATACAGGTCTCTTCGTCAAGCACAACCATACCGCCCGACCCCATCATGGAGCCGACGCGGTACAATGAATCGAAATCAACAGGCAGATCGAGTTGTGCCGCAGGCAGGCACCCTCCTGAGGGTCCTCCTGTCTGAATAGCCTTGAACTCCTTGTTGTCAAGGATGCCGCCGCCGATATCATAAATAATCTCTCGCAGAGTGGTGCCCATAGGCACTTCGACCAGTCCGGTGTTCTTCACCTTGCCGGTCAGTGCAAAGACCTTTGTGCCTGGAGAGGTTGGTGTGCCGATACCGAGGAACCAGTCAGCGCCCTTCTCGATGATCGGAGGCATGCATGCATAGGTCTCGATATTGTTCAGGTTGCTCGGGAACCCCCAGAGTCCTCCGCCAACCTCGGAAAGCCTCGGAGGCCTCGGCCGCGGGAATCCTCTCTCGCCTTCGATCGACGCAACCAGGGCGGTCGACTCGCCGCAGACAAACGCGCCTGCACCCTCTCTGATATCAACAATAAAATCAAACCCCGTCCCGAGGATGTTCTCGCCAAGCAGCCCCAGTTCCTCTGCCTGTTTGATCGCCAATTTCAGGTTCTTGACTGCAAGGGGATATTCGTGCCTGACATAGATAAAACCATAGTGTGCCTTGAGTGCATAGGCGCAGACGAGCATGCCTTCAAGAAGGCTGTGCGGATCGCCCTCCATGATCGCCCTGTCCATAAATGCGCCCGGATCTCCTTCATCACCGTTTGCGATGACAAACCGTATTTTTTCCGGCGATTTGTTCGTATGTGCCCACTTCTTGCCCGCCGGAAATCCAGCACCGCCCCTGCCCCTCAGGTTCGCCCTGTCGATCTCGTGGAGAACGCCATCCGAGGTCATGGAGCCGAACATCTTTTCAGCGGCGCTGTACCCGCCGACTGCGAGATAATGATAAATATTGTTCGGGTCTATTCTGCCATTATTCCTCAGGGCTATCCTGAGCTGCTTCTTATAAAACGGAACATTCTCGACCTCTTCAACCGGGTTCGTCATGATCGAGTCCCTGTACAGAAGTGACCGCAGCGACTTCCCGGCAGAAAAGGTGTGCGCGATAAGATTTTTCGCATCGTCCGGCTTCACCTTCTGATAGAAAAATCCGTGAGGCTCGACACTCATAACCGGGCCTTTCTGACAGAGGCCCTGGCATCCGGTCTTGACGACTTCGAGCTCTATGCCTTTTTCTGCTGACTCCGCATCGAGTTCCTTTACCAGTTTTTTGGATCCGGAAGCTACGCAGGCAGTGCCGCAGCATATTCTCACCCTGTTCTTGTCGGCGGTGAAGGTTTCATCCTTCAGTTGGCTTCTCAGCTTTGTCAGGTCACTTATGCTGTTCAATCTGCTCATGCCGTTAATCCTCTTTAATTGACTTGATCATGTCATTCAGTTTCTTCTTGCCGATATCGCCGACAACATCCTCATTAATCGTCGCAACAGGAGCCAAACCGCAGCAACCGACGCAGCCGACCGTTTCGAGGGTCATTGCAAGGTCCGGAGTGGTCTCACCGTCTTTGATACCGAACTCACCCTCAATAGCGTCCAGGACCTTTTTTGCCCCCCTGACATGACAGGCCGTTCCCATGCAGACCCTGACAACCTTCCGTCCGCGGGGAGAAAAATGGAACTGCTTATAAAAACTTGCAACACTGTAAACTTCTGCAAGGGGAAGCGAAAGTTTCTTTGAAAGCTGCCTGAGAATATCTTCAGGCAGATAGCCGTGCTCCTCCTGGATCTTCTGGAATGTATGGATGAGGACCCCTTTTTTCCTGTCATGCTCGCCGAGGATCGATCCCACCTTACCGATTACTTCATCGACATTAACATTGACCTCTTCTACGTTCATTGTTTCACCTCAGCTGAGCATTCGTTAAGCTTTTTTGAATCAACGGGCCGCTCCTGCACTGACTGTTCCGCTTCGCCGTTACTGCAAGGCATCGGGACCCATTCCGCCTCACTGCGGATTTTGACTTTAACACATATTTTCACCAATTTGTTATTGAATTATTTAATAAAATTATAAACGTGATAAGGAGGAGATATAGTTTTTTGATTGCATCTCCTGCAGCTGATTCAGGCCCTGATAATTATTTTTAAAACAAGGGGTTTTCTCTCTTACTGCTGTGTGATTATGCATTTTTCGTTTCACTTTTCCTTATAAATATATTAATATATCTTATAAATAAATCAGGCGCTGCGCTGACCCTGCGTTAATTTATGAGGAGGAACCTGTGTACAAAATACTCAGCAAAGAAGTATTGAGCAACGTGGTAAAACTTATGGAGATTGAAGCTCCGCATGTTGCCAGAAAGGCAGCTGCCGGACAGTTCGTCATTGTACGCATTGATGAGTTCGGCGAACGGATTCCCCTGACCATCGCCGACTATGATCGCGAAAAGGGATCAATAACCATCATCTTTCAGGAACTCGGCAAATCAACCATGCAGTTAGGCAAGCTCAACCCCGGTGATTCGTTGGTATCCTTTGCAGGACCATTAGGGCATCCTACAGAGATCGAGAATTTCGGCACGGTGGTCTGCATGGGAGGAGGCGTCGGGATTGCGCCGATCTATCCGATCGCCCGGGCGCTCAAAGAGGCTGGCAATAAGGTCATCTCAATCATTGGCGCACGCACAAAGGAACTGATTTTTTGGGAAGAGAAGATGCGGGCCGTTTCTGATGAGCTCATTGTCTGCACCGATGACGGATCACACGGCAGAAAGTCACTCGTCACGGAACCGCTGAAAGAGATTCTCGATAACAAGAATAATACTATCGCAAAGGTCTGGGCCATCGGCCCTGCCATTATGATGAAATTTGTGACCATTGCAACCAGGCCGTACAATGTCCCGACCATTGTGAGCCTGAACACGATCATGATCGACGGAACCGGCATGTGCGGAGGCTGCAGAGTACTCCTTGAGGACGGCGCTCAGTTCGTATGTGTTGACGGACCGGAGTTCAACGGCCATAAGGTAGACTGGGACAATCTCCTCTCCAGACTTTCGTTCTATAAAAATGAAGAGAAGCAGGCTGTCGAGCACTATGAGCATACGTGCAGGATCGACGGCGCTACGGTAAAGGGGAGGGAATAATGGCTGAACTGAAACCTGCAGAACGCATGAAGATAAAGCGGCACGATATGCCGAACCAGGACCCTGACCAGCGAAGGAGCAACTATGAAGAGGTAGCGCTTGGCTATTCGCTCGAAACGGCCAGGGAAGAAGCCGAACGCTGCCTGCAGTGCAAGGACCCCAAATGCGTGCAGGGCTGCCCGGTCGGCGTTCTGATTCCGCAATTTATCAAGGCCCTGCGCGAAGGAGATATGGTACAGGCTGTTAAATGGATGAAGGTGAAGAATAACCTCCCGGCGGTCTGCGGACGGGTGTGTCCGCAGGAAGTGCAGTGCGAAGGGAACTGTATACTCGGCAAGAAAGGCGAGGCGGTCGCCATTGGAAGGCTTGAGCGTTTTGTCGGGGATTACGAACTCAGTCATCGCACATGCCCTATGGTAAAGGCCAAAAAAACGGGCAATAAGGTTGCGGTTGTCGGCTCAGGCCCTGCAGGTCTCACCTGTGCAGTTGACGTTGCGCGTGAAGGGCATGATGTAACACTTTTTGAGTCCCTGCACGGGCCAGGCGGCGTTCTGATCTACGGAATCCCTGAGTTCAGGCTCCCCAAGAGCGTTGTTCACGGCGAGATCAGTTACGCAGCCGAGTGCCTCTGTATCGATATCAAGACCGACCATGTCATCGGCCGATCCTTCACCCTCGACGAACTGCTCCATGACTTTGACGCAGTCTTCCTCGGCACGGGGGCGGGGCTTCCCTCGTTCATGCGCATTCCGGGAATTAATCTGAACGGCGTCATGTCTGCAAATGAGTTTCTCACAAGGGTAAACCTGATGAAGGCATACCAGTTCCCTGACTATGACACACCGGTCAGATTAGGGAAAAAGGTGGCAGTAGTCGGCGCAGGCAATGTTGCCATGGACGCGGTGAGATGCAGTCAGCGGCTTCTCTCTCTTGAGGCAAAGAGGACCGGCGGAACTCCGGGCGAGGCGCATATCGTATACCGCCGCTCCAAGGATGAAGTGCCGGCGCGGGCAGAAGAAGTGCATCATGCAGAAGAAGAAGGGGTGATCTTCAACTTCCTTACCAATCCGATCGAGATCTTAGGCGATGACAAGAGAAACGTGCGTGCTCTTCGTTGCGTGCGCATGGAACTGGGAGAACCCGATGCCTCAGGCAGGAGAAAGCCTGTTGAGATCAAGGGGTCCGAATTCGATATGGAGGTAGATACCGTGATCATGGCACTTGGCACCAACCCCAATCCGATCGTTTTTGTCGATGCTGAAGGGCTCGAAAGAACGAAATACGGGACCGCTGTAGCTGACCATGAAACAGGAAGGACAAAGAAGGAGCGTGTCTGGGCAGGCGGCGATGTCGTGACCGGTGCAGCGACCGTCATCAGCGCCATGGGCGCAGGCAAGCGGGCCGCAGCCGATATCAACAGGTTCCTTAAAGGCGAGGCAGACTGGCAATAAGTTCAGCGCTGAATTTATACTGAGCAATAAAAAGGCCCCTGTTCAGATAAACAGGGGCCTTTTTATTTACGATATTCGAAAGGGCTTTGCGTTACAGTCCTGTATGCGCCTTGATCTCACGTCTTGCAGCCATATCCATAAGAACTTTCTCTGTGCCGAATTTGCCCGGCTCATATTTCTTCAGTTTCAGATTCTCACGGGCCTTATCGATATAATCAAGTGCCATTGCAAGCATCTTCTCAGGATCGGGCTCAAAGTGGAGCGCTCCTTTGAACCTTTCGAACCAGACCTCGGTCATGATCCGGGTGACTTCCTTTGATGCCTTGAAAGGAGATTCGCCACCAAAGATACAGGGGACACCTGAGGCTGCAAAATACACACCGATAGAAATGGCCTTCTCGGTTATGAACTCAGGGGCAATACCCACCGCAGGCATGCCGCCGATCTCGTCGGACAGACCGCCTTCTGCAGCCATTGCACTGGCGATCGTAAGTATGCGAGAGTTGTCAACGCATGCGCCAAGATGCAGGATCGGCGGAATGCCGATCGCTTCGCAGACCTCTCTGAGGCCGGGGCCTGCGTTCTCAAGCGCCATTTCAGGCGTAAGATAGCCGGAACCTCCGCAGGCAGCAGAACTGCAGCCGGTCGATACGATCAGAACATCATTTTTGATCAGTTCCGTTGCAAGGAATTTGTGAACACTGGTCGACGGCCACCTGGGGTTGTCACAACCGGCCAGCCCTACAACACCGCGTACACGGCCGGCCATGATCGCATCATTAAGCGGACGGAAGGAGCCTCTCCATTTGCCGCCCTGCATGTACTCGATATACTCGTGAGAGAAACCTCCGATCAGCGGGAACTTCTCGGTAACATGACTGCCCTTCTTCGTCCTGTTCGGGTAATTATCGATCGCCATCCTGACGATCTTGCGGGCCTGTTCCTTGGCAATATGCTCATCAAAAGGGATATGGACAGCACCTGGGATCTTCACCTTGTCGGATGACGTGATGACGATGGTATGGAACTTCTTTGCCACATCGACAATGGCAGGAATGATGCACTGGACATCAACGGTGAAGGCATCGATCAGGCCTGTCATAATGGCAGGTTCCTGGTTTGTAAAGCCGCCGGCAGTCGCAATGCCATGCCTCATCAGCACTTCATTTGCCGTACAGCACATGCCGCCGAGGTTGATGCCTTTCGCGCCCTTTGTCTGTGCATAGGCAATAAGTTCAGGTTCGCTGACCGCCTCAACGATCATCTCGGCAAGAGAAGGCTCATGACCATGGACAACGATATTCACTTCATCTTCCTTGAATATGCCAAGACTCGCTTCTGCCTTGATCGGCATCGGCGTGCCAAAAAGGATATCAGTCACGTCCGTAGAGATCATGCTTCCGCCCCACCCATTTGCAAGGGCGCATCTGACCGCAGCGCTCAAGATCGAATCCGCATCAGCATCCATACCCATGGTCGTCCTGTCGACAACTTCAACCGTATCCCGGTCAAGACCACGAGGCATAACACCGTATTTCTTCCAGCGTTCCTGGGTCTTTTTGGGCGCACGCTTTACAAAATTCATCTCACCCCTCTGTCTGCTGAAATCCTCGAGGAGCTTGGTGGCAACATCCTTTGCCACATCATTGACCGCCCTGCCCTCGAATTCTATTGCAAGGATATCGGCAGTCCGGTAAAGCTTTTTCACATCCTTGACCTTGAAGTCCTTGGCATGCCCCTCGGCAACAGCAAGGAGCGTAAAGACCATGTCGCGTCCGTGGTCACCATGAGCAGCAGTGCCGCCGGCAACCATGCGGGCCATGTACCGGGCCGCCACGACCGGGAGCGTAGCACCGCATACGCCGCGGGCCTCTTCCTCGGCATTCTTGCCAACAAGCCGGCAGGGTCCCATATAGCAGTTTTTGCAGCAGGCGCCCTCATGGCCTATAGGGCAGGGTTTCATTTTATCAGCCCTGTCAAAGCAGGTCTCAATACCGATCATATTTTCTATGATCTCTGCAGCTGCAGGTTGCGCCGTTCTTATTTTTTTGTCTGTCTTGCTCATAATAACTTTCCTCCGTTTGTTGCTAAATTATTGAATCCATCTCAAGCGCAGGGTGGCCCATTGCCGTAAGATGTTCCAACAATTTTTCAGAGTCCTCGCAGATGGTTTCATCCGCGATCTTATCGAGGAGATCCGGTACGCCGGCCTCCTCAGCCCTTTTCTTGAATTCCTCACCAATCCTCTCCTTCAGGTTCTTCGGCATCCATACGATCCTCTTGATGCCGCCGTCGCCAAAGAGAAACTTCTTGCTCGTGACAAAGTTCACACCGACACCCATAAAACCGGGGGTCTGGGCGCCGCCGCCCACCGTGCCTGCAAGCGTAGAGAATTTCATCCCTACCGGGGTCATGCCGGTAAAACCGCGGTTTACGATCATGACGCCGTTTGCCTCAGGCACGATCGCGAGGATACATTCGAAGCATCCGCACGAGGTCATCGGATTTTCCATGATCGTATACAGGTTCAGGGTCTCGACAGCGCCGCCTGTCGCCTTCTTGAGGTAAGCATCAGCGCCGGTATATCGACCGTACCGGGCATCCACGCACTCACCCTTCTCAATAGGCTGGTTTCCGCCTGTTGGGTCGATCTCGTATGCAGCCTTTCCATCAAGCCAGTTGTAAGCGCCGCAGAGGCCAAGGCGCTCAGGGGTAATAACGCATACATGGGCCGGGGCAAAAGACTGGCAGAGCAGACAGGAATAGAAGACATCAACCGCCTCGTCCGTAAGGTTGCCAAGCCTGTGGTCACGCTCCTTATATGCTGCCCGAGCCTCCTCCAGTTTCTGCTTCACATCGCCTTCATCAATAAAAAGGGTGACCTGGACCTTATCGACAATGGACTTGAAGCGATGATGGGTCATGGCAGCATTCACTACCCCGAGATGCTCCAGGGTAAAACCTTCTTTCTTTGCATTGTTGCTTATCCTTATCCAGTTAATATCTCTCTGGCCCATATGCCATACTCCCTGGGCCTCGTTAATATTGGCATGTATCTTTCTCTCGATAACAGATTCAAAATCCTTCTGCATCTTACGGCCTGCAACTTCTATGAGCAGTCCAAGAGGCAGCTGTCCGCCCTTCTCGAACCTCTCCTGCCAGTTATCGCCGACTACGATGATCTTATTGTCCTCGATCTCGTCGAGTTCGCGCATCCTGACCCACTCGAAGGCCGGTGTCCGCTGGCCGCCGAATTCAATGAACGTATCCTCCTTCCTGATACGCTCGCCTTCAAACGCAGGGCCAAATGCAACAGGAATCGGGGGTTTCTCGACCGTGATCTTCAGGCCGCGAAGCTCGATAGCCCTGCGGACGATCTTGGCATGATCGAATTCCTTGTCAACTTCTTCATAGGTGCAGACGCCGGTAGGATGAATAACCGGCACATCGGTGTCAGCAATCGCAGGAAAGCCCATATTGATGGCTCCGGCGCCCGTACTCCACTTAATGTCGTCCAACGGACCGAGAGCGATGGCAAAGGCAAAGACTCTGTCCTTCTGATATTTCAGATGCCCCTTGAAATCGCCAGGCTTCTTGCCGCCGAATATCAGAGACGCACGGATCGCCCAATCAAGGGCATAGAGCGTATGTTCAGTGCCAGGGCCAAGCGGAACAATTCTGGCGTCCCAGCCAAGCTCCACGCCTTTTTTCAGCAACTGTTTGGTGACGCTGTTTCCATTGGATTCTCCGGACAGGAAGGTGAGGATATTCTTTTCCTGGAGTTCACGGACTATCGTTACCGCAATGTCTTCGTCTGGCGCAGCACCGATAATCGCTGCAAAACCCGGCATGGAACCATCGACCAGCTGCACGCCGAGGTTTCTCTGGATTGTATCAGAGATATATCCGTTATAAACGTATCCTGTTTCAGGGTCTGTGCAGGGCTCAAGACCGTACACGTATCTGACCGCAAGCAGGATCTCTTCAGCAAAGAGCGTGGCCATGCCCGAGTCAAGCGCCTCGCCGAGATATGGCTTCCAGATATGCTCCTCGGGTTCATCATGAAGCAGTTCCTTCGCAAATCCCAGGGCAACGTTCATGTCACCCAGCGTCTTCACCGGAAACCCCGTCATCGCGTAGATCATGGGGAGATAGAACGCAGTGTCAGGGAACTCGAAGACAAAATCCTTTCCTTTTTCTGCAATCGCCTTCTGGAGCAATTCATCAGCCTGTTTAACAAGCGTCTGAGCACCCCGTATAGCTGCAGATGCGATAAGTTTGGACATCGTGGCCTCCTCTTGGTTGGTAAAAAGGGACGGTAAAAATCACACCGTCCCTTTATTCGTTTTCTTAATAACTATATTAGATTGTCTAATACAAAATAATCAACTGTTTTCTGTTCACTACCGGGTCTTCAGGAATGTCGGTATTGCGTTGGCCTCACGAGGGCCAACCGTTATTTTCCATCCCGGCAGCTTCTCCTCGACTGCACCGCTCAGGATAGCCACATAGCCGGGGAGAATGAGCTCCTTGTTCGCAACATCCTTCTCCACGCCGCTGTCCTGAATAAACTGCGCGATTTTTGAGGCAGTAAACTTGCCTGCAGCCCAGGCAGTGAGAACCGAAAGGCCCTCACAATCCATGACAGCAAGCCTGCTTGCGACCTTGCTGTTCTCGATCTCACCGGAAACAATGAAATAGGTGAGAGAAAAATTCGTAGTAATAAAGAGGGGCGACTCCGGAGTCGGCTCACCGATATTGTAGATCTTCTGCTCGACCTGCATCGGGACCTGCGGATCAGTATAGATGTTCTGTCTGAGGGTAAAGAGAGCAAGATTCTTCCACTTCTCGATGCTGCTCACGACAATGATCGATGCATACTTTGCAATACCGACACTCGCCAGAAGTCCCTCAACAAGACTGTCTCCGTGCTGCATGAAATTTATAACAGGATAGCCTACCGACTTGACACCTTTCTTGATGGCTGCCCTTCTGATAAGCGTATTATGTGCGATAATGTCTTTCGCCCTGCGCGCACCTGAATCGATGACCATATCTTCAACGCCAAGGCCTTTAACTTTTTCGGTCAGGTCGCTCAGCTCATCAAGTCCGTTTGCTGCGATACCGAGCGTTGCCTTGTTCGCCTTGGCCACCGCCGCCATAGCCTCGACATTGGATGCATTGGCCCCATATATGATCGGTTTCTTGTCACTGAAGAGTTTCACTGCAGCTTCCGCTGCCTGAGGGTTCGTGGTGCTGATAATCACCGGAACAACTGCCGCCTTTGCGGCAACAACCTTTGCGGCAGCTTCAAGCTTTCCTGCATCGCCGGACACATTGGAGATCATGATAGCGTCGACCCTGAGCTTCTGTCCTACCCTGTCAATCTCGGACTCAATGACCTGCTGACAGAGTTTCGCAATCTCGTCCTCTGAGAGCGTGTCTTTTACTTCAACGGCAAAGGCGCAGGGATTGACGAATTTCTTGTCGTGACGGAAAAGGACGGTCTCCTCTCCCATCTTGACAGCCTTATCGCCGGCACCAAGGGTAATCGGACGGATAGGCGGTGCTGATGCCTCACCCAGTTTCTGCTTTGCCTCCTCAGAGACATCGGGACAAGAATCTATGCTCGCCTGTCTCTGCGCAAGTTTCATCGCAAAGGCCAGACAGGTCGGAGCCCCGCATTTTTTGCAGTTTGTTTTCGGTAAGAGTTTGAATATTTCTACGCCGGATAAAGCCATGGTTATTCCTCCTTCTTAAACCAGTTCGTCGATTAACGTTTCAACTGCAGCGATCGCCTTTGGATGTCTCATGATCAGCAGTTCAGCGCCAGCGATCAGGAGCGCTCCGGCAGTCTCGGCTTCCCAGGCAATACCGCGTTCTTCCGCTGCACCCCACTGCGGCAGATCAGCCTCTGATGCACTTGTTTCCTTAACCTTCCATACATACATGCCCACATCCCCCAAAAGAGGCTGCTGCATGGTCACGTCATTCTGGGTCAGTGCTGCAAGCCGTATCCTCTCCATAACCGAGTAGGTATATTCAAGCCCATATCCCAAAGCAGAGCACATGGGGTCTGTAATGACCTTTTCTTTGTCAAAACCCATCTGGGAAATCAGGATATTCAGCTGCTTCGAAAGGTTGATATCGAGCTCTGACATGGCGATCAGTTTGTGATTGTTTGCCATGGCAGCAGCAGCGATCGTTTTATAGTTTGCCTCCTGAGCCTTGCCGATAATGCAGTTCCTGTCCTTGGCCGCTTCCGCAACAGCGACTAAAACAGAGGTATCCTTTTCCGCATGGTTGCTGCCCAAAATGATCACAGGAACCTGAACTGCAGCAAGGACATCCTTTACCGTCTTTACCGCCTCTTCCGGTGAACGATTCTCCCTGTCAGGGTGCGTTCCGACAAGTCTCAGGGCAATAGCCTTTGCCTTAAGCTCGTCCTGGCAAAATTTTGCCCAGGTAACAGGATCACCACTCACCGGCTCATAGGTCTTTTTTACATTTTCAGGCCAGTCTGCCGGTGGCACATCCTGGATCTCTATCGCAATGACAGGCCTGTTAGGCGTTTCCCCCTCAAAAGAATGAAACGGAAGCACATTTTCGCCGCCAAAGGTCACTGCCTTTTCACCCGTACCAATGGTTACCGGATAGACCCTGCCTGAGTACGTCTCTTTTGGTGCTGTAAATGCCATGATATAACCTCCTGTATTTCGTAATCAGTGATGCGTGATGCGTGATGAGTGAAAGACTTTATAATAGGTCCGTATGGTTCTGCACCCATTACGCATTACCCATCACTCATAACGGTCTGTTACATTTCCAGATACGAATGCGCGTAAAGTGTTCTGCCCATGATGACATCGAGTGTCTTTTTGATCTCGGCCATCTTCTGTTTGTCCTCTATCTCCTTGCCTGCCATGACATCAAGGATAAGAGGCCGATCCTCCTGCACCTCTGCCATCTCCTTGGCATCGGCTATTGCGGCAGTCAATCCTGCCTCCTGAAGCAACACAAACATATGCTTGTTCAATATCGGTCTGAGGGCCTTCGGACAACCGTTTGAAATATTGCTCAGCCCGACAACGGTCTTCATCGCAGGCTCATTAATATGCTGGAATAGCTTGACCGCTTCTATGACATGACGTGCCTGATCCTGCGTTGTAGCTATCTGGAGGACCAGGGGGTCAAGATAGAGGTTCTCAAGAGGGAGTCCATACTCCATTGCGCGCCCCATGATCTCTGCAGCGATGCCTGCCCGTTCCTCTGCATCAGCCGGGAGCCCACCCTTGCCGACCGTCAGACCGATGACATCACAGTTGTATTTTGCACCGAGTTCAAGGATCGGAAACCGTTCAGGATCATTCGAGGTCGAATTGATCAGCGGCTTGCCCCACTGATTGTTGTGGATCTTGAGGCCTGCCTCGATAGCCCTGAAATTCGTGGTGTCAAGACATACAGGAAGAGGAACTACCTCCTGTATCGTGGTCACCATCCACTGCATAAGGTCCTCGCCTCCATCCTCAGCAGGGCCGATGTTTGCATCGATGATCCCCGACCCTTCCTTCCATTGCCTGGTCGCAATCTCCTGGATTGGACCTTTGTCCTTCGCCATCATAGCCTCCCGAACCCGTTTGGCAATGATGCTCAACTTCTCTCCAATAATCAGCATATAGGGACTCCTTTCTTCAATAGAGATTATTCTCTTGCACAACACTGAGTTAATTCTTAACTGTACCGGAAATTATCGCAGTAACTATAACGCAATCTTATAGACTTATAAAACTTAAAAATATTAATAAGATTTATAATATTTTTTAATGTCTAAAAAAATACCACAATCTCCGCGCAAAATAAAAGACGGAGACGATTGTTTTATTTAATAGATATATAAGGACGGACGGACTGTTCATTTTTTTTTGCAGATAGAGATGCTCTTGAGCTTTTTCGTTGAAAAAGGCTCTGCTTGAAAACTTCGGACAGTGGGTGTTAGACTTCTGGGACTTTATTCATTATTCATTTAAGTATCGGAGGATTGTTTGGAGCTATACAGGAAGGGCATTGCTGAACTCTCAGAAATGCTCAGAAAGCACGAAACATCGTCAAAAGAGATTACCGTTTCTGTCCTTGACAGGATCGACAAGGTAGAGGATAGAATCAGGGCTTATGTGACCCTCACCAGGGATGCGGCCCTGAGCATGGCTGATAACATTGACAGGGATACAGCAACGGGAAACAGAAAGACCCTTTCCGGCATTCCGATCGCGATCAAGGACAATATGTGCACAAAGGGTATTGCCACGACCTGCTCATCAAAGATCTTGCAGAACTTCGTCCCTCCCTACGAAAGCACGGCCACCACAAGGCTTTTTGAGCAGGGATATGTGCTGACCGGCAAGACAAACCTTGACGAATTCGCCATGGGTTCTTCGACCGAGAATTCCGGCTTCCATACGACCTCCAATCCCTGGGACATTGAGAGAATCCCCGGAGGTTCGAGCGGCGGCTCTGCTGCAGCCGTGGCAGCGGACGAATGCATCGCAGCATTAGGCTCTGACACAGGCGGCTCGATCAGACAGCCGGCAGCACTCTGCGGCGTTGTCGGGCTGAAGCCCACCTATGGCAGGGTGTCGCGGTACGGCCTTGTGGCCTTTGCGTCATCACTTGATCAGATCGGCCCGATCACCAAAAATGTGAAAGATGCGGCAATACTTATGAACATCATCGCCGGCAACGACCCTATGGACTCCACGTCGGCTTCTGTCCCGGTTCCGGATTTCACGGCATCCATAGGCAGGGATATCAAGGGCCTCAAGATCGGCATTCCAAAGGAATATTTCATTGAAGGCATAGATCCCGAGGTCAATGCAGCGGTGCAGGCTGCCATAAGGCAGTATGAAGCGTTAGGCGCAGTTCCGGTCGCTGTTACCCTCCCCCACTCAGACTATGCAATAGCAACCTACTATGTCCTTGCCACATCAGAGGCAAGTTCAAACCTTGCCCGGTATGACGGCGTAAAATACGGATTCCGCGCAGAGGGCAAAGATCTTATTGATATGTATATGCAGACACGGGCCAGGGGATTCGGTCCAGAGGTGAAGCGGCGGATTATGTTAGGTACGTATACGCTTTCTTCCGGGTATTACGATGCGTATTACAAAAAGGCCCAGCAGGTCAGGACCCTTCTTAAGCAGGATTTCGAAGAGGCCTTCAAGACCGTTGATCTGATCCTTACACCGACAACACCGACCGCTGCATTCAAGAAGGGTGAGAAGACAGACGACCCACTCCAGATGTATCTTGCGGACATCTTCACTATTTCCGTAAATCTTGCCGGAGTCCCCGCCATATCGATACCCTGCGGGTACACATCGAACAATCTGCCAATAGGCCTTCAGCTGATCGGAAGGCACTTTGAAGAAGAGAAACTGCTTCAGGCTGCGCACGCTTATGAACAGGCAACAGACTGGCACAAGAGGAAACCGGACCTATGAAATGGGAAGCGGTCATCGGTCTTGAAGTGCATGCCCAGATGCTCACCGCTGCGAAGATCTTCTGCGGCTGCCCGACCACCTTCGGCAATGAGCCGAACTCCCAGACCTGCCAGATCTGTATCGGCATGCCGGGTGTGCTTCCGGTACTGAACAGAAAAGCCCTTGAGTTCGCGGTCCGCACAGGTCTTGCAACAGACTGCACCATATCCAAATACAGCCGCTTTGCAAGAAAAAACTATTTCTATCCTGACCTTCCAAAGGGTTACCAGATCAGCCAGTTCGAGAACCCAATCTGCGAACACGGCCACATCGAGATCATGGTCGATAACGAACTGAAAAGGATCGGCATCACGCGTATTCATATGGAAGAGGATGCAGGCAAGAACATCCATGAGGGAGCAGGACCCTACAGCTTTGTCGATCTGAACAGGACTGGTGTGCCTCTTATGGAAATAGTATCGGAACCTGACCTCAGGAGCCCGAAAGAGGCAGTGGAGTACATGAAGAAGCTGAGAAGTATTGTCCGTTATCTCGGCGTATGCGACGGAAACCTTGAGCAGGGCTCATTCAGGTGCGATGCCAATGTCTCGATAAGGCCTGTGGGACAGGAGGAGTTCGGCACCCGTGCAGAGGTGAAGAACATCAATTCCTTCCGATACGTAGAAAAGGCAATCGAATACGAGATCAAACGCCAGATAAAAGTCGTCGAGGGCGGCGGCAAGGTCATACAGGAGACCCGTCTCTGGGATGCGGGCAGAGGCATTACCGAGTCGATGCGCTCAAAAGAAGAGGCCCACGACTACCGCTATTTCCCTGAGCCGGACCTTGTGCCGATCATGGTTGAGCAGAGCTGGGTCGACGAGATACGGGCTTCCCTGCCCGAACTGCCTGATGCGAAGAAGCAAAGGTTTGTATCTGACTTCGGCCTGACTGACTGCGATGCTGAACTGCTTACGTCAGAGCGTACAACAGCGGCATGGTTCGAGAGAGCTGTAAAGGCCAACGGCCAGCCAAAGGCTGTTGCGAACTGGGTGATGGGTGACCTGATGAAGCTCCTTAATGAAGAGAACAGGTCGATCGAAGACTGCCCGATCAGACCGCAGCAGCTTGCAGCAATGCTTCAGCTCATTGATAAGGGGACCATCAGCGGAAAGATCGCGAAAACCGTATTTGACGAGATGTACAAAACCGGCAGGGATGCAGATGAGATCGTAAAGGAAAAAGGTCTCGTGCAGATCAGTGACTCATCGGAGATCGAGAAGATCGTTGACGATATCATCGCAAAGAGCCCGAAAGAAGTTGAGCGGTTCAAGGCAGGGGACGAAAAACTTATCGGCTTCTTTGTCGGCCAGGCAATGAAGGCATCCAAAGGCAAGGCCAATCCCCAGATGCTGAACGAATTGCTCAAGAAGAAACTGGCCTAAGAACTCTTTTCCCGGAACCGGCCCTTTGCCAGGGCCCTGCGGAAATTCCATTGAGCAACCATATATCCTGTTGACATGCAGACAACGATGATCAAAGGTCTGATCAGATCCCGTATGCTCACATACCACGCAGGAGCATTCTCTCCATATCCCAGTGCCTGCACGCTGTACAGAAACCAGAGGATATTCGCCAGGCCTCCGAGAAGCCAGCCGGAGATAATACCTATTGCAGCGAAGAGCAGTTTTGTCTTTCCCTGTTCTGTCATAGACTGGATGTTGTACAGTCTGATGCTCGGGCAAGTCAAGGGATAAAGTTGCATTCTTCCCGCAATATGTAATTTAATATACACTTTACAACAACTCTCAAGGAGCCACGAACATGGACGCGGTACTCAAAAAGGTGCAGGAACTTGCCCTGCTGCATGACAAACTTGACCCAAAAACGATCAAGGAAAAGAACATTAAGCTTGGGCTCAGAAACGAAGACGGCACAGGAGTCTTCGTCGGCATCACCAGCAAAGGACAGGTCATAGGTTATGAGAAGGTAGATCGGGGCGACGGCATCGAAAAGGTCAATCCTGTCCCGGGCAAGCTCTATTATTGCGGGTATGATGTCGATGATCTGGTTTGCGAGAAAGAGAGGGAAGGCAGGTTCGGATATGAAGAAACGGTCTATCTGCTCCTGACCGGAGAACTTCCGGACAAGCACGACATGAAGGCTTTCTCTCAGCTTCTGGACAGAAAGCGATCTCTGCCCGCCGAGGTGAAACAGATGATCCTCAGCCGGCCTCCTCACGATGACCAGATGGGAGCATTACATACGATCGTGTCATCCATGCATGTCTTCGACAAACATCCGAATTCCACGGATATGAACGATGTGACAAGACAGTGCATCGATCTCATTGCGAAATTTCCGACCATCATCTCATACAATTATATTGCGACGACTATGGAGAAGAAATCACTTGCGAAATTGAAAGACCCTCTCCCGAATTTGAGCACTGCAGAAAATTTCCTTTACCTTCTGTCCGGAAAGATGCCGGACAAGGCGACCGCAGAACTCTTTGACACCATGCTGATCTTCCACGCAGAACACGGCGGAGGAAATAATTCGACCTTTTCGACGCGGTGCGTCTCGTCGTCGGGTGCCAATACCTATATGGCCATCTGCGCAGGCATAGGATCGCTTTCAGGCCACCTGCACGGCGGGGCAAATGAAGCGGTCATACGCATGATGAAAGACATCAAGGCCAAGGTGAAAGACTGGGAAGATGATAACGAACTGGCATGCTACCTTGAACTGATCCTCGACAAGAAGACCGGAGACAAGTCAGGCAAGATATACGGACTCGGTCACGCCGTGTACACGGTCTCAGACCCCCGCGCTGTATTCCTTGAGGCCAAGGCAGGAGATCTCGCCCATGCAGCCGGGCGCGAAAAAGAGTTCGAACTTTATAAAAGGATTGCGCGGCTCGCTCCTTCGATTGTGAAGACAAAAAAAGGGAAAGTCGTCTGCACGAATGTCGATTTCTATTCCGGATTTGTTTACCGGTGCATGGGCATACCAAGGGAACTCTTTACACCGATCTTTGCCATGGCCCGTGTAGCCGGCTGGGCAGCGCACCGTATTGAGGAGATCATACAGGGGCGTATCATCAGACCATCGTATGTCACCTCATTAAAGGGCAAGAAGAACTACATCGCTCTGGCAAAGCGTTGATTTAACAGGCCTCCATCAGTTAAGATTTTTCCTGCATTTCAAACAACGGAGAGGTGGCCGAGCGGCTGAAGGCGCACGCCTGGAAAGCGTGTGTGCGCTAATAACGCACCCAGGGTTCAAATCCCTGCCTCTCCGCCATTTTTTAGTAGTAAATTTGGCTATCCTTGAAGTCATTCAATCTGACGTCCCTTTTTTTCTGCTTGCCTGGTAATCATATCACCTGCCAATTTCAGCGCCTCTCCGCGCGAATTGATCTTGCCAAGGTCCTGAGCAAACCTCAGCCGGTAGAGCATTCTTCCGAGCACAATGCCCGGCTGCATGCCCATACGGATCAGATCATTGCCGTTTATCAGAAGGGGCGACTCCAATACCGGCTTGATGGATACAAAATATTCAGCAATGCTTTCCGTTGCCCATGCAACAAAATGCTCGCGGTAATCGTCTCCAGATTCAGGCCCGAGGCTGCTCATCACATCGGCAATGGAAAGGATAAGAGCAGGCACCGCATTGTCCTTCAGCTTGCGGAACCACCGCATGCGGGCAGCAGGCTTTGCCTTTGGCGACGAAAGGGCCAGAGGCCGGAGATGCTCTGCAACGAGGCCCACAAGAAAATCACCTGCGCGGGAGGAGAGTTTCAGCCGTGCTGCCACAGCCTTCATGATCTCTGCGCCAGCCTTGTCATGTCCGTAAAAGATGATCCTGCTGGTCCCGGGAGTTGTCCCGCCTGTTGAAGGCTTTCCTACGTCGTGGAGCAGGCCTGCGAGTTTCAGAAATACCGTTTTCTCTTCATCGAGCAGGTCTGCAACCCTGCCGCTCACATTGCCAAAACAGGAGAGATCGGAAAGGATAACTTCGACCTGCTCCATAACAAGCAGGGAATGCTCCCACACATCCTTGTGATGGTACCAGTTCTGCTGGCAGCCCTTCATCAGCAGGATCTCGGGCAGTATGATCTCAAGGATGCCCATTCCATCCATCTGCCTGAACCATCTTGAGCTGTCCGCTGTCAGGAGGATCGCCTGAAGCTCAGCCATAATGCGCTCGACCGATACCTGTTTCAGGAGCGGTGCATTGGCCTGCATCGCCTTCAGCGTCTGCCCTTCAATCGTAAAAGTCAGCGCAGCGGCAAAACGAAATGCGCGCAGTATCCTCAAAGGATCAGAGACAAACGCTTCTTTGCTGACCATCCTGATGACATTTTGCTGAATGTCCCTTTTACCGTCAAACGGGTCGAGAAGATCCCCTGTTGTGCCGTCAGCGTACAGACTGATCGCCATGGCATTGATCGTAAAATCTCTCTGGCCCAGGTCCTCTCCGATCGTCTCCCCCCGCATCTCGGTGATGTCGAGAAAATTCCCGGGATCGTCCCTGTCCACAACCCGGTAACAGGGTTCTTCGGGCTTCTTTTCCATCATGACCAGTGCAGCGTTCTTAAGTCGCGCAACGCTCATTGCGAGTTTCTTCGCATCCCTACAGACAAGATCCAGGTCTTTTGGATCAGCATTCATAAGCAGATCCCGCACCGTGCCGCCCACAAGGTACACATCGCCTTCAGGCAGCCCATTCTCAAACCATCTTCTGAGCGAAACCGGCATTAGCATCTTTATTTCCATCGCTGCTAACAATATATCATATGACCCGGGGAATACTTCGATGACTATGCCTAAAAACAAACATCTATGCTAAAATACAGCGTATTTTTTGTTTATGTCTTAGAGGGCATGACCCTGGGTATATCTTTTCCTGCTGCATCCCGTGTGCGGCCCTGCGCAACAGTCAGGTGTGAACCTCGTCAGGTCCGGAAGGAAGCAGCGATAAGCATTTTGCCTGTGTGCCGCAGCAAGCCGTTCACGGGATGGAGCAGGAAAACGGCAGTAATGAGTAATCAGTGATGCATAACCGACAAAGCACCTATCACAGTTTTAGTGTTCAGTCGCCTTATCTGATTACCCATTACTCATCACCCATCACTAACTATAATGAGCTATCTTGTCCTGGCACGAAAATGGCGTCCAAAAACCTTCGATGACCTCGTAGGCCAGGAGCCTATTGCCCGCATGCTGAAAAATGCACTCATGCAGGGGAAGATCTCCCATGCCTATATTTTTTCCGGGCCGCGCGGCGTCGGCAAGACCACTACCGCCCGCATACTCGCAAAGGCGCTGAACTGCAAGCAGGGGCCAACAGCTTCACCCTGCGGCATTTGTGAATCCTGCACCGCTGTAACAGAAGGCTCTTCCGTTGATGTCTTCGAGATCGACGGCGCGTCGAACAACAGTGTTGATGATGTAAGAGACCTCAGGGAAAGAGTTAAATACGCACCCTCCGGCGGGAAATATAAGGTCTATATCATCGATGAAGTCCATATGCTCTCGGGCTCTGCTTTTAATGCCCTCCTGAAAACCCTAGAAGAGCCTCCCCCGCATGTTATCTTTGTCCTTGCAACAACAGAGATGAAGAAGATCCCGGCAACGGTTCTCTCCCGCTGCCAGCATATGCCGTTCCGGAGGATAGCAACAAATGTTATCAAGGCTCGCCTTAAACACATTGTCGATATCGAGACGATCAGCATATCCTCCCATGCGCTGGGGCTTGTGGCAAAGGCTGCTGACGGAAGCATGAGGGATGCTCTCACGATCCTTGATCAGGTATCCTCATTCTCTGATGAGATCAATGAAGAGCAGGTGCAGAATCTGCTCGGCCTGACTGACTTCGGTATGCTCGCAAAAGCTTCCATGGCAATCCTCACCGGCAACCGCATTGACCTTATAGATATCGTTGACAACCTTGCTGAGCAGGGATTTGACTTCAGGGCCTTTGCCAAAGAGCTCGCCCAGTTCTTCAGGGACCTGCTGATTGCAAGTGTGGTAAAGCAGCCGGGTGATGTGCTTGAACTGAGCGCTGAAGAACTTGCTGCCGTTAAGGAGCTGGTTGCAGTCTCTTCAGAGGATCAGCTCACACTCATACTCACTGAGGTTATGAAGGCGGAGGCGGATGTCAGAAACTCATCGCTGCCCAGGATAGCCCTTGAAATGGCGCTCATCAGGGCAAGCTTCCTGAGCAGCCTGAAACCGGTCAGAGAAATCATCAGGAATCTCGACAGTCTGAGCCGGGGATTACCAATAGGGACCGCAATTGCAACGATCACAAAGGAAAGACCGGTGATACAGAGCGCTCTGCCGGGGGCAGCACCAAAGGAAAGTGTTAAGGATAGTGTCACGGTCAAAGCAGAAGAAACTGAACAGCCTGCTCAGTCGGCCCAGGAGCCGACATATAAAACAGAAACCGCAGAACCTGTCGAAGAGTATATTGATAGCTCGCCCTTGCCTGAGACCGGGGAGGAGGATTCATACGAAGAGCCTCCTGATGATATCCCTGGGCCTATTTTGCCGGAAAAAGAAAAAGATATGTCCGGCATCTGGCGAGATGTGCTCGGCAGCATAGATGCACCCCTTGCATCAAAGCTTGAGCATGCGGCAATAGAACTTACGGGAGATCAGCTTCAGGTCACCCTGCCGGGCGGACAGGCACTGTTCCTTGATATGATCAGGAAAAATCTTGCGGATATTGAAAAGTTGTTGGCTGAGCGTGCGGGAAGAAAGCTCAGCATAACCCTTTCAGCGCAGAAGAGAAAGGTAGTGCCCAAAAAAGACCTTAAGAAGATAGCATCTGACGAGCCGGTAATCAAGGAGGCGCTTGAACTTTTTGACGGCAGGATCATTGATGTCATACCTGTTGAATCACAAATTATTACGGAAAACGGAGGAGTCGATGTCTAAGAAAATGTTGGGAGACCTGATGCGTCAGGCACAGAAGCTTCAGGAAGAAATGATGAAAGCCCAGGAAGAGGCAAAAAAGAAGACTGTTGAAGCAACTGCCGGGGGTGGCATGGTCACCGTTGTGGCAAGCGGCTCGGGAGCAATCGTTTCTATTAAGATCGAGAAAGATGTAGTAAATCCCGATGACGTCGAAATGCTTCAGGACCTGATCCTTGCGGCTTCGAATGAAGCTATCAGAAGGGCACAGGAATTGGTGAGCAGCGACATGTCCAAACTCACGGGCGGGCTCAATATGCCGGGCATGGGCGATCTCGGCGGGATGTTCGGAAGATAGATTATTACCTGCGTGAACAATCATAGGTCTAATGACATGGCTTTCCGCTTTTTCTGTCATGCCGGCTTGCTTGTGCCCGATGTTTGGCGGCTCCGTCCGGCCTACTGTTGGGTCTCCGACATCCTTCTTCCGGAACGATTCCCGACAAGCGGGAATGACAACAATGTCAATGCACCGATCTGTTGCTCAGCAAACATTAAGGCTTAAAACATGCACGGGATAATTGAAAATCTGATCAATGAACTGACACGACTTCCGGGGATCGGCAGGAAGTCTGCACAGAGACTGGCCTTTTTCATCCTCTCGATGCCTGAGTCTGAAGCCATGTCCATCGCAGAGGCGATCAGGACCGTAAAACAGACAGCAAGGTTCTGCAGCCAGTGCTTTAATATCACAGACAGCGAACTCTGCGAGGTATGCAGCGACGACTCGCGGGACAGAAGCAGGATCGTTGTGGTCGAAGAGCCGAGCAACATCCTCGTTATTGAGAGGTCAAAGGCGTTTCGCTGCCTCTATCATGTGCTCCTCGGCGCACTCTCTCCCATAGATGGCATAACACCGGAGAAACTGAAGATAAAAGAGCTTATCGAACGGGTGAAGAACAATCCTGTACAGGAAGTTATTGTTGCCACGAACCCCAACACACGGGGTGAGATCACGGCCCAGTATATCAAGGAAGTGCTCAACCCGCTCGGTGTCCGAGTGACCCGTATAGCGTACGGCCTGCCGATGGGCAGTGATATCGAGTTTGCAGATGAGGTTACGCTGAGCAAAGCCCTTGAGGGACGGCGGGAACTTTAGAGAGACTTATTCGTTCTCTCTTTTATTCTCAGAAACAGCATGACCAGAAACAGTAAGCCGGCAACACCCAGCAGCATGATGTCATACAACGTCATCACGAACCCTGCCTCAACAGGCATGCTGTATCCCTGATCAGCAGGCGCTGTTCTCCTCCTTTCCTCTCCTCGAGGCTCTGGATTCAACGGCACAGGAACTGCTGCAACTTCCTGCTTTGATGGCTCCGGGTCGGATTTCTTTGCAGTCGCCGGCAGCCGCAAAGACTTCCTCCTGCCTTCCGTCCGTATGGCGTTTCTGTCTCTGTCATGAAGGTGGTATTCTTCATAACTCATATCCCAATCTTCGCAGTTTTTGAGGCATTTGTGACCGTCCTGATAATCGGTCTTGCCCGGATGGGCAATGGCTGCTGAGACAGTCAGGGCAAGAAGAGAAAAAGAGAAGAGAGTCATCAGACTGAAGAACCGGTTACGAATGGGAATGCACTTCCTTTATTTTTTTAGACCACTGCACTGCCTTTGCCACGATATCATCTTCGTTGCCAGATGCAAGGGTCCGGTGTTCAAGCAAGACCCTGCCGCCAATGAGCACGGTGTCGATATCAGCTGCAGTCATGGAATAGACCATATGGGAGTACATGTCATACAGCGGGATAAGATGTGGCCGGTTCAGCTCAGCAAGGACAATATCAGCAGCCTTGCCTGCCGCGAGGCTGCCGCAGAGGCTGCCGAGCCCAAGGGCTTCGGCACCATGGCGTGTTGCCATAAGCATTGCCTGCTTTGCAGTCAATGCTGTAGGATCACCTGATACAGCCTTATGCACTTTTGCAGCCGTCGACATCTCACTCAGGATACTCAGGTCATTGTTGCTTGCAGCGCCATCAGTGCCGAAGGAAACTCTTACGCCTGCCTGCAGCATCTTCACCACCGGTGCAATACCTGAGGCAAGCTTGAGATTCGATTCTATGCAGTGGGAAACGTTGGTCTTTGATTTGGCCAACAGCTCAATCTCATCCGGCTCAAGCCAGACGCAATGGGCTGCGATCAGATGTTCATCAAGAAGGCCAAGGGAGTCAAGATGTGCGGCAGGCCTCCTGCCATGGCGAGAAAGCATCTCATTGACCTCCCATTCGGTCTCTGAAAGATGTATCTGGAGCATCACGTCATACCTGTCAGCAAGGGCCTTTGATTTTTTGAGGGTTTCCGGTGAGCAGGCGTATGCTGAATGATCAGCTATTGACGGGACTATGAGGTCATCACCCTTCCATTTCCTGATGAACCTGTCGGCATTGGCCAGATAATCATCTGCGTTGTTTCCTGTTGCAGAGGGAAAATCGACAACGCCTGAACCGACAACAGCGCGCATGCCGATCTTCTTGGTCGATTGTGCCACTGCATCACCAAAGAAATACATGTCTGCGTATGCAGTGATCCCTGCCTTCAGCATCTCAAGACAGGCGAGTTCGACCGCATCGCTAACAAATTCAGGGCTGAGCCATTTTGCCTCTGCAGGCCAGATATGCTCCTCAAGCCAGACCTTGAGCGGCAGGTCATCGGAAAGGCCCCTGAAATAGACCATGGCAGCGTGAGTGTGCGTATTTACCAGTCCGGGGAATGCAACCTTGCCCTCCCCATTGATCATTTTTGAGGAGGAATAATTCTGCAGGATCTGTGAGGCAGTATCTACGGCAACAATCTTGCTGCCTTTTATTGCTATTGCGCCGCCTTCGATAACCGCAAGATCCTGACTCATGGTCAGGACATAGTCGGCTTTAACGATCAGATCAACAGATTCCACTTCTTTTTTTTAACTCCCCTTTCCCCTCTTAACCCAGGAGGGGAGAAACCCCTCCTGCTCTCGCATCATAATTCCTCCCCTGCCCAAGGCACCTACTTCTGGTTGAACTTAAGGGAGGTTAGGAGGGGTTATTTCTCGACCACAATCCTGAGCATACGCCGCAGGGGCTCTGCCGCGCCCCAAAGAAGCTGGTCTCCGCAGGTGAAGGCGGCAAGGAACTGAGGTCCCATATTCATCTTGCGCAGCCTGCCGACCGGGACACTAAGCGTTCCGGTGATCGCTGCAGGCGTAAGCTCGCGCATGGTTATATCGCGCTGGTTCGGCACCACCTTCACCCACTGGTTATGTTTCACTATCATGTCATTGATCTCGTCCATCGGCACGTCTTTGGTGAGCTTTATGGTGAGCGCCTGGCTGTGGCAGCGCATTGCACCAATGCGCACGCAGAGGCCGTCTATCAGTATCGGGTTATCCTCACGCCCAAGGATCTTGTTCGTCTCTGCCTGGCCCTTCCACTCTTCCTTGCTCTGGCCGTTATCAAGCTGCTTGTCTATCCAGGGGATAAGTGATCCGGCAAGCGGCACGCCGAAATGGGCGGTCGGAAAGTTCTTGTCACGAAGTGTGCCTGCGACCTCGCGGTCAATATCAAGGATGGCGGATGCCGGGTCATCGAGAAGCACCCTGGCAGCCCTGTGTGCCTCTCCCATCTGTTTCAGCAGTTCGCGCATGTTATTCGCTCCTGCGCCTGATGCAGCCTGGTACGTCATGGCACTCATCCACTCCACAAGACCTGCCTTATACAATCCGCCTATTGCGAGGAGCATAAGTGAGACCGTGCAGTTGCCGCCGATATAGTTCTTTATGCCCTTTGTCAGCCCCTCTTTGATGACATCCATATTCACCGGGTCAAGAATGATGATCGAGTCCTTGTCCATACGGAGCGTGGAGGCTGCATCGATCCAGAGGCCGTTCCAGCCTGCAGCGCGGAGTTTTGGAAAGACCTCAGAGGTATATTCGCCGCCCTGACAGGAGACAATGATCTCCATTGCCTTCAGGTCGTCTATGTTCTTCGCGTCTTTCAGCGCAGGCACATCCTTGCCGATCTTAGGACCGATACCGCCTACATTCGAGGTCGTAAAAAAGACAGGATCAACAAGCTCGAAATCTTTCTCCTCAAGCATGCGGCCCATCAGCACTGAGCCCACCATACCGCGCCATCCCACAAATCCGACTCGCTTCATGTCATTGCTCCCGTAAAGTGAATTTTGAAAAGTTATTATACTCAAAGCATTGAGTTCTTTGCACGTTGGGAAAGAGATTGGTCAGAATTCTTCAGTTGAGCAACGATAAGAATTTCGACTGAATCCCGGGGCTTAAAGGTATAATAGAGCCAAAAGGGGGCAACATGACACAGAGACTGAAGGCAATCATAGAGAAAGATGATGATGGATACGTGTCTCTATGCCCGGAGCTTGATATCGCAAGCCAGGGAGATACCATTGAGCAGGCTCGTGACAACTTGAAAGAAGCGCTGGAATTATTTTTCGAAACCGCCTCTCCGGAAGAGATCAAACAACGGCTGCATGGTGACATATTTGTAACACAGGTTGAGGTTGCTGTTGGGTAAAATACGATGACCAACAATGAAATACTGAAGAAACTGAGAATCGCCCTGAATCTTAAGGATACGGATATTATCGAGATCCTGAAGCTTGCGGATTTTGAGATCTCCAAATCAGAACTGTCTGCTCTCTTCAGGAGTGAGGACCAGAGAAATTACCGGGAATGCGGGGACCAGATCCTCAGACGTTTTTTGAACGGCCTGATTATCAGAAACCGGGGCAAAAAAGCTGACTGAGCCGGTATGACTGACGAATCAGACAGGGACATGACTGATCAGCAGGCCAATAATCCCCTTCACGGCATCACGCTCGAAATGATGCTTACCCACCTCGTAGAACATTATGGCTGGGAAGAGATGAGCAGGCTCATCAGGATCAGATGCTTTAGCTACGATCCCAGCATCAAGTCCAGCCTGGTATTTCTGAGAAAAACACCCTGGGCCAGAACTAAAGTAGAAAAGCTTTATTTAAAGCAAAAAGGCATTCGTATCAAGAGGAAAAAGATTACCAAAGAAGCGGAGTAACGGATTATTCTTAGGGATTACCCTGATCAGTGGTAAGATGTCTGCATAGACATAATCTGCTTTCAGGGGGACACATGCTGAAAAGGCCATTCGGAAAACTGCTGTTCTCATTTATCACACTTTTTTTTCTGCTTATATTCCTGCCGGAATTTCTTTCACTTTACATTGACTGGCTCTGGTTCAGGGATATCGGACTGGAACTGATATTCAACACGAGGGTTCAGGGCCAGGCCTTCTCTGCCCTTGCCGGCGCGCTTGGGGGCTTTCTCTTTACATACCTGAATATACGGGTCGCGCTGCGGGCAATGAAAGGCAGGGCGGTTGTTATCCCCCTAAACGTCCAGGCCATGCCGCAGCTCGATATCCTCCGGCATATAGACTGGATCAGGATCATTGTTCCGGTTCTGACAGGCCTGTTCATGGCATCCCTGTTCAATGCCAACTGGTTCACACTTCTCTCCTACATCCACAGGACTGCATCCGGCTATGCTGATCCGATCTTTAACAAAGATGTCTCTTTTTATCTGTTTAGTCTGCCTGCCCACGCGCTCGTAGCCAATGCACTCCAGTTCACTCTCTGGGCAACGCTTGGTGCACTCGCCCTGATCTACGTTATCAAGGGAGCGCTGTATTTCAACAGCCGCGGTGTAACGGCTGAACGCACTGCGTCGGCGCATATCTCTCTGCTTGGGGCCATGATCCTCGCTGTACTGGCATGGAAATCTTATATAGCCATGCATGCTATCCTCTATTCGTCGCATGGCCATATTGCGGGCGCCACATACACTGACGTGCACGCAGTGATCCCCTTCATGAAGGCGCGGATCGTGATGGCCCTGGCATTAGCCATCCTCTTCATTGCCAATCTGCGCCTGAGACGCAGCCTCCTGCTCGGGGCCGGCGTTGCTGCATATATCGCAATCTCTTTTTTCGGCAGCACGGTCTATCCTGCGATCCTGCAGAAGTTCGTTGTTGCGCCGAACGAGCTTGTCAAGGAAACGCCCTATATTAAAAACAACATCGCTTTCACGCGCAAGGCCTTCGGGCTCGACAAGGTGCAGGACAGGGACATCTCAGGCAGCACGGCACTCGACAGGAGTGATATCAAGAAAAACAGCGCGACCATAAAAAACATACGCCTCTGGGATCATAGGCCCCTGCTTGATACCTACAGCCAGATCCAGGAGATCCGGACCTATTACCGTTTTTCGTCCGTGGGCAATGACCGGTACATGATCAACGGAGAATACCGCCAGACCATGCTGTCGCCAAGAGAGCTGTCGAGCGAAAGCATCCCGACCCGGAACTGGATCAACGAAACCCTGACCTTTACCCATGGATACGGATTGACACTCGGTCCGGTGAATCAGGTGACTCCTGAAGGACTTCCGGTGCTGCTCATCAGGGACATCCCTCCGATATCCACGTCAGAAGCGATCAAGGTGAGCAGACCTGAGATCTATTTCGGCAGGCTCTCAAGCCCTTATGTGATCGTCAATACAAAATCCAGGGAGTTTGATTACCCCTCAGGAGAAGAAAATGTCTTTACTGAATATTCAGCCAAAAGCGGGGTGAAGCTCGATTCCTTTCTGAAGAAAATGGCCTTTTCCGCCTATTTCCGATCGATGAAGCTTCTTCTTTCGAACGACCTCACTAATCAAAGCAAGCTCCTTTTTCACAGGAACATCATGGAAAGGGTGCACAAAGTGATGCCGTTCCTGATGCTCGATGCCGACCCCTATATGGTAATCGCTGATGACGGTCATCTTGTCTGGATGGTGGATGCATACACCGTAAGCAGGCGGTTCCCCTATTCTCAGCCTTCTGCAAAGGGCATGAACTACATGCGGAACTCGGTAAAGATTGCGATCAATGCCTTTGACGGCAGTTTAACGTTCTATGTAACAGACAAAGAAGACCCTCTGATCAGAACGATCGATGCAATATTTCCCGGAACACTGAAGCCGCTTGCCGACATGCCGGCTGATCTGAGAAAGCATATACGCTATCCCCTGGATATCTTCGATATTCAGACGCAGATTTATTCAACCTATCACATGGAAGCCCCTCAGAGCTTCTATAATAAAGAAGATCAGTGGGAGATTCCGGCATTAGGCGGCACGGACAAAGCAGTGATGGAGTCGTACTACACGATCATGAAGCTTCCTGAAGAGAAGAAGGAAGAGTTTATCCTGATGCTCCCCTTCAACCCAAAAAAGAAGGACAACCTTTCTGCCTGGATGGTTGCACGGAGCGATGGCGATGATTACGGAAAGCTTGTGGTATATCGCTTTCCCAAGGACAGACTTGTGTATGGCCCAAAACAGATCGTTGCCAGGTTTAATCAGGACACAGAGATATCCCGGCAGATATCGCTCTGGGACCAGCGCGGCTCTCAGGTGATCCAGGGCACACTTCTGGTCATACCCATTGAGAATTCGCTGATCTATGTCCAGCCCCTGTATCTGCGCGCAGAGACCGGCAAGATACCTGAGCTCAAACGGGTCATTGTGGCTTACGAAAACCGTATTGCCATGGAAGAGACCCTTGATGCCGCGCTTTCAAAGATCTTCGGAGAGATGAAGGTTACGGACGAGGCCCTGGCTGCCGGCAATGTCAGGCTGCCTGCAGTGAAAGAGGACAGGAAACTGGCAGCAGTTGCAAAGGAACATTTCGACCGCGCCATAAAAGCGCAGAGAGAAGGCAACTGGGCCCTGTATGGCGAAGAAATTCAGAAACTTGGCGAGGCGATAAAGAAGATGCAGAAATGAGTTGCTACAATAAACAAATCTCCCCTCGCCCCTCTTTGCCAAAGAGGGGTCACTGATTCCTCCCTTTGACAAAGGGAGGGTAGGAGGGATTTTTGAATTGATGTTGCTCTAAGCTTTCGACCCTTACTATTTCTTCGCTACGAGGTCTGCGATACTGTCGCCCACCTCAGTCGTGCTCATACCCATATGGCCGGCAGCCTGGCTCTTCATCTTCTGCATCACCGCGATCATTGCCGCCTCGATCCCCTGGGCTGCCTTTGACTCGCCAAGCGTGTCAAGCATCATCATTGCCGCGCCGATCGCTGCCATCGGATTGATCACATTTTTTCCTGTGTATTTGGGGGCACTGCCGCCCATCGGCTCGAACATCGAAACGCCTTCAGGATTGATATTGCCTCCTGAGGCCACGCCAAGACCACCCTGGATCATGGCACCGAGATCAGTAATGATATCGCCGAAAAGGTTTTCTGTTACAGCCACGTCAAACCATTCAGGGTTCTTCACAAACCACATGTTCGCCGCATCAACATGGTTATAATCGCGCTTCAGCTCAGGATACTGTTTTTCACCCATCTCTTCAAAAGCGCGATACCAGAGGTCGCCGCAATGGGTGAGCACATTCCGCTTGTGGATAAGCGTGATCGGCTTTGCAGCGTATTTCGGATTCATTGCGTTGCGTTTTTTCTTCAGTTCAAAGGCATACTTCAGGCAGCGGTCAACAGTCCTGCGGTCGTACACCATCAACTGCGTGGCGATCTCATCGTGTGTGCCTACGCGTGTAGCCCCGCCGATGCTGGTATAAATGCCGCCCGTGTTTTCGCGGATAACCACAAAATCGATATGTTCAGGCCCCTTGTCCTTAAGCGGGGTTTCGACGTTGGGATAGAGCTTGACCGGCCTGAGATTGATATACTGGTCAAGGGCAAAGCGCGTCTTGAGGAGAATCCCGGTCTCGAGGATACCGGGTTTGACGTCAGGGTGTCCGATCGCTCCTAAAAACATGGAGTCAAATTTCCTGAACTCTTCGATAGCGCTGTCCGGAAGCGTCTCTCCGGTCTTCAAATACCGCTCTGCACCGAAGTCAAACGTTGTAAACTCAAGCTTAAAACCGGCCCTCACAGCCGCAGCATTAAGGACCTTGACTCCTTCCCGTACAACTTCAGGTCCTGTGCCGTCGCCAGGGATAAGCGCTATATTGTATGTCTTTGCCATGGAATCCTCCTGATCTCAAAAAAAGTTCCCTATATTAGCACAGATTATCGACTTCTTAGAAGTTGCGGCAACGGAGCAATAATGCGCAGACATTCAACAAGACAGATAAAGCAGGCCTCCTCAGGGGGTTCGTTTCTTCAAAGTGCTGCAGTCTGGTATTTGGTCCTTGCATCGGCCTGGGCAGCCATACGGATCGCATCGAGTTCGTCGAAGTGTTCACCGAGGACAGCCACGATCTGACCGTTTAATGCTGAACGCTTTCTCATATCATCAAGCACCCTTAATGTTTCAGGCCGCTTCATGCCGAGCCGGTAAGGGCGATCTTCGGTCAGTGCGGTAAAAACATCTGCAACAGCCATGACCTGCGAACCGAGGGGGAGATCCTTTTCTTTCAGATGGAAGGGATACCCGGAGCCGTCCAGCCGTTCATGGTGAAATGCGGCCCATGCATTGATCGTCTGCAGGGCAGCGATAGGCTCAAGGATCCTGTATGTGTAGAACGTATGATGCCTCACCACATTAAATTCCCTCCGGTTGAGCTGGGAAGGTTTGTCAAGGATCTCAACAGGAACGGCAAGCTTGCCAAGATCATGCATATAGCCTGCGATCCTCATAGCAGTGCATTCCTGCCGCGCGAATCCCAGTTTGCCTGCCAGAAATTCCGCACTGGCTGCCACCCCGCTTGAATGGGTGGCAGTGAACGGGCTTTTAAAGTCTATAATCCTGGAAAAAAGTTGCGAAAAACCGAGCATATCCTTTGAGGTAACGCCGATCCGGGCAGTCCGCAGCCTCTGGGACAGGATGGTCTGGATGGATGGAGAAGCAAGGTCAAGCCAGAAATATTCCTTTTCCGAAAGGGTCCTGAATACATCCACAAGCTCAGGGCTGAACAGCCTTCCGGCGTTTGCCTGAATGGTCCTGCATATCCTGTTCGCCTGGCTCAGGATCTCTTTTTTCCTGTTGATCAATACGGCTATCCGGTCAGACAGATGAAGCATATGGCTGGACAGGGGAACTTCCTGTCCTTTATGTTCCCTGCCGGATCCATCATCCCATGGAACATGATGGTATCGAACCATGGAAGCCACAAGCGAAAGAGGGGAGAAGAGTTTGAGCAGGGCATAACCGTTTTCAGCATGCCTGTGCGGATTCAAGACCTCAAAGGCCAGGGTATTCCGGCGTTCTGCGAGACTGAAGGCCCCTATATCGTGGAGGGCTCCGGCCAGCACTATTTCCTTCTGTTGAGCCAAAGGAAGGCCCATTTCCGCGGCCATGCTATGCGCGATATAGGCTACCCTCTTGTGATGGTCAACGACGGAAGGATCGATAAAGTCCATAGCATCAGACAGGCAGATCATCAGATCCACCAGCCTTATCTTCTTGTTGGTATCCTTCATCAAGATCCTCCAGGGAAGTCCTTTCAGCCCATTCTATCATATTGAAGCGGCTGCAACTCTTTTTTCATGCGAAATCAGCCACGCATCCTCCTGTTGCCGACGTATGGACTTTGCAGTAAAATAGAAAATAAAAAAGGTAAGGAGCAACAATGCTATCTTCTCATACTGATGCTGCGTCATGCTGGAAAACAATACTTTCCGATCCAGAGAAGAACAGCCATCTTCTGTCGGAAATCGAAAAGTTCGCGCGTGAGAATACCTCGCCGGCAGAAGTCGTTTTCGGCACCTCAGGATGGCGTGGCGAGATTGGAACCGATTATACGTTCAATAATGTCCGCATTGTGACTTCTGCGATCATAGAGATGCTCATGTCAGCTGATCCCACAGTCATGCGGGCAATGGGAGTAATGGATTTCGATGAGATAAAAAGGCGTGGAGTCATTGTCGGCCATGACAACCGGTTCCTCGGCTCTGAGTTCAGCATGGAGGTGATCGGTCTTCTTCAGCATGTTGGCATAAAGACCTGGTATGCAGGAGAGGCTGCAACCCCTGAGTTCTCGGCAGGCATTGAAATGCTTAAGGCAGCATGCGCTGTTAACCTGACGCCGTCGCATAATCCGGCAAACTACGCAGGGTTCAAGTTCAATCCTTCTGACGGCGGGCCGGCCGGCTCGGAAATAACCACGAAGATCGAAGAGATAGCCAATCGCATGATGCAGGAAGCTGCGGCGCCTCTATCTGTCAGGCCCGCTCATGTTGATAACGTTGACCTGACCTCGCTCTATCTCGAATATATCGAACAGAGAAAAACGATCGACCTTCAGAAGATCAGGAAATTCATTGCAGAGGCGGATTGTATCATCTGCATTGATAATGTCCATGGGGCTACGCGCGGCAGGGCAGAAAGGATTCTCGGCACAAGCGCGAAGATCACGTATCTCAGGACTGAAGATGATTATCTCTTCGGCGGTGTTGCACCCGAGCCTTCTGAAAAGAATATGGCAGGTGCAGAGAAGGTCCTTGCTGAAAGCTCAGCTGCGCTGAAACTCGGCGTGATCATGGACCCTGACGGCGACCGCATCCGTTTCTCCGACGGCGCGACACAGATAGCAATGAATTATTTTGGGGCCATGGCCCTCCATTTCCTCTACGTACACAAAAAATTCAGGGGTGTCGTCGCAAAATCGGTCGGGACAAGCAACTGCGTTAACGCAGTCGCAGAAAAGCTCGGCATACCGATCAAAGAGACAAAGGTCGGGTTCAAGAACTTCAGACCGTTTCTCCTCCCCTCTTCGAATGAACGAGCGATCGCTGCTTTTGAGGAGTCAGACGGCATCTCGGGGCACAACCACACGCTCGAAAAAGATGCGCTCTTCGGTCTTCTCCTTGCAATAGAGATGATGGCAGTGACCGGCAAGAATCTGAGTGTCTATCTCGGGGAGATCATGGATGAGTTCGGTCATTTCTATCCTGATCGTTCAGGCATATCTGTTGACCGTTCACTTGTGGGAAATCCTTTGATCAGGAAGCTCTCGGTAATCGGCGAGCTTTACCGGCAAGGCACAACAGTAGATATCGGCGGACACATACGAACCGTAAAGAATGTTATCACGGTTGACGGCACTAAACTGGTCTTCGATGACGGCTCATGGCTCATGATCAGGCCTTCAGGCACAGAGCCAAAGGTAAGGTTCTATATCGAGGCACGAACCGAGGAAGGCAAGAAAGCGGTATTCGAAACAGCCGAGCGCATGACCAAAGAGGCATTGGGCCCGTAGGGGTATCCCTTATTCCCTTACAACCGGATTAGCGTCCGCGTCCATGGGATTCATCCTGACCGCCAGAGAGAACAGATACGGATAATCCTCTTTAAGATGCCTCATGTAAGAAAGCCACTCTACAAGCAACTGGGAGTATGCACGTTTAATATCACCGGAAAGATGGTCAAAATCCGATTTCGGAAGGTCCGTAAAATCTTTCCGTGCAGCAAGCTCCTCAACAAGATGAAAGACCGCCCAGAGCAGATCGGTAAAGGCATCATGTTCAAGAAGGTTCGGGTTTGCAAGAAGGCTGAGCAGAAAAGTCCTTTTTTCTGAAAGAAACACCCTGAGTTCATTGAGATTACCCATTCTGCTGTCAATATCGTAGTGGGCGTTTTTCAATGCGATACGGGCATTCATAAAATCCTTTTCTGTCCATTTGCCTGAGACAAGCATTTTTGCGCGCACTGATGACAGATCACTGCCGAATCGGTACAGATGCTTCATCAGGTCAGTGCCCACCTCGATGTAGAACGTACCGATCAGCATGTTCAGTTTCTTCAGAAGAACCCTCTTTTCCCTCATGGTGAGCAGCTGGTTCAAAAAGAGGGTCACGAGCAGCACCTGGACCGGCACAAAGGCAATATCCTGAAGCATATAAAAAAAAGTGTCCTCGGTCTTGTGAAAGACCGCTATTTGTAAAAGATACAGTAGCGCTGAAATACCGACCAGCGCTGCGGTTAGGGACAGATACCAGCGAAACTGTTTCATGCATGACTCCTCAGCAGTTCAGAATATGCTTCATTATATCATGTGTCCCCGGCAATATTTGATGCTCTTTCCGTGCCAAAGTTGATTTGCACTGCATGATTTTTGTAACATCATTGCACCCGATGTTTGCCGTCACAGGGGGAGATTCCTGTCTTCTGAAATAACCACGATACTTGGAGGCGCCATTGAAACAGATGAATATTGACCAGCTCTGCATCAACACGATACGAATGCTCTCTGCTGACGCTGTGCAGCAGGCAAATTCAGGCCATCCCGGCATGCCTATGGGAGATGCTGCCATGGCATATGTGCTCTGGAGCAGGTTCCTGAGACATAACCCGAAAAATCCCCACTGGCAGAGCCGCGACAGGTTCGTACTCTCAGCAGGCCATGGTTCAATGCTTCTGTACAGCCTGCTCCACCTGACTGGTCACAACATTTCGCTCGATGACATAAAAAACTTCAGACAGTGGGAGAGCAAGACGCCGGGCCATCCCGAGTATTGTCTTGACTGCGGCATCGAAACAACCACAGGGCCTCTCGGCCAGGGCTTTGCAACAGGAGTCGGCATGGCCATGGCAGAGAAATATCTGTCCGATATGTTCAATAAACCGGGATTCCCTCTCCTCGACTATAACATCTACGGCATTGTGAGCGACGGAGACCTTATGGAAGGTCTTTCATCAGAAGCTGCGTCATTAGCCGGCCACCTGAAACTCGGCAAGATCATATATTTGTACTCTGACAATAAGATCACCATTGAAGGTACAACGGATATTGCCTTTACTGAAGACGTTGCAAAGAGATTCGATGCCTACGGATGGCATGTGCAGCATGCTGACGGAGAAGATCTCAAGGGCATTGAAAAGGCCATTGCGGCAGCAAAGAAGGATAAGAGCAGGCCGTCCATTATTCTGGTGCGCACCCATATCGGCTTCGGCAGTCCGCACAAGCAGGACACGCCGGATGTGCATGGTTCGCCGCTCGGTGAAGAGGAGCTGAAACTCACCAAGCAGAACCTTGGTTGGCCGCAGAAAAAGTTCTACATTCCGGCTCAGGCGCTCAGGCAGATGAGGAAGGCTGTTCCGAAGGGAAAAATAGAAGAAAGCTCATGGAGAAGCATGTTCCGGAACTATGCAAAGAAATATCCCGAACTTGCAAAGTCATGGGACACGATCACGACAGGAAAACTTCCCGAAGGCTGGGAAAAACTTCTGCCTGTGTTCACGCCGGCAGACGGAAGTATTGCAACGCGGAGCGCCTCGGGCAAGGTGCTTAATGCAATAGCTGACAAGCTCCCTCATCTCGTCGGCGGCTCGGCAGACCTCGCACCATCGAACAACACGCATCTCAAAAAATATGCAGACTTCGGCGCTGCAAAAGGCGGCAGGAATATTCACTTCGGCGTCAGGGAACATGCCATGGGTGCTATTATGAACGGCATGGCATTGAGCAAAATGCTTATTCCATACGGCGGCACATTCCTTGTTTTCTCCGATTATATGAGACCTGCCATCAGGCTTGCAGCGCTCATGGAAACACACGGTGTCTATGTCTTTACCCATGACTCTATCGGCCTTGGCGAAGACGGCCCGACACATCAGCCTGTAGGCCATCTCAGCAGTCTCAGGGCAATGCCGCATCTGTACGTTATCCGGCCTGCCGATGCAAATGAGACCGCTATTGCATGGAAGCTCGCCATCAGGGACCCCAAAAGGCCGCATGCGCTGATCCTCTCGCGGCAGAACCTCCCGGTGCTGGACAGAAAAAAATACGGCCCTGCAGAGGGAGCAGAAAAAGGCGGGTACGTGCTTCTTGACTGCAAGGGCACGCCCGATATTATCCTTCTATCTTCAGGTGCAGAAATACATCCGACTCTTGCAGCCGCCGAGGAGCTTCAGGAGAACGGAGTAAAAACCCGTGTGGTAAACATGGTTTCCTTCGAGGTCTTTGAACAGCAGACAGCAGCCTATAAGAATGCAGTCCTCCCTTTGAAGGTAGAGAAAAGACTTGCGGTCGAAGCTGCTGCAACGCAGAGCTGGTATCGGTACGTAGGCCTCAGGGGCGATGTGATCGGCATCGACCGTTTCGGTGCTTCTGCACCGGCAAAGATTCTGTTCGAGAAGTTTGGGTTTACGAAAGAAAATATCGCAGCAAGGGCAAAGAAACTACTCAGAACATAGACGAATGAAAATAGCGATCGGTTCAGACCACGGCGGGTTTCATCTGAAACAGGAGATTATTTCAATGCTCAGGAAGAACCGCCATACGGTAATCAATGTCGGCGCGCATAATGACAAACCCTCTGATTATCCTGATTTTGCCCTTGCTGTTGCAACTCAGGTAATCAGGGGAAAAGCGGTTCGCGGCATCATCGTCTGCGGAAGCGGCGTCGGCGCCTGCATCGCAGCAAACAAAATCCCGGGGATCAGGGCAGCGGTATGTCATGATACGTTTTCAGCTCGCCAGGGAGTTGAAGATGATGACATGAACGTGCTCTGCCTCGGCGCGCGGGTCATAGGTCCCAATCTTGCGGAAGAGATCATTTCCGTCTTCCTCGCAGCAAAGTTTTCAAATGCTGAACGCCACAAAAAAAGGCTGGGGAAGATCGCCGCACTGGAAAAGGCCTTTCAGGGGCGTTGAGGCGAAGTTATTCCTCTTCTTTAAATCCTGCCGGCCCTCCATCGGAGAGTCAGTCTCTCAGCCCCGAAACTCCTGAAGATGTTGTTTCAGCACATCAACGGTAATAACATTCAGTTCGACCAACGCTTCACCAAAGAGCAGATAAGCCTCCCGCTGATACCCGAGCAGTTCGTCAATGCGCTCCTGTGAAATATATTTCAGTCTGACACCTATCTCCCCGAACATCTCGCCCGTCTCCTCCTGTATGATGAGGATCCTCATGACCGCATGTTCGGTCAACCATCCCCGAGCCATGGCAAGGTCGCCTATCTGCCGGTTCCTTCTGCGCTGGAGCAGCCTCGCATTAATGACCGCCTCCATCGCTATAACACCTTTTTCGACAAGGTATCTTCCAAAAAGCATCTGTTTTGTCATTGCCGATCTCCGCAGGTCCAGGGAATTAGTTCATTGTAGCATGTCTCGGTAATGCAGCGGGAGATAACGAGAGCAGAAGGGAAGCAGACAGCGGACTTAACGAACTGCCTTGCCGTATTTGATCGAGATCTCATACTCTACACTTGCATGATCACCGGAGACCATATCGACCTTTCCCTTACAGTCCATTGAGCCCTTTTTCTCTTTCTTGCGGTCTTTGATCATACCCTTAATTACCGGAGTAAGGTCAAATCCGCCGTTATCGCACCCTTTAATCATACAGTCCATTTTGAAGTATGCGGGAGAAGTAGGAAAGACGTTGAGCGTGCGCACCATGAGGACAGGGTTAATGCCATTTTGGTAATAAGTCATATGGATCACCATGCCGGTGACCTGAGGAAAGCGTTCCGAAAGCAATCCGGCCGCAAAGGTATTTTGTTTTTTTAATTCCAGCTTTGCAGCATGCTGCTGTCTGTTCGCCATGGTCCCCCCGAAAAATAAAAACCCCTTGCAAAGGCAGGGGTATCTGACAGTCGTTCTGATCTTACCAGTTCAAAAACCTCAAAACTTTACGGCAATAATACCATGAGTAATCATGATGAGTCAACACATAAGTTCAGCACCAGCAACCCTTCAGCGCATAAAATCAGGGCGTTGCTTGCGCCGCGAAACTCAACCCAAGAGGGGGCAATCTCGTCCTTAACTTCTGTATAATAGATCATGTCAGTTCTTGAAGATGATCTTCAGAAGGCAGAAAAGAGATCCCGATTCAGGATCCTTAGCATCATATTCTTCGTCCTTGGCTCACTTGCGGGTGTTGGCGGCGGCTTTCTCTACTGGACGCTCTCTGACCTTCCCAAGGTCAATGCCATTGAGGAATATGTACCGGTCGAATCCTCAAAGGTCTATTCCAGCGACGGTCAGGTATTAGCTGAGTTCTATGTGGAGCGCAGGACATTCATCCCTCACTATGAGATCCCCCCGCATGTAAAAAAAGCCATTATCGCGATCGAGGACGTCCGTTTCTATAGCCATCCGGGTGTTGATCTCATCGGCATTGCCCGCGCGCTCTCTCACGATATCAGGGCAGGTGGCATGAGACAGGGTGGCAGCACCATCACCCAGCAGCTCGCAAAAATGCTTTTTCTGAAACCGGAAAAATCAATAAAACGGAAAATTCGGGAGGCAGCACTTTCTATACAGATCGAAAAGCGCTATACCAAAGATGAGATCCTCGGTCTTTATCTGAACCAGGCATATTTTGGCACACGCTCCTACGGCATTGAGGCAGCGAGTCAGACCTATTTCGGGAAGACCGTAAAAGATCTGACCGTGGCTGAGGCAGCGCTCCTCGCGTCCCTCCCCAAGGCTCCTTCACAGTATTCTCCGTTCAGAAACGCTGACAAGGCAAAGGAGAGGCGCTCCATTACGCTGCAGCAGATGCTCCAGCATAAGTTCATCACACGGCAGCAATATGATGAGGCAATGGCAGAGCCCATACCCACAGCACCCCATTACCGGAGATATGAAGCACCTTATTTTGTCGAGCTTCTTAGACAGCAGCTGGAGCAGAAATACGGCAGTGAGCTTTATACTGCCGGATATAAAATCCATGCAGCGATTGATCTGAAGCTGCAGCAGGCAGCAGAAAAGGCGCTTACAAACGGCGTCAAGTCCGTTGAAAAACGTTGCAAACCCGGGATACAGGCAGCGCTCGTTGCCATAGATCTTCGCACCGGCCATATCAAGGCAATGGTCGGCGGATTTGATTTTTGGAAAAACCAGTTCAACAGGGCAACCCAAGCCTTACGGCAGCCGGGCTCTGCGTTCAAGCCCTTTGTTTATGCGACCGCACTCAAGGACGGCACGACATCCGAAGACACGATACATGACGCGCCCATATCCTTCAAAGGCAACAGGCCGGGCCAGATGTGGACACCAAAAAATTATGACGGGAAATATCACGGTGTCGTATCTCTGAGAACAGCCCTTGCCCGTTCCTTAAACACGGCAGCGGTAAGGCTCGCAAGCAAGGTTGGGCTCGAAAATGTGATCCAGACCGCCCGGGACCTCGGCATCAGGAGCGACCTTCAGCCTTACATGCCGCTTGCGCTCGGCGCATCAGATGTAACACTCATCGAGATGACCCGTGCATATGCAGTCTTTGCATTCGGCAAGAAAATGGAGCTGATCCCTTATGACCGAATCGAAAACAGAGACAAGATCGTTATCGACGAAGTCCTGCCGAAACAGACGGATATTTTTGAAGAGGGCGTTGTTAAGGAGCTGAGAATATTGCTCGGTGCTGTTGTTAAAGAAGGCACAGGTACGCGGGCAAAAGAACTAAAGCGTCCTGTGTACGGCAAAACCGGAACCACAAACGACTACACAGATGCCTGGTTCATCGGTTTTGACGATAACCTCGCAGTCGGCGTATGGGTAGGCAGAGACGATCATAAGCCCATCGGCAGCAAAGAAACAGGAGCCTCGGCAGCCTTGCCCATATGGATAGAGATTATGAAGACAGCGGCTGGAGGTCAGGAGCTGGAAACGAAAGAGGAGAAGCAACCTTAAACAAATTGTCCCTCACCCTGGTTGACAAAGACGGGACACTATAACAATACCTCACTTTGTCAGAGGAAGGGCAGGAGGTATTTTATGAACAGAACTCAGACGGACAAAAAAAGAGCCAGAATTCAGACACATCTGAATCTGGCTCCTGATTTTTGTATTCTGAATTCTGCAGCTATTTTTTAGGCTCTTCCTTTTTCGGTTCAGCCTTCTTTTCCTCAGGCTTTTCAGGGGCTTCCTGCTTGTCCGTTTTTGCCGGTCCCGGCTTTGCCGTCAAGGCTTCCTTGTTAATCTCTACCTTGTGGGTCTTCTTCAATTCAGCCACATATGCGTCAAAGACCCCTTTCTGCTTCTCTCCGGAAAGTTTCTGCGAGACCAGGTCGCGCACCTTGTCAAAGGGAATGGGATCACCGGTCTTCTTGTCTGTAACCTTGATAATATGGTAACCAAAGGGACTCTTGACCGGTGAACTGGTAATCTCTCCAGCCTTGAGCGCTGCGGCTGCCCGTTCAAACTCAGGCACCATCTGGCCCTTTTTGAAAAAGCCGAGGTCTCCGCCATTCTTTGCTGATCCCGTATCAATAGAAACAGCCTTTGCAACCGCATCGAATTTCTCGCCCTTCTTCAAACGGGCGAGGACTTTCTGAGCCTCCTCCTCGGTCTTTACCAGAATATGGCTCGCCTTGATCTCTTTTGCGACAATGAAGTCATCCTTGTTCTTGTCATAATAGTCCTTTGTTTCCTGATCAGAGACCTTCGCCTTTGCCATGATCTCTTTTTCGAAGAGTTCCGACACAAGGGAAAGCTTCTTGAACTCTTCAACTTTTTTCAGGTAATCCTGGCCTTTGTCATAGCCCTTCTTGACCGCTTCCTTGTAAAGAAGTTCCTTATTAATGATCTCGTTCAGGAACTTCTCTTTTCCTGCATCATCGGTGAAGATCTGCTGGGCATAATCAGGCAGCGCCTGAAACTCCCGGTCAAAATCCGCCTGGGTCACTGCCGTATTGTCAATCTTCGCAAGATAGGGGCCCTTTACCTCAGACTCCTTCCTCGAACAGGATACTAATGCCAGCGCAAAAAAACATAGTACTGCAACTCTTCTCATCTGATAGCCTCCGTAAATAAAGTGCCTTTGTTATAGCATATCTACGAAAAAATATGCGCAGATTTTTGACACAAAAACTTTTTTTGTGATAGATTAAATGGTTATGAAAAAACACTCCATTTCAAAGAGTTTGTTTCGAAGGGCATCAGCTGCCATTCCCGGCGGCGTAAACAGCCCTGTGCGGGCTTTTAAGGCTGTGGGGGGCAACCCTCTTTTTGTTGACCGAGCAAAGGGTTCCCGCATCTATGACGTTGACGGCAACTCCTATATAGATTACGTTCTTTCCTGGGGTCCTATGATCCTCGGCCATGCGTTCCCGCGTGTGGTAAATGCGCTCAAGAAGGCAGCAGAAAAAGGCACGAGCTACGGCGCACCGACTTCACTTGAGATCGAACTTGCTGAACTCGTGCTCAAGCTATACCCTTCCATGGACAAGGTCCGCATGGTGAATTCCGGCACTGAGGCGACCATGTCTGCCATCAGGGCTGCGCGGGGGTTTACCGGACGGGACAAGATCGTCAAATTTGAAGGCTGCTACCATGGTCATGCGGACGGACTTCTCGTCAAGGCAGGATCGGGGGCTGTGACCTTTGGCCTGCCTGACAGTCCCGGAGTGCCTAAGTCATATGCACGGAATACACTCACGCTTCCCTTTAATGATGGCGATGCTTTCAAACATCTCGTCGAAAAAGATGGCAAGAACATCGCCTGTGTGATCGTCGAGCCTGTTGTCGGCAATATCGGCTGCGTGCTTCCACAGCCCGGATTTCTGGAAACCCTGAGAAAATTCACGAAAAAACACGGCATTGTGCTCATCTTCGACGAAGTTATGACAGGATTCAGAGTAGCCTTTGGTGGAGCACAGGCATATTATGGCATAAAGCCTGATATGACCTGTCTGGGCAAGGTGATCGGCGGCGGACTGCCCGTGGGCGCCTACGGCGGCAGAAAAGATATTATGTCCATGATCTCTCCGGAAGGCCCGGTCTATCAGGCAGGGACACTCTCAGGGAACCCTCTTGCCATGACAGCAGGTATTGAAACCATAAAAGAGCTTTCAAGACCAGGAATCTATAGAACCATGGAAACTAAATCCGCAATGCTCGAAAAAGGGCTCAAGGACGCAGCAAAAAAAGCGGGGGTTGCAACGCGCTTTTACCGGGCAGGCAGCATGTTCTGCACCTATTTCACGGATATTGATGTAACAGACTATGCAACAGCAAAAAAAGCGGATGCCAGGAAATTCTCGCAGTTCTTCTCGGAAATGCTGGAGCAGGGCATAAATCTGGCTCCGTCACAGTTCGAGGCCGGGTTCATGTCACTTGCGCATTCGGAAAAAGATATTGAAGCAACAGTAAAAGCAGCTTACGTAAGCCTGACAAAAATACATAAATAGAACAGCAGGTAGTTGGGGAGGAATTTGTTGATGTTCAATCCGATCAGTCTCGTAAAAAAGGCTATGATATGGTTCAGCCAGGGAATTTCCACAAAGGCTCGAATCGTCATCATGGGTATCCTCCTTCTTTTTTCCCTCGCCATGCTCTTTGCCGCCTACAAGATCAATGACTACTTCGAAAATGACCCTAATGCCTGCTTTGCCTGTCATGTGCATGATGAGGCGAACAAGCAATGGGCAAAGAGCGAGCATGCCGGCATCAACTGCCACGAGTGCCACCATTCGACCAAGAAGGACCAGCTCATCCAGATGTACCGTTTTGCCTTCATGGGGCAAAGGTCCGTAGCGCCGCGCCATGGCGAAGTGATTGTGCCGAGGACTCTCTGTCTCAGGTGCCACTGGGAGAGGGACGAGAAGTTCCCCAAGGCCCCTGATATCAGCAAGTCACGGTATCACGCAAAGCACGTTTTCAACGAGAAGATCGAATGCACCAAGTGCCATGGATATAAGACGCATAAGTTTACCATGGAAGAGCGGTATTGCGTCACCTGTCACCTGAACAAGGAACTTCAGCCTCATGATGCGGCCATGCAGACGACAGACGCTAAGGGCAATAAGGCGTGTTTGCCCATGGGGAGCCTTCCCTGTTTCAACTGTCACACAGACCGGACATCAGACCTTATGCCGGGCAGAAAGAAATGTCTCTTTTGTCACGGGGGTGAATCGGTGAGACAGGAACTGATCGCTGACGGCACCATCGACGTCAGGCATTTCCAGCCGAAGCAGGAAACAATTCAAAAGGCTATCAAACTAAAGATCTCTGCCAACGCAGCTATGCAGTTCCATTGTTACGAGTGTCACAATCCTCATGTCAAGGCGAGGCCTGACTGGAACAACTGCACGACTAAATGCCACAAGAATGTTCTCAATGTTGGCAAGCACGAACTGCATCTGCAGATGAACCTGACTTGCAAGGATTGCCACAAACCGCACGAATGGAAGGTATCTCCTGAACAGGCAAAAAAAGACTGCGTTAAGTGCCATGAATACAAAGACCCGAAAAATTTTCTAAAATAGAGGTACTATATGACATTGAATCCGATCAAGCTGGTCAACAATTTTGCAAACTGGTTTTCAGATAAACTGACACCAAAGGCGAAAATCATCATAGCAATCGGTGCTCTGATGTTCGTTATCATCATGAGCTTTATTGCCTACAAGATTAATGATTACTTCGAAAACGATCCTAACGCCTGCTTTGCCTGCCATGTGCATGACGATGCGAACAAGCAATGGGCCAAAAGCGAACACGCCAATATCAACTGCCATGAGTGTCATCATTCATCAAAGAAAGACCAGATGGTCCAGATGTACCGTTTTGCCTTCCTCGGCCAGCGATCTGTCGCACCGAGGCACGGCGAGGTCATCGTTCCCCGGACCCTCTGCCTGAGATGCCACTGGGAAAGGGACGAGAAGTTCCCCAAGGCCCCTGACATCAGCAAATCACGGTATCATGCAAAACACGTTTTCATCGAAAAGATCGAATGCACCAAATGCCATGGGTACAGAACTCACAAATTTTCTCTTGAAGAGCGGTATTGCCTGACCTGCCACAAAGACAAGGGGTTCCGTCCTCATGGAACGACAGACAAGCCCCATGAAAAAATACCGATGGGTGAACTACCCTGCCTGAACTGCCATACTGACCGCACATCCAACCTGCTGCCAGAGAGGAAGAAATGTCTCTTCTGTCATGGCGATGAAAAAGTCAGGAAGGAACTGACAAGCGATAATACGATTGACGTCAGGCATTTCAGACCGTCCGAGGAAACCGTCAAAAAGGCCGTCAAGATAAATGTCCCTGATAAGGCGCCTATGCAGTTCGAATGCAGGACTTGCCATAACCCGCATCTCAGGGCAAGGCCTGACTGGGCCAACTGCACGGTCAAGTGCCACACAACGGTTCCTTATACAGGCAAACACGAGATCCATCTGCAGATGAACCTGACATGTAAAAATTGCCATAAGCCGCACAGTTGGAAGGTGACGCCTGAGCAGGCCAAAAAAGAGTGCGTGACCTGTCACGAATATAAGGACCCGAAGTTTTTTATAAAATAAATATAGGGCAGAGCGGGCCGGGAACAGATAAATATACATCCGGTCCGCTCAGATTTCAGTATAATATGGTAACGCTTAGGGGAGGTGCAGTGCATGAAGAATCATGTATTCAGACCGCTGTTTGTAGTAATCGGCCTCGTAGTCATTGTCCTTATCATCCGGGTTTTCTACGTTCCCAAGGATTTCGGTGTCCATGAACGGGGATACATGTATGGATGGTACAGGGAAGGCAACATCGAAGAATGGAAAACACAGGTTAAGGTCAAGTATCAGGGCAAGGAATATTGCTCAGGCTGTCACGCGGACAAGGTTCAAGCCATCGATAAAACTCCCCATGCGATCATCCAGTGCGAAAACTGTCATGGGCCGGCAAACGATGCAATAGCCGATCACCCCTCTGAGCAGCGTCCTAAACTCATCATCGACAAAACCAGGGCACATTGCCTCAGGTGCCATGCAAAACTCCACTATCCCTCAAGCGGAAGGGCGCAGATCAGGGGCATTGATCCTGATAAACATAACCCTGATATTGAATGCGTCATGTGCCACAATCCTCATAAGCCCAGCCTGGAGGGATTGAAATGAACAGAAGAGATTTCTTAAAGAATGCCGCCAAAGGCATAGCAGGCATATCCATTCCCCTTGCAGCGATCGAATTCATTAATCCGAGGGAACTCCTCGCAAAGAAAGACGGTGATGCCAAGGTCAGATGGGCCTTTCTTGTTGACACCTACAAGTGTGTCGGCTGCGGACTCTGCGTTAAAGCATGCAAACAGGAAAACGAGATACCTTATGATGCTAATGTTACAAGGACGTGGGTTGAGCGTTATGTCATCACCAAGGATGGGAAGCGGTTTGCCGATACGCCCAAGGGTGCGCGTGACGGCTTTATCACGTCGAAGATCGAACTGGGAAAGGACAAGTTTCAGGAAATAAAAGACGAGGAGATCGAAAAGGCGTTCTTTGTGCCGAAGCTCTGCAATCAGTGCGAAAACCCTCCCTGTGTTCAGGTTTGCCCTGTAGGTGCTACGTACCAGGCTCCGGACGGCATTGTACTCGTTGACAGGACCTGGTGCATCGGCTGCGGCTACTGCATCATGGGATGTCCTTATGGCGTTCGTTTCTTTCATCCCAAATACCACACCGCAGAAAAATGCAATTTCTGCTATCACAGGATCACTAAGGGTCTCAAAACCGCCTGTGTACAGGCCTGCCCCTTCGGCGCACGACAGATCGGTAATATCAAGGACCCCAACGACCCGATCACCAAGATCATCTTGACTGAAAGGGTCGGCATCCTGAAGGAAGAATTCGGTACAAAACCACAGGTCTTCTATATAGGCCTTGACAGGGAGGTAAAATAACATGGTACACGGTGAACTCTGGACTGTAAAAGAGCTCTTTGTATATCCCAACGAATACATCTACTGGAGCGTACAGATCGTCATGTATCCTTTCATGACCGGTCTTGTCGCAGGGGCATTTGTGCTCTCATCTCTCTACCATGTCTTCGGCATCAAGGAACTGAAAGACATTGCACGCTTTGCGCTGGTCTTTTCCTTTGCCCTGCTTTTTGTAGCGCCGGTGCCGATCATTCTGCACCTGCAGCATCCCTTCAGAGGTATCAACAACCTTATGACGCCGCATTTCACATCAGCTATTGCAGCCTTCGGCATTGTTTTTTCAACCTATGGGGCCATTGTCGCTTCAGAGCTCTGGTTCCTGTACCGCCGGCATTTTGTGAATATTGCACAGCCCCTGAAAGAGAAGCAGGACAAAACCCTTGCTGAATGGTTTAAATTTTTCATCTTCTGTTCACTCACCCTTGGCGTGTATGATGTGAGCGAAGAATCACTCAAAAAAGATGAAAAAGCAATCAGGATCCTGGCAGGACTCGGTATACCGGTCGCCTGCTTCCTCCACGGATATGCAGGGTTCATCTTCGGGTCGGTCAAGGCGAATGCGCTCTGGATGACCCCGCTTATGCCGGTCATATTTATCATGTCTGCCATTGTGTCTGGGATCGCACTCTGCATGCTCACCTATATCCTGACCATGGAGATACGGAAATTCCTTGCGAAACGCAAAAAAACAGTTCAGCCCATGCATCAGACATCAGAAGAACTTCAGAGCGCAGAGATCACTGTTATTCGCATGACAGCAAAATATCTGCTGCTGTTCCTGGTATTTGCCATCAGTCTTGAACTTCTTGACCTTGTCTTCCGGGGATATACTGCGACGAAGTCATGGGATGTTCTCAGAAGTGTCATCTACGGCAAGGACTTTACCAGTATCTTTATCCTTCAGTATACGATCGGGAACCTCATCCCGTTCATTCTTTTTCTTCTGCCCAATCTCACTATACGCAGGGCAGTACTTGCGGTTCTCCTCGTAATGTTCGGCGTCTTCATGATGCGGTGGAACGTCGTTATCGGCGGCCAGGCATTTTCGCTCTCTTTTGCCGGTTATATGCATTATCACCTGCCGATTATTCCGCATGATTGGGAAACAGTCAAGGAAGGATTGGTCGGTGCTGCAGGGGTTTTCGTCATGCCCTTTGTGCTCTTCTGGGTCATTGCCAAAATTTTCCCCGTCTTTGACGTCAAAGAATCTCATTAATTCATAATGCCTGCAGGCCTCGCCGTGGGGCCTGCAGGCATTATATGTCAGATTATCTTTCCTGTCCCAAATTGTTATCCGTATCGTTGTTGTTCTGTAATATAATAAAGGTAACAGTCATCACGGAGAGAGATAAAGGGATATGATGCGTTCTTTTCAACCGTTAAGAATACTGGCCCGTATTTTCATTCTGCCGGCAGCAGTTATTCTGTCAGCACAGCTTGCCGTCTCAGCGGAGCATGCGCCGCCCGCGAAGAAATTTCTTGTTCCGCCCCCTCCTTTCAGCCCGGGCATCTTTCCCTGCTCTCAGTGTCATCAGGGCATGCCTGCAAACCGCACGCCCAGAAAACTTGAGATGATGCACCAGGATATTACCCTGAAGCATATGCCGGGGGGATGGTGCTTTGACTGCCACAACCCGGGCAACCGCGACAAGTTGAAACTGTCCAACGGAAGGCTTGTCCCTTTTGAGGAATCATACAATCTCTGCGGCCAATGTCACGGAACCATTCTCCGTGAGTGGAAGGCCGGACTTCACGGAAAAAGGACGGGCAGCTGGAACGGAGAAAAACAGTATCTGCTCTGTGTGCATTGCCACTGGCCGCACGAACCTGCATTTAAGTCCCTCACCCCGATGCCCCCTCCTGTGCGGCCGGCTGATATAAAATGAGAGGCGTACAATGAGCACTAGACAAAACAAAAAAGGCATGAACAGGAGAGCATTTCTACAGGGGGCCGCTGTAGGCCTTGCAGGCCTTGCTCTTCCTCTTGATAATGCTCACGCATCGTTCTGGGATGCTTTTTTCCAAAAGCACTTCCGTGAGATGAACGATGCAGAGATAAAGAAGGTTATCAGTCGTCTTGAAAATGAATGCGAAGAGAAATACAAAAAAACAGTCAGCATAGGTATTGAAAAGCCGATAACAGGAGTCCAGTTCGGTTATGGCCTTGACCTGTCGCGCTGCATCGGTTGCCGGAGATGCGTCTATGCCTGTGTTGATGAGAACAACCAGTCCCTGAATCCCCAGATACACTGGATCAGCGTGCTGAGGTTCAAGAAAGGCGATAAATGGGTAGATCTTGAAAACTCTGAAAAATACTATAATCCTGAAAAGGTCCCGGAGAAAGATTACTTCTATATGCCTGTCCAATGCCAGCAGTGCGAAAACCCTCCCTGTGTCAGGGCCTGCCCCACACAGGCTACATGGAAAGAGCCTGACGGCATTGTGGTCATCGACTATAACTGGTGCATCGGCTGCAGATACTGCATGGCAGCGTGTCCTTACGGTGCCCGACGTTTTAACTGGGCCTCGCCAAACAGACCTGCGGAAAAGATCAATTCCAGGACCCACTATCTTGGCAATAGGCCGAGATACAAGGGTGTTGTCGAAAAATGCACCTTCTGTATCCAGAGGTCGCGGAACGGCAGATACCCTGCCTGTGTTGAGGCATGCCCTGTTGGAGCACGAAAGTTCGGTAACCTGCTCGATCCGGATAGCGAGATCAGGTATGCTATTGAACATAAACGGGTCTTCAGGCTCAAGGAAGACCTGAATACGTACCCCAAATTCTATTACTTCTTTGCATACGGGAGATAGGAGGACGTGATGACAATCATAAGGAATTTCCTCGTCGCCTGGAAGCTCTCACTCAAGGGAGACAAGAAATTCTATGCCTGGCTGGGCTTTCTTGCGGTGCTTATGGCCATTGGCGCCAACGCGTACATGGATCAGATGAACAGGGGCCTCATTGTCACGGCAATGCGGGATCAGGTCTCATGGGGTTTTTACATATCCAATTTCACCTTTCTGGTCGGTGTTGCTGCTGCTGCCGTATTACTTGTTGTGCCTGCATATCTCTATAATTTCAAGCCGATAAAAGAGATCGTCCTCTTCGGCGAACTGCTGGCTATTACAGCCATCACCATGTGCATCATGTTCATCATGGCAGACCTTGGCCAGCCCCTGCGCGTCTGGCATCTCATGCCTTTTATCGGCACCATGAATTTCCCCTCATCCCTTCTTGCATGGGATGTGATCGTGCTGAACGGGTACCTGGTGATCAATACGGCCATAGCCTTCTATGTGCTGTATCAGGTCTCGATCGGAAAAGAGTACAAAATGTCCGTTATAGGACCGCTGATCATCCTCTCGATCCCGTGGGCAGTCAGCATCCATACGGTCACGGCTTTTCTGTACAACGGACTGTCAGCACGACCTTTCTGGAACGCATCGATCCTTGCACCCCGTTTTCTTGCATCAGCCTTCTGTTCCGGCCCTGCGCTTATGATCATTATATTTCAGCTGATCAGGAAACTGTCCGAGGTTGAGATAGATGACCGCGCGCTCTTCAAGATCGCAGAACTGATCGCCTATGCCATGGCTATCAATCTTTTCCTTCTGGGCGCGGAAATTTTCAAAGAGTTCTATTCAGGCAGCATCCATTCTGAACCGATCAAGTATCTCTATTTCGGCATTCATGGCAAGGCCAGGCTGGTCCCCTGGATATGGACCGCTACAATCCTGAATATTATCGCCTTCTTCATTTTTCTGTTTCCAAAGTCGCGACAGAACTTTACTACGCTCAACATCGCATGCTTTTTTATGATCATCGGCATCTATATTGAAAAGGGCATGGGCCTCGTCATTCCCGGCTTTATCCCTGACCCGCTCGGGGAGATCTATGAGTATTCCCCCTCATCAACCGAGGTGCTCGTCACAATCGGCATATGGGCAACAGGCGCTCTTATCTATACCATGCTTCTGAAATTCTCGCTTCCGATCTATACCGGCAAACTGAGCTTTCAGAAAAAAGGGGTAGCGTAACTGCAGCCCACCGTCACTTCCCTCCCCCGGGCAGCGGTACGGACTTTACACCTATGAGTATTTATTCAGATTGGTTGACTGACCGGGCGGAGTCCTACAGGATCCTGGCGCAATTCTTTCTTAATCCCCCGGATGAAGAAGCCCTTCATGCCATGAGACAGGATTTCAGTCTCGATTCGAAAGAACCGCTCGAACAGATATCAGAGGATTTTGACCATCTTTTCTCCTTATCTCAGGGTATATTGCAGCCCATTGAGTCGCTCCTGGCACCGGCTATAAACATCAGCTATGCTGACGTGAATGAGTTTTATGCCAAAGCAGGACTGGTCATTGATGTTTCCTACGAAACGTCACCTGACCATCTTTCACTTGAACTCCTCTTCATGAGTTACCTTGTCGAGAACAACAGGACCGAGATGGAAAAGAAATTCCTTGAACAACACCTGATGAATTGGGTACCGTATTACTGTGACCAGATCAGCAAAGAAGCAAAGACAGAGTTTTATCGCGAGATTACGGCGATCGTGAAGGATTTTCTTACAGCAGAATATGAGGAATATGAGGAATATGAGGAATATGAGGAATATGAGGAATATGAGGCATATAAGGATGATGACTATGGCGCCGCTCTTTGATAAAACAATCATAAAGCATTTCGCACGGGCAGGCACCATCGGCTTTCATATGGTGATCTCCACCTTTGTGGGGTATCTGATCGGTTCGCAGTTAGACAAATGGCTTGCCACCGATCCCTGGCTCACGATCATCTTCCTCATCCTCGGCATTGCAGCTGGTTTCAGGGAGCTTGCGCGCATTGCAAAAAAGATATCAGATGATGATTAAAAAGATCGCAAGGAATACGGCCATAATCCTTATCCCGGCTGCCGCAGTTGCCACCCTTCTGCCCTGGAAGAACCTGCCCCTCAGCATGCTCATCGGCGGGCTGTTAGGCATTTTGAACATTAGGGCGCTTGCATGGAGCGTTGAAGGGGTCCTGGGGACATCCTCGGTCAATATGAAGATGCTCTTTTTCGGCCAGTTCCGCTTCGTAATGCTTGCCCTTGTCGTCGTTCTGCTGGCTTATCTGAGGCTGGCAACTATTCCCGGTATCATGGCCGGGTTCTCTGTCGTATTTTCTCAGGTGCTGTTTGTGGGGATAAGACAGGCAAAAAAACCTTCGGACACTCAGCCGCCTATCCGGCCCTGGAGACCGTAGAGCTGCTATCCGGCTCTGGTATCCGGGCCTCAAAATAATTATCAATAAGCTGTTTCAGCATCCTCTTGAGAAGATCTTCGTCAGCCTTGCTGATCTCGGCATACAGTTTTTCCGCAATGCTGCTGAATACGTCAACAATGCGGGGATCAAAATGCGTTCCACGCAACTGCCTGATTATTTCGAACGACCGCTCATAGGAAAAGGGCTCCTTGTAAGGCCTCCTTGAGGTCAGAGCATCAAAAACATCGCAGACAGAAAAGATACGCGCCTGCAGCGGTATTTCTTCCCCGTGCATACCTTGGAGAAAACCGCGACCATCAAATTTCTCATGATGGTATGAGACAATATCCAGAGCATCCCCAAGCCAGCGGTAATCCCTGATAATATCAACGCCGTGCTGAACATGCGATCTCATAACTTCTATCTCTTCAGGGGTAAGTTCTGCAGGTTTAAGCAGGATATTGTCGCTGATCGCGATCTTGCCAAGATCATGAAGGAATGCCCCTTTGATCAAACCCTTCATCTCTATCCGCCTCAGACCGAGGGCTTCAGCAAGACGTATGGCATAAATCGTCACCCGGTAATTATGGGTATTGGTATCACTGTCCCTCTTTGCAATGGCATTGCCAAGGATCTCAAGCATGCCGAGATTTGCCCGATAGAGTTCTTCCGATCGCTTGACAAGCTCGCGGTTCAGGGCAATGATGATGGGATAGAGAACCACCGCTGTAATAAAAATGACCGAAATCACCTGCCATATTGACCAGATTATCCTGTCCCTGATATCTTTCATTACCATGGGATCGACTTCATAGACACCCTCAAAAAACCCGCCTGTAATCGAACCGTCTATTTTGAGCGGCACCATAATCATGATATAAAGCTGACGGCCGACATAGAGTTTTCTGTAATTTACGTCATTCTTCATGAGTGACTCATGCCGGTATTTATTCATCTCAACCTCGATCTGCTCACTGCCTTGTCTGATCGCCTCTGCAACCAGCTTCTTCTCCTTGTCATAGAGCTCGATGACAATGAAGGCCCCTTTCCCCCCATGATCCCTGTCTTTCCTGATGTACGATCCGAGGTCAATATTTTGAGGGTCCTCCCAGTGCATCCCATAATCAGCCAGCACCCCCCGGGATTCTCCTATGGCAAGATCCTGAACAAATGTATCTATTTTTTCGAGTTCAAGATAGTAGACAACGACACCGGCAAGTATGCTCAGGATAAGCAATGCCGGCATCAGTCTCTTGAGAAGCATCTGGTGGAGATCTTTATTGGTCATTGACTGCCTTCCTTTTATTCTTTGCAATCCATTTTATCATATTCTTCTCTGCCTGAATTTTGCAGAAAAAGGGTTGCGTGTATTTCAGGGCCAGTGTAATATGGAATAGAAGTCCAAAAGTTTTGCATTCAACGTTACTGTCAATGCTTGAACAACTAAAACAGACATCAGCACTATTGAGGACTGAACTGAAGGCATATCAGCATGCCATAGCGCACGCTGGGACGCCAAAGGCGGCCAAGGTCCTGCTTGGCCTGGCTGTCGGATATACCTTGCTGCCCTTTGACATCATCCCTGACTTTATACCGGTCATAGGCCATATTGATGATGCCATCATCGTGCCGTTCCTGGTCATCGCAGCGCTCGGCATGATCCCTCCGGAGGTGATGCAGGAATGCAGGGAACGGGCCAGAAATGCTCTGCAGGATAATACATAGCACAGATGCAGAATTCCTTCTTGGACACCTTTTCTACCCCTTCGCCCTCGTTATCGGCGTAACTCTCGATGATGCGCCTGCAATTGCGCAACTCATAGGAGAACGGGCAGTGCTGACCGAGGTCACTGCATACCGGGATCTGGCAGCCCTCATGCAGGCAGGCACGCTAAAGGATCCACGGTCTGCCGTACTTGCTCGGCATCAGGGCGCTCATCGCAGCCACCCTCGCCTGCATTATGACTGCAGCAGTAGCTGGAACATTTTATACTCAGGGATCCATTCTGCTGGGGAAATAGTTCCTGATATTTCTTATGGCACTTCAGGGTACGTGATCTTCAGGTCTTCCCCGCTTAACGCCTCGACCAGAAAAACCTTAAGCTGCTTCTTCTCCGCAGCACTCAGGCCGAGAGGCTTCAGAAATCTGTTCCCGTTACCACCTCCCTGATCAAAAAACTCTATGACCTCATCAAGGGTAATGAATATGCCGTTATGCATATACGGAGCGGTCCTTGCGATCTCCCGAAGGCCGGCTGTCCTGAACGCCTTCCAGTCCTTCCTGTCCTTTGTGATGAGGAACCTCCCGGGATCATCTTTCAGATTCCGATAGCCAGGATAATGATAAACCTTTGCAACAAATCTCATGGTGGCAGTGACGCGAGGATCGTTTAAAAGCACCGGATTCTCAGGCACATTGAGAGCATAGAACTTATCATCTGAAAGGTTCACCCCGTCATGACATTCACTACACTTGCCCTTACCCCTGAAGATCTCAAAGCCTTCCCTGGCATCCTCTGATAGAGAATGTGTTTCCCCCTTCAAAAACCGGTCATACGGTGCATTGACCGAAATGAGCGTCCGCTCGAAGGAGGCAAGCGCCATGGCAATACGTTTCCTGTTCGGTTCCCCGCCAAAAACCTTTTCGAACGCCTCTGCATACGCAGGCACTGTCCGTATCTCTTCTTCAACGAAATCAAGGTTCTGATTCATTTCAAAGGCTGACATCATCGGGAAAAGTGCCTGGTCCTCAAGAGTCTGTACGCGTCCGTCATGGAAAAAGCTCTTATAAAACGCTACATTGATGAGCGTCTGCGCATTTCTCCAGTTCTTTGTAGTCGGATAGCTCTGGGAGATATCCTGCCCGTCAGCATAACCCTGTTCAGGCACATGGCATGTGGCGCAACTTGTAGTACCGTCTCCCGAAAGTCTCCTGTCGAAAAAAAGCTTCCTGCCAAGTTCGATCTTCTCCGGAGTTTGAGGGTTATTCTTTGGTATGGGAACAGATTTGAAGGGTTCGAGATGACCAGCGTATACTGTTGCTGACCAAAGGATTGTAAGCATCACGAAGGCCGCAAGTGACACCGCAACAGATGTCACTGCAGCATGGCAGCGTGCTCTATTCCAACGGCTAAAGACTGCTCGACCGAGGCCGAATGCTGTACGCTGATAGCTGACCACTGAGAGCTGACCGCTATTTCTTAACATTCTTAAGTTCCTCCTCGATGATCTGCTTCAGATACTCATACGGCCTGTTGCCGACAACCTTCCGCCCGTTGATAAAATACGTCGGCGTGCTGTACAGGTCCATATCAAAGGCAGCCTGCTTGTCCCTCTCGATCTCTGCAGCATGTTTCTTGCTGTCGATGGAGGCAGTAAACATCTTCAGGTCAAGGCCCAATTCTTTTGCATACTTGATCAGACTTTCGCGGTCAAGTTTCGGTGAGTTCTTAAGAAGCAGGTCATGCATCTCCCAATATTTTCCCTGGTCTGCAGCAGCAAGGGACGCCTCTGCTGCAATATGGGCATAGTCTCGGTATTTGTACGGATAGTTTTTGATCACAAGCCTGACCTTACCTTTATAGGTATCCACAATTTTCCTGACGACCGGACCGGCCGCCACGCAGTGCGGTCATTGGAAATCAAGAAATTCTATGATCGTGACCGAAGCGTCTTTGGGACCTTTTTGAGGGGAATCTCCGACAGAAATGGTAAATCGCTTCTCTTCAGCAGCTGCAGCAGAAATGACTACAAACAGAAATAACATCACAGCAAACACCTGCTTCATATGCCACCTCAGCAATTGACGGCCTGAACGGGATTATCCGTCCAGGCCGCATACCCGGTTATTGTTTTACTTCTTCATACGAAAGCACGTTGAAATACTTGCAGGCAAATTTAAACAGGAATATTCCCAGTGCTACAAGAAAAAGAGTGACCATAAATTCATTGGTCGTGGGGAAATAACTTGCGCCTCTTTCATGTGCATGCCTTAAAAGACCGAAGATGGCAACATTCATGCGGTTGATCACAACGCCGACTATGACAAGGCAGTTGACAAGAAATATGCTTCCTGTACTGTTGCGCATTGCCGGGATGAGAAGCAGTATCAGAGGCACAATTACACCGACCGCCATCTCAAGCAGATAGAGCCTGGCCTCCATGGTTCCGGCAAACGCTGCTCCAATACCCGGGCCTTTCAGAAGCACGAAGATCTTCAGGACAAAGTAAAATCCGATCGCAACCATCGACCCTCTGGCAAGCCCTGAAAGAATGCCCACATTCGCCTGATGTTTGAAGAATTTCGAACTGAGGATAGATTCGAAGCTGACCATTGAAAGCCCCATCATGATGGCAGAAACAAGGAAGCTGAACGGCAGAAGACTGCTGTACCAGAGCGGATGAAGTTTGTCAGGAACGATCAGATAGACCGCGCCCAATGACGACTGATGCAGGGTCGAAAGGAGCGTGCCGAAGAGCGCGATCGGCATCATGATCTTCTCGACAAATCTCTGTACGCCTTTAAGCCCGATCCGCTCAAAGAACATGGGGCTCGACTCCATCGCAAGGACCGTAGTGTAGATGACTACATGTATCGCCACAATGAACATGATCGAGTGGACCTGCCACATGACCATAGGATGCCAGATCCTAAACGGCTGGCCGATGTCCAGAAAAATACCGGATGCTGCAAGCAGGTAGCCTAAAAAGGCGGTCAGGATCGCAGGTCGGGCGATTGGCTTATACTTTTTCATATTGAACAGGTACACAGCGCTGGCGATCACGAACCCGCCTGCTGCCATGGCAACACCGCCCAGCACGTCGAACCCTATCCAGAATCCCCAGGGGAAATCATCCTGCAGGTTTGTTGTTGCACCGAGTCCGAGAGTCATCCGTTTATATACAGACACCGCGCCGGCGATAATTAATATCAGCAGACCCAGCGTCATGGGGGTAAACATCTTTATTTCATGACGTTCAGTGCTCATTATTCATCCTCCTTGTCCATATTCTTCATTCTCCGGGTGATCACCCAGCTTCCGATGCCTGCAGCAAGGACTACGCCGATAATCGCCGGGATACCGGAGATGTACTTCCAGGTCAGGTCAGGCAGCACCTGGTCACCGACCTTGGCATGACCTATCTGATCGAGGGGCAGAGCTGACAGGAGAAGGACCGATGTGCCTCCCGCCTCCTTTTCGCCATAAATGTGATTATGGTATTTCCCGGGGTTTTCCGAGATCCTCTTCTTCGCCTCAGCAAGGTTCTTTTCAATACTGTCGCTGAAATGGATCGTCCCGGTAGGACAGGTCTTTGCACAGGCCGGTATCATACCTGCAAGGAGCCTGTCATAGCAGAAGGTGCATTTCTGAATCTTGGGTGAGAGCTTTTCCCACTCGTATTTCGGGACATTGAAGGGACAGGCAAGCATGCAGTACCTGCAGCCAATGCAACGTTCCGCACGGTAAATGACCGGCCCTTCAGGAGTCTTGACCAGGGCCTCAACAGGGCAGACTGAAGCGCAGGCCGGTTTTTTGCAATGAAAGCAGCCATTCCGGGCAAAATTCCATGATACCGCCCCGTTCTGCTCGCTCTCGAAAAAGGCAATGTTTGTGTAGGTCTTTGAGTTCAGTTTAGGCGGGTTGGTAAAAGTCGGGCCTGCCGTAGTCCTGTCAGTACCGTTTTGGTTCCACGACTTGCACGATATCTGGCATCCCCGGCAGCCGATGCATTTTGTCGCATCAATAAGGAAGCTCGCCTCCATCTTCTTTACGCCCTGTCCCGCGGTTGTATTTTCCATTATTGCATTCGTTCCCATAGCAGCCCCCTAAATCTTTTCCACGTTGACCATGAAAGCCTTGGTCTCCGGGATCATTGTATTTGCGTCACCAATAGTTGGGGTCAACAGGTTTGCAGCCTCGCCGCCACTTCCGTCCTCAGGGAACTGCCATCCAAAATGGTTCGGCAGCCCGATCTGATGTATTGTCGAACCCGCAATCTTAAAAGGCTTGAACCGCTTCGTGACCACGGCCACGGCCTTCACCTCTCCGCGGCCAGACTTTACTTTCACGCTTTCTCCACCCTTAATGCCCTTCTCAGCCGCAAGTTCTTCACTCATTTCGACATAAAGCTGAGGCGCAGCCTCAAGCAGCCAGGGCAGATGACGTGTCAGAACACCGGTCTGCCAGTGCTCGGTCATGCGGTATGTTGTAGCAACGTAGGGGTAACGAGTATCGCATGAAAAGAAGACATCCTCGGGAGACCCGTCCTTGCCGTCGTGAAACAGTTTGACAGCAGGGTTGATCTTCGTTTTTGACATCAGATTTTCCTGAAGCGGACATTCAAGGGCCTCGTAATGTTCGGGAAATGGCCCATCGGCAAGACCAGGACCAAAGATGGCGCCCATGCCGTCCGCCCTCATAATAAACGGATATTTCCCTGCCTTCTCATCAGCCATAGGAGGCGCAGGACCATCAGGCACATCGCCGTCCCAGCCGGGAGCAGTCTTTTTTGTCTTGGGGTCCAGCTTATCAGGATTCCATTTTATAACAGCTCGCTTTGGGTCCCAGGGCTGCCCGGTCATATTGACCGCCGCGCGGTTATAGATGATTCTCCTGTTGAGCGGCCAGCACCATGACCATTCAGGGAACATGCCGAGCCCTGTAGGATCAGACTTACCCCTTCGCGCCATCATGTTTATCATCTTGCCCTCTTTATGCGTGTAGCTGCCGCTATAGATCCAGTTTCCGCAGGAGGTTCTCCCGTCAGCCTGGAGCGTAACAAAATTGGTGCAGAGCTCATTTTTCTTTCCCAATTGCTTCGTCGCGTCCTTAGGGTCAAATATATCGTCCAGATAATAACCGTTAATCTCCCTTGCAATCAGGTGAGTATCAAACTCTTTATCCTTTGATTTATAGTTCCAGGTGAGATTTGTGATAGGCGCCGGGAATTTGCCTCCCTTTGCCTGGTAGAGTTTCTTAACGCGTTTATAGAGCTCATGGATGATCTCGCCGTCAGGTTTTGACTGGCCGATAGGCTCGATCGCTTTATACCGCCACTGGGCCCAGCGGCCGGAATTCGATATGCTTCCCTCTTTTTCAACGGAAGAGGAGCAGGGAAGCATAAAGACCTCGGTCTGAATATCCTTCGGGTTCATGCCAGGCCCTTTCCAGAAAGACGCCGTCTCATTATCAAACAGATTTACATTCACCATCCACTTGAGCTTCCCCATCGCCTTCCTGGTCTTGTTCGAATTCGCACCTGAGCAGGCAGGGTTCTGGCCCCAGGCAAAGAAACCCTCGAACTTGCCCTTATACATCTGGTCGAAGAGCATCAGCCACGAGCCATTCTGGCCCTCATCCAGCTTCGGAAGCCAGGCATAACCGAAGTCATTGTCCGCAGTAGCATTAGCGCCATAAATCGCCTTCAAATAGCTCGCAAAATATTTCGGCCGATTGCCCCACCAGTTGACGCTCTTCGGGTCTTTGGTCTTGGGGGTGTTCTTCTCGTTATACGCCTTAAGGTCAACCAGCGTGGCCGTAGGCACAGGGACATATCCCGGCAGAATATGGAAAAGCAGTCCCTGATCAGTCGAGCCCTGAACGTTGGACTCGCCGCGCAACGCATTCACCCCGCCGCCAGCCATCCCGATATTGCCAAGGAGAAGCTGAATGATCGTCATTGCCTTGATATTCTGCGTGCCGACCGTATGCTGGGTCCAGCCCATGGCATAGCACTCTGTGCCGGCCCTGTTAGGCTTTCCGGTTGACCCGTAGATCTTGTATACCTCAAGGAGCTTATCTTTCGGTGTTCCGGTTATGTCAGAAACCTTGGCAGCCGTGTACCGTGAATAGTGCTTTTTCAGAAGCTGGAACACACAGTTCGGGTCCTTGAGTGTCATATCTTTTTTCGGAAGTCCCTTGTCATCCATCTGGAACGACCAGGTCTTCTTGTCATACTTGCGGGTCTTTTCGTCATATCCGGAGAAGATGCCATTGAGCTGGCCAGGCATTTTGAAGTCAGGGTTCACGAGATAGGCTGCATTGGTGTAGTTGACAACATAATCCCTGAAATAAAGATTATTGTCGAGGATGTATTTGATCATGCCGCCGAGGAAGGCTATATCAGTTCCTGAGCGAAGCGGAGCATATAGATCAGCCTTAGCCGCAGTCCTGGTAAATCTGGGATCAACGACTACAAGTTTTGCTCCCTTCTCACGCGCCCTCATGATCCATTTCATCGCTATCGGATGGTTCTCGGCAATATTACTGCCCATAACAAGCACTACATCAGCGTTCTTGAGATCTATCCAGTGATTCGTCATTGCACCGCGTCCGAACGACTCTGCCAGAGCCGCAACAGTTGCGGAGTGTCATATTCGGGCCTGATGTTCTATATAGACAAGCCCCAGGGAGCGCAGCCATTTCTGCAGGACATAGCATTCCTCATTGTCGAGAGCTGCGCTTCCGACATGGGCAATGGCATCGGTCCTGTTGACCGTGAACTCCTTCTCGACCTCCTTCTCCGTTCCGTCAGGCTGCTTCTCCTTGATCTTTGATTTCGAGAGAAATTTGAAGGTGCGATCTCGGGTATCCCTGATCTTCTTTGCTATCTCATCCAGTGCCCAGTCCCACTCCACTTCCTTCCATTCAGCAGCGCCTGCAGCACGATACTTGGGTTTGAGCAGGCGTTTGTCATTATTCACGATCTGGTAAAGCGACGCGCCTTTGGCGCAGAGCGTGCCCTCGTTAATCGGATGATCAGGGTCGCCCTCAGTATTGATCACCTTTCCATCTTTGGTATGGGCTATAATGCCGCAGCCCACTGCGCAGTACGGGCAAATAGTCTTGGTCTCAGTTGCGCCCTTGATACGGTTTTCAGGCGGCTGAGCAGACGCCTCCTGCGGCGCCACACCAACCCCTACGGCTCCCGCCACAGCCGTGCCTCCCGAAAGCTTCAGAAAGTCCCTTCTCGATAAACTCATACCCTACCTCCTGCAAATAATTTAAGAGCCGGACTACATATGGAAATTTATCATGGTCGCTTAGTATTAAAGGAAGAAGGCCGTATCCCCGCAGTAGAAATTTGTAGAAATTATAATGTTACGATTATTTATTAGTTTATTAAACATTCTTATTAACACGGTTAGATTAAAGAAAGTTTCACCTGCTGTCAAGGCTTTTTGCCAGGCATTATCCTGCGATACCACTCGTGCTCAGCAGCCTCTCATATATGGAATCTGGCATCCTATTGTGCTAATATTGAGCACACGTGGCTGAACGGTCTGAGCGCAGCGGACAGGATAAAAAACGTATCAGCAGAAAATAATGTCGAATAAAACGTTAACCTCTCAAAACCAGGTTCTTAGCAGAATCAGGGCCGTCAATCTGTATCACCTCGCAGGGATAATTATCCTTGCCGAGATTATCACTGCTGTCATGAATACCATCATGGGGATTATCTGGTGGGGCCGGGTCTCCTATGACCTCATCATGATCGGGACGGTTGATGCCTTCGTAGCAGCAGTCGTGGTCGGTACAGTCGTGCTTTCTATCATTGAGCACCTTCGTGAAACCGACAGGAGGTACCACGAACTCGCAGAGCGGGAGATTGAGGAACTGGCTCTTCATGAAAGTGAAGAGCGGTTCCGTGAGATCTTTGAGCAGAATGATGATGCACTGCTTATCATTTCACCGGAGGCCGGCGAGATTATAGACGTCAACCCGGCAGCGATCAGTTTGTACGGCTACACACAACAGGAATTTATAGCAGGAGGCCTCCCTCTGATCCTGATGCCGCGGGAATATGAACAACTCAGGAGTGAAGTGCGCAGCGTCGATGCAGCCGGTAGACTCCGCATTGCCCGGATCGCAAACAGAAAAAAAGATGGGACAATCATCATTGCATCTGTCTGGGGCATGGCAGTCCAGTTGAAAAAGAGTAAAGTTCTCTTCTGCTCCTTCCGCAACATTACCGAAAGGCTTCGCCTGGAAGAGGAGGCTAAATTGCTTCAGGCTAAGCTTATCCAGACGAATAAGATGACCTCTCTCGGCATGCTGGTGTCCGGCATAGCTCATGAGATCAACAACCCAAACCATATTATTATGGTGAATGCACAGATGGTTTCTGATGCGTGGAAAGATGCAGCCGAGGTGCTTTCTGATTACTACCGCGGGCATGGAGACTTCCCGCTGGGCGGTGTGCCATTCTCTGAAATGCGGTATATCGTGCCTCAGCTGCTCGCAGCAATGTCTGAAGGATCAGGACGTATTAATAACATGGTTGATAATCTGAAAGATTTCTCGAAACAGGGCAGAGCAGCCCTCGGCAATGCCGTTGACATCAACAAGGTCATAGCAGCGTCAGCAGCACTCCTGAACAACCAGATCCAGAAATTTACCGATTTTTTTCAGCTGAGAGAGGGCATCGACCTTCCCCCGGCAAAAGGCAATAAGCAGCAGCTTGAGCAGGTGGTCATAAATCTGATCATGAACGCGCTCCAGTCTCTTCGGCAACGAAGTGAGGCGGTTATCGTATCAACCTTGTTCGATGAAGAAGCAGACGCCATCCTGATCACCGTAAGAGATGAGGGGATCGGCATACCGCAGGAAGTGCTCAAGCATATTACAGAACCGTTTTATACAACAAGGATCGATGAAGGCGGCACGGGACTCGGGCTCTCGATTTCCTTCTCTATTATTAAAGACCACCAGGGATCCCTGACCTTTCTGTCAGAGCCGGGCAAAGGTACGACCGCAACTATCTCACTCCCTGTATACCGATACACTACGGAAAGGAACAGACATGCAACAGCCCATATATCCTGAACACCCCATTTTACTTGTAGACGACGAGCCGATGATCCTCCTCAGCTTCGGCACAATCCTCCGCAAGTCAGGTGTCAATAATTTCCAGACCATAGAGGACAGCAGGCAAGTGATGCAGGCACTTGAAGATCAGCCGGTGGCAGCAGTCGTGCTTGATCTCAGTATGCCCCATGTCTCGGGCCTTGAGCTTCTTGGGAAAATCAATGAGAATTATCCGGAGATCCTGGTCATTGTAGTCACCGCAACAGACGACATAGAAACAGCAGTTGCATGTATGAGATCAGGGGCCTTTGACTATCTCGTCAAGCCGGTAGAGATGAACCGTTTTATATCCAGCATCCGAAAGGCCCTTGATATCTCCTCGCTCATGAACGAGGTATCCTCTCTCAAGCATCATCTTCTTACCGAAAGCCTTGAGCATGAGACAGCATTTTCTTCTATTGTTACCGAGAGCAAGAAGATGCGCAGCCTCTTCCATTACGCAGAGGCCATCTCCGCGTCACCGCAGTCTGTACTGATAACCGGAGAGACAGGAACCGGCAAAGAGCTTTTTGCCCGGGCTATTCATGACGCAAGCTGCAGAAAAGGTGCTTTCATTGCCCTGAACATTTCTGGCCTTGATGATACCATGTTCTCTGACACGTTATTCGGGCATAAGAAAGGGGCCTATACCGGAGCGGATACCGTTCGGGAGGGACAGATTGCACAGACCGCAGGGGGCACCCTTTTCCTCGACGAAATCGGCGATCTCAGCGAGACATCACAGGTAAAGCTGCTGAGGCTGCTCCAGGAAAAACAGTATTTTCCCCTTGGCTCAGACGTCCCCAAACAGAGTGATGCACGGGTAATTGTTGCAACGAACCGAGATATACAGCAGCTTATAGATAACGGCCGGTTTAGAAAAGATCTTTACTACAGGCTCCGTACCCACCATATCCATATCCCGCCATTAAGGGAACGGCTTGAGGATATACCGGATCTGTTGGACCACTTTATTAAGGCTGCGGCAACGTCACTCAGAAAAAACCCTCCTTCCTATCCAAGGGAACTGGTTACACTGCTGTCCACCTATCAGTTCCCGGGAAATGTACGTGAACTTGAAGCAATGGTCTTTGATGCAGTCGCTCGACACAGGACAGGAAAACTCTCCCTCGACAGCTTCAGGGAGACTATTCAGCATGACCAGGACCTTCATCCGATCGTGCTGCCTGCAGATGATGAAGCAGCGATTCTGCTGACAAAGCTCTTCGGCAGATTCCCCTCCTTGCGGGAAGCAGAAGATCACCTCGTGGCAGAGGCAGTGCGACTTTCTGATAACAACCAGGGAATTGCTGCTTCACTTCTCGGTATCTCCCGTCAGGCACTGAACAAACGGTTAAGCAAGAAAAAAAGTCATTAGGACATGTCCGGTCCTCATCTTCTTACCTGACATGTGGGTGCAACTTTTATTGCATGGCCTCACCAAAGACTTTCAATATAACATGTTGTTTTTACAATCTTTTTTATATGTTTCGGTACTAAAAACCAATATGGGTTTCATCCTCTTTAAAGTCTTTTTTTCGAGCAGAGCCATGGCAACTCATTGTTTTTAAAGACAATTGTTTTTTATTGAGAATTGGCAGGGTTCATGCATATAGAAAAGCATGCTTGAGGAGTATGGCAGAAAATGCAGAAAACAGCCTCTGGGGACAAAAAAGCGCTCAGACTGCATGAAAAAACTGGCAGAATCCATTATTCTGCAATGCATAGAGGATCTGTGGGACAGAACCTTTATGAAGCAAAGCACAAAATTCTTTAGTCAGAGGGGCTTCAGCATTTGTGCCACCATTGCAGAAATGGATATCTGCGATCAGATTAAACTGCTCGAACTCGTTAACCGCTCAGTTTTGATCCTCAGGAGTGAACCTCCGGCCCAAATCCGTCCTGATAAGGAATTGCGCAGCAATACAACGAAAGCATTTCCCCTGCGAGCTGCATTATCTCTTTAGAAAACGAGCAATGGGATCTTTATGGCATTTAAATTCGAAAAAAATGGTCCGGTGATCGTAATGACATGCACCGGCTCGCTTGATGCTGAACGAGCGCAGACGCTCAGAGATGCTCTGATGGTAGGGATCGAAAACGCGGACAATCTCGTAGTCAACTGCGAGAGCGTTGACACCATTCACAGCCATTGTGTCGAGGTTTTCTGCTTGTCGCACAGAATAGCGGTCAGGGCTCATAAGAAGCTGCTCATTAGCAACATATCTCCTGATATTTTGAAATTGAATAGAGAGGAAATAAAAAACCTCTGTTCATCACACTCATCTCTCGGATGCAATAACAACTGTCTATGGGCTTCTCATGAAGCATCTGCAAGCGTATAAACATCCCTGCCTTGAGCGCAGACAACACGAGGCAGGACTGAAAAGGAATAGCTGTCATGCGTAACCAAAAGGCGAACATCAAAGTTGTCGTTATAGATGCATCAGCCGTAACGCGGTATCTGCTCACCGAGATACTTGAGCAGGCTGGTGATATTGAAGTGGTTGCCTCCGTTCATGATACTGCAGAAGCCCTCAATAAAATACAAAATCTCAGACCGCATGTCATAACACTTGATGTCACCATGCCAGGCTTAAACGGCCTCACATTCCTCGAGAAACTTAAAGAGCTTCATCCGACGCCTGTTGTGATCGTCAGTGCCATGTCAGAATATCAGGGCGATTCTGTGCTGAGGGCAATGGAGCTTGGCGCAGTCGGATACGTGGGAAAGCAGACAACGCAAACCTGGAGCGGCATTCTGAGCCTTGCCGATGAAATTATCGAGAAAGTCAGGACTGCCTCGACCGTGCAGCTTCAGGCAGATATCACTGCCCGAGGACAGGCCGCAGCCGGCAATTTCTAATATAACGGCCGCACGTTCTGCTTCTGTCTGCCCTGCTTCAACAAGTCATCTTCGATTAATTAAATAAGATCCCTTCTTGACACCAAAATATTTATTCTTTTCTGGTAAAATATGCGCTGTGCCGGGATAGCTCAGTTGGTAGAGCAGCTGATTCGTAATCAGCAGGTCGCCAGTTCGACTCTGGTTCCCGGCTCCATTTTATCTTTTTGTGTAGCCCTTGGGGGTTTCATGGTCCACTTTTTTATTGCCCGTAGAACCAAAGATACGTTATGAAAAAAGTCGGATTCTTTTATGATGATGTTTTTCTTCTGCATGAAATGCCATCAGGTCATCCCGAATCAAAGGACCGCCTCATTGCCATCAACGAGAGATTAAGGCAGTCGTCTCATTGGGATGACCTGCATCATTTTAAACCTCGAAAAGCAGCGGAGGAGGATATTCTTGCAGTACATACCGCATCTTTTTTTTCTGAGATCTTGCATTTCACCGGCTATTTTGACCCCGATACCTATGTTTCTCCCCGCACAGTCGAGGCTGCGCTCTTTGCAGCAGGAGCAGTAGCAGAAGCGGTTGAACGATGTAAATCAGGCGAGATCGAACGGGCTTTTTGCGCTGTGAGGCCGCCGGGCCACCATGCCGAAGCAGACAGGGCAATGGGGTTCTGCATTTTCAATAATATTGCGGTTGGTGCACGCTACGCGCAGAGTGCCGGATACCGCAAGGTTTTCATAATCGACTTTGACGTGCACCATGGAAACGGCACCCAGCATATTTTTGAAGAAGACGACACGGTCTATTACTTCAGCACCCATCAATTCCCCCATTATCCCGGCACCGGCAGCGATGCTGAGCGCGGAAAGGGAAAAGGCAGGGGATATACTTACAACATACCGATGCAGCATGGCGCTGGGGATAAGGACTATTTTCATGCGTATCAGGATTTACTTCCAGGGCTTGTCTCAAATTTCAATCCTGACTTGGTGCTGGTGTCTGCGGGCTATGACCTGCATGCGGCTGATCCACTTGCAGGCTTACGGGTAACAAATGAAGGGATCAGGAACATTGTGAAGGGGATACTCTCGTCCAAAAAGGACATTCCCTATATATTCTGCCTCGAAGGCGGTTACAATCTGGCCTCTCTCAGTGAGTCGGTAATGATAACGATCCGCGAGCTTCTTTACTACAACTGATCAGTCTGTCTTTATCCCCTCTTCGTGCTCGTGGAGATGAATGTCTGCCTGTCTCTTTTTCTCGTCAATCTTTTTCTTAACTTCCTTTATCTTGTTCTTATAATCCTCAGTTAGTTGATCAGCCTCTTCGTGGTTAGCAACAACATGAGGAGTAATTAAGAGAATGAGTTCCCGTTTTGCAACTGTATCCGTCGTCGTCCCGAACAGATAACCAAGAATGGGTATTTTGCTGAGTATAGGTATACCTGAACGAGATGTTATATTCCGTTCCTGAATGATGCCCCCAATGAGCAATGTATGCCCATCCTGCACGATTCCAGTCGTATTAGCTTTGCGCGTCTTAAACCCCGTATAGTCCTGTCCACCAATCTTAACTGTGTCACCGACTTCACTAACCTCCTGCGAAATCTTCAGTGTAACCTGCTTCTTCTCGTTAATATGGGGGGTTACTGTCAGAATAGTACCAACAGACTTAAACTGAACCTGAGAGGTTGGGCCATTGACAGTTGAATCTCCTACCTGCGTCACAGAGGTCGCAACAGGAACTTCATCACCAATCTCTATCTTGGCCTCCTTATTATCAAGAGCCAGAATATGAGGACTTGCAAGTACATTCACATTGCCCATGGTGGCTGCTGCATTTATCAGAATATTGAACTGTTTCGGATCAATAATATTTGCAAAAAGTCCACCGGTAACAATAGGGGCAAATTGAGAAAAATCTAATTCACTCGTTGTCCCTTTCTTGAATAAATTTTCAGGTTTTTGAGCATTCCCGGTAACAAAATCAAAATTTTGATCATTTATATGGCTGCGACCCTTCAATAACCACTCCAGTCCGAGAGATGTCGAATCATTCAGGGAAATCTCAGCAATTAGAACCTCGATCAAGACCTGCTTAGCCTGGACATCAAGCTTCTTGAGCGTCTCGAGCAGTACCAAGTAGGCACGCGGCGATGACTTTATAATCAATGCATTGATTTCATCATACGCAGCGATCTCGATATCTCCTTCAAGTTCTGCAGCAAAGGTTTCGGACTGCACGGTCGCGCCTGTTGCAGGCGTTGTCATTGTTCCAGGCCTCGGCGTTGTCCTGGACAGCGTGGGCTGCGCAGGCTGCTGGGGCTGGGCAGGTCTTACTGTGGCTGGAGTTCCGGTTGTCGTCTTCTTGCCATACAGGGTCTTGAGCACCTCGGCAAGTTTCTTGGCCTCTCCATTTTCAACATAATAGATAAAGGTCCTCGAATTGTCACGTTCTGTGGATGGAATATCAATAGCTTCAAGGAGCTTCAGAAACTTCAATATGCCCGAAGGAGGGGCGGTCAGGATCAGCATGTTGGACGGCTCGTAGACTATAATATCCGTGCCCTTCGGCATGAGGTTTCTGACAAGGTTTGCCACATCGCTGGCCTTGACGTACTCAAGCGGTATCTCCTGGGTAACAAAGCTGGAATCCTTGGGCGGTGCTGGTTTCTTTCCCATCTGGATCTGCACAGGCTGCTGTTTGGCAGTGTCTATCGGAACAATGCGGTAAAAACTCCCTTCCTTCACTGCCGTAAAACCGTTAAACTCCAATACCGTCTGGAAAGTCGAGTAGAGTTCACTGACCGGTATCTTGTTATGCGACTGGATCGTGATCTTCCCTGAGACGCCGGGAGCAAGGATATAATTGATCTTCAGCATGTCAGAGATCGTGGAGACCACAGTCTCGATATCAGCATTCTCGAAGTTGAGCATCACATACTGCTCATCCTGCTTCTTCTCGGCAGCGGCCTTTTCCGCCTTCTTCTTTTCCTCCTTTTCATCCTTCACCGCTACGGGAGGCACAACTTCAGGGAGCTTCAGTTCCTCCGCCTGGGGGGGGACAACATTAGTCTCATCAGGTTTTACAGCCTGCTTTGCCCCACAGGCACTGACGAAAAGGATTATGAGGCACAAACTTATCAGTCTCAGGTTCATCTTCCTGCCCTCGGTTTACTGGATAGTGTTTTCACTTTTTCAATAGTAAGCGTAATTGTCTCAGACATCCATTTTAACACAACTGCTTTTTCTGATATATCAGAAACCTCTATGTCCTCGATTTTGTCTCCCTTGCGCAGTGTGGCCTTTGCCTGATTTATCTCGACATAGGCAACATAATCACCAAAGGTATCCAGGATAATGCCTTTAAGGACAAGATCAGGCTTCTTTGGAGGTGGCGGAGGAGGAACTGCTGCGCGCACAGGCTTTGGCTCCATGTATGTGCGCAGGGTGTTGAAAAGATTTTTCTCATAAATAATCTTGTCCCACGCAACGGTATAGGTTGCCTTGATCGGCTCAGACTCCCTGATCTTAGCTTTTTTCACAAGAGTTTCAGACAGGGGATTGTACAGTACTGCGCCTGCGATAAACTGCCAGCTCACAAAAAGGAACAGCGCTGCTGCAACAACAAGCATAATAATTTTTCGTATCATAATTTGCCCAATCCGGATATCTGCATTTTAAACCTTAACTCTCTGGGGTTCTGCATGTTTGTCACGTTAATAGACATCTTCTCAATCTTGAGCAGCACCGGGTGATTTTCCACATCATTTAAAAAGCTTCCAATCTGCCTGATCGTTCCGCTTCCCTCAAAATAGACCGGAATAAAGAAGAAGCTCTTTGCCTTCACAGTATTGAGGGGCCTGATGGTCTGTATGTTCAGACCGGCATTCTGTGAAAGTTCCGAAATTTCTTTCTGCAGACGGGCAGCAGCAAGAAATTCAGAGGGATCCTTCAGTAATTTCCCCAGAAGGATCTTCATTTCCTCTCCGGTTGTCCTGATCTCTGCATCAGTAATGGACGAGCCTTCCATATAGGTCTCGTATTTCTGCAGCGTGGCATACTTCAACTGGATCTCCTCGCGCATGGTTTCAGACTTTGGTTTCATTACATAGGTCTGAAACAGAAGCAGCGTCATAACCAGCGCAGCGGCAAGCAGAATATATTTTTTTCTGCTCATGGCTCACTGACCTCAAACTTCAGGGAAAACCGCTCCTCACCGTCACGGGACAGGATAGGCGCAGCAAAGGCAATATTCTTGAAGAGTTTCGAGCTGTCTAATGCCATGACCAGATCAGAGGTTTTCCTCGAAAAACCCTCAATCTCCACAAGCCCCTTTTCATCCACGACCAGATTGATAATCCAGGCATTATCAGGAACGATCTTTGTCAGGTCTTTCAAAACTCTGGTCGCCAGGTTGGAGCGGTTCTGGAAAGCCAGAAGCGTTTTTCTGTCGTCCTGCAGTGCTTCAAGCTTTTTTCTGGCTTCAATGACACCCGATGCCTTGCTCTTTATGGTCTCGGTCCGTGACTCTATTTTGCTCAGCGCGCGGGCATCCTTATAATAGACAACGAAGCCTGTCAACAGATACAGGCAGAGAGCCGCGGCAGCAAGACCTCCTATGAGATACGGATAGAGATCCTTTTTCTGTTTGATCAACTCCCGAGGGATAAATTCAAGATTCAGCCGTGTTTTATGCACAAAGGAAAAGATCAGCGCATTAGGCACCGTAATCTGTGACTTCGTCATCGCAAAATGTTCAGCAATAAGCTGGTCCACAGGACCAGAGCAGTATACCTTGCCAGGATAGGCTGTTCTGAAGACCTCAAGGGCTTCGGCCAGGTCAGATCCGGCAGAAATTCTTTTCATCGAACGGGGCAGGGAATCCTCAAGCCCGACGATTTCATAAGCGTCGTCCGTTGCCAGCACAAAAATGCCTTTCATATTCTTCTCACCGCTGATCCCGATCATGCTGTTCAGTACATCCGCAACTCTGCAGCGGACAGAGGCGACTTCCATGCCGGCATCAGAAATCAGTTTCATGAGAGCACTGACCGCATCCTTCTTGATTGAAAAGACAAGGGTTTTCATGCCATTGCCCGTCTTGAGCATGAGGAAATCAAAGAGGTATTCGTCAACAGCAAGAGGCAGGTGTTTTTCAAGTTCAAAGAGCAGGGCCTTTCTCATATCCTCCCTGCCCATAGCAGGCATATCAAGGAGCTTGCACGTAAAGAGCTGCAGCGAAAGACCGACAACAACACCCGACGGGGCATAGTCCTTCTTCCACTGCTGAAGAGCGTCTGACAGGGCCCTGTTGCCCGCCTCCCTGTCTCCGGGAAGGCCGATACCCTCGGACCGCAGATAAGTAATGCTCTTCAGCCGTCTGTCTGCCACAGACATGCGTATGTATTTACTGTCTATATCAAGTCCTAACAGTCTCGGCACGTTCTCTCCAATAGATCGTTCTTAATTCGTTTCCCTTTGCTGAGGGCTCCCTGCTCACAATACCGGTAATACGGGCGCCGATGGGGCTGTTCTTCGTCCTCGCCGTCACTTCAATCCTGAATGTCTGCGTTGACATGGCCGTAAGGCCACGAGAAGAAAACTGCTGCGGTATAAACCTGAATCCCCCATAAGCCTTATTCCTCTGTTTCATGATCGTCTCTATCTCAACATCGTTGAAGCCAAGGAACTGCATAATCTCCGGGGACACGGTATTGATATTGATAGTATTCTTCCCGAACGTGGTAATGAGGGAAAGCAATCCTGCCGCGCCTGTCCCGTCTCCAAAAAGATACTCGGGCTTCATTCCCCTGACCAGAGCTAATTCTTCCGGCACGGTAAAAAGACCGTTTCTGGTCTTGTACGGGTCCTGGAGCGACTCATAATAATCGTCCTCAGCCCCTGAAAGATGATGCTCCTTGTCGAGGTCCTTCCAGTCCAGCACAGAATCCATAATAATTATTATATCATCCTCATTGATGCCCGCACGTTGCAGCAGTTTACGGAGCCGGTCCGGCTGGGCAAAGTTAAGATTAATCAGCGCATTCTCATCCGTTATCTTTATCTCCAGTTCTCCATCCTCAGTCTCTCTCTTTCCGGTAACCGGATTCGTCTCACTGTCAATCCAGAAATTCCCCTCCTCATCCAGAAAATCCACTTGAGGGTCTTTATCCAGGGCAATATAATGCAAGGCCTCATGGTACCCTGACAAGGCCTGATAGTATGTCAGGGTCTCTTCTTTCAGATTATGGGTGCTCCCTGTGACCCAGCGGGTCGATCTGAGAAAATTCATCGACAGGATACTCAGGAACACAAGCACCCAGAGCACCATCATCAGAGCAATTCCCCTCTCTCTCACATCTCCACCTGCGTAACTCTCAGCACTTCATCAAGAGTAGTAATTCCCTTCTGCACCTTCCCGATGCCGTCTTCCCTGAGAGTCCTCATCCCGAGACTGATGGCCAGGTCCTTCATCTCCTTGATTGTGGCCCTTTTCATGATCAATTCCCTGATCGGCCCGCCTATCGGCAGGACTTCAAAGATGCCTATCCGCCCCTTATATCCCGTTCCCGAGCATTCCTCGCAGCCTTTTCCCGTCCAGACCTCGCGGATGTCTCTGCTGATCCGGTCTAACACCTCCTGGGGTACTTCGTCCTTCACCTTGCAGGCCGGGCATATTTTTCTGACAAGTCTCTGGGCCATTACACAGACCAGGGTGGAGGCGACAAGGTAATTCTCAATACCCATATCCATCAGTCGGGTGATGGCGCCAGGGGCATCGTTCGTATGCAGTGTAGAGAAAAGAAGATGACCGGTCAGGGCAGCATGGATCGCAATGCTCGCTGTTTCCATGTCCCTGATCTCACCGACCATGATGATGTCAGGGTCCTGCCTCACGATATGCCTTAAGCCGGATGCAAAGGTCAGGCCGATTTTCGGGCGGACCTGTATCTGGTTGATACCGGGCATCAGATATTCTACCGGCTCCTCGACCGTGATGATCTTCTTTTCAGACGAATTTATCTCAGCAAGAGAGGCGTAGAGCGTCGTTGACTTACCGCTGCCCGTTGGCCCGGTGATCAGGATCATGCCGTAGGGTTTTTTGATCACCTCTTCGTAAATATCGCGAATGGTTTGGTCAAAGCCAATATCCTCAAGGGTAATGAACGAAGCGGCTTTGTCCAGAAGTCTCATAACAACGCTCTCGCCATACACCGTCGGGATGGTGGATACCCTGATATCAATGCTTCTGCCTGCAGAAGAGACCTTGATCCTGCCGTCCTGGGGCAGCCTTCTCTCGGCAATATTCATCTGTGAAAGGAGCTTGATCCTCGAAGAGACTGCTGAATACATGCGCGCCGGAAGGGTCTCTTTTTCGTAGAGCACGCCGTCAATACGGTAACGGACACGGACACTGAACTCACCCGGTTCCACATGGATGTCGCTTGCCCTGTCCCTGACCGCATTTTCAATAATAAGATTGACCAGCTGTATTATGCCCTTTTCCTGGGCAAGGTCCCTGAGATGGCTCACCTCTCCGGTCAGGTCAGCAGCCGGCAGATCATCCTCTGCAGCGCCTTCGATAAGCCTCTGCATGACAGCAGTCCTTGACCCCTGGAGCAGTTGGAGATATTGCAGCACATCCGACTTTTTTGCCAGGGTTACAGACAGCTCATAGTCATAGGAAGACCGCAGGGCATCAACACCTTCACTATTGGTTGGATCGCCCACCGCAATATTGAGCGTATTGCCTTCAATGGCGAGAGGAACGATCAGGTTCTTTTCAAGAAAACTGAAGGAGACATGGTCCAACGGAGTCTGTTCAGGGAATTCTTCCGCCTCCATGAGCGGCAGCCTGAACTGGATCGATAACGCCTTATATACCTCTTCTTCAGATATCCCCTTTTCGATAAGCATCTCTCCAAATCTGCGCGCATGCCCTTCCTGCGCCTGCAGATCGAGTGTCCGGCTGATCAGTTCCTCTGATATACTGTTGGATTCAAGAAGTATCTGTCCTATCTTTTTATGCATGGTTATATCTCTGATATCCAGGTCTGTCATTGTCTCGAAAATACCCCTCACCCAACCCTCTCCCCCAGCCAAAAGTAGGTGCCTTATGCAGGGCGAGGGACAGAAAGTTTCCCTCCCTTGAGGGGAGGGATTTAGGGAGGGTGAATTTTTCATCATAAAATAACACTATTTAAAATCCTCCTGCTCGAACCGCACACCCATGCCTATATATCCTCCGCGATATCTTTTGCTCAAAAGATTGTCTCCGCCGGCATTCACAAAGAGGTTCCTGAAGAGGAAATAACTGACACCGGCCTTGGCATGGACGGTCTTGGCATTCTCCTCATTCTTCTGAAAGTCCCAAACGTCAACACTTATTTTACCTTTATCCTTGCTGAAAAAATAGTCACCGCCCAGGCCGAACGTATTTTCAAAAAGGCCGAACCTTACCGCTGCATTATCAAACCGCTTTCCAAACTGCGCATTAAAGCGGATCTTATTACTGATCTCTTCCTCCCTGATCGTCTTGCCCGGCGGAGTCTTTGTCGTTTCGGTGACGAGAGACGTTCTGGGCGAGCCGCCGACAACTCCGAGGATATAATACTTGTCAGTACCCGGATGCAGCGTAAGATCGAACGACGCCCTGCCGTCCTTTTCCCGGGTCAAATATTCAGCCTGAAAGGTAATATATGCCCTGAACCGGTCTACTGCTGAAAGCGTCCTGTTCAGCCCGTCAGCAGTCTTGCTGATTGAATCATAGAGACGATCATCCTTTACCAGTTTGCCGAGCGTGCCCTCACCCTTGTCAACCTGCTGCGCAAGCCTGTCAAAGGAATCTACAGCGTTCCTGATGCCCGGCCTGTTCTCCTCAACCATAGCCTTCAGGTCCTTTGTCGCCCTGTTCAGATTCTCGATCAGTTCAGGCCCTGTGCTTTTAAGCGTTGCCGAAAAATCCTTCATGTTCGTTATGGAAGCGGCCAGCGGTTCCCTGTTCCTGTCAACCAGCCCATTAAGAGAAGCGGTCAGCGTGTTGATATTATCAAGGACGGTCCTGAGCTTTTGATCGTTCAGCGTGATCGTCTGGTTCAGGGTTGACGAGATCTCTCTGAGGTTCGCAACCGTCTCGCCTAATGATTTTTTTGTTTTTTCATCGCCTAAAACCTCGTTCAGTGACTCCGTAAGTCTCGTGAAGCTCTGGGAAACATTGATAAGGTTCCTGGCAAGGTCATCCATATCCGCAATCTCCACGATATCGGTTATCGCATCGCCATCCTTCAACAGACCTGCTTCCGGGGAACCGATACGAATATCGAGATATTTATCGCCAAGCAGTCCTGAAGACCGGATGGATGCCCGGGCATTCTTATAGATCCTGACCCCGGGATCAATCCGCAGGTTGACGCGCGCCCTGCCTTCCATGAGTCCAATATCTTCAACGACGCCGGCATCAACGCCTGCTATCTTCACCCGGGTCTTTTCATCGAGACCGGCAGTTGAACTGAAGTCGACGTGAAGGGCAAAACCCTTCTTTTTTGCCCAATCCAGACCGCCAACCTTAAAGGTCATGAACGTAAGAACAGTCAGCACGATCAGCGCAAAAGAACCGACCTTAAGCTCTGTTGACAGTTCTCTCATTATTCACTCCTTCTACCTTAATCGGCCCTACTGCGCTGCCGGTGATAAACTGCCGCATGACCGGGTCGGACGTGTTGCGTATCTCATCAGGCGTCCCTGTCGCAATGATCTTCCCCTGATACAGCATCGATATGCTGTCTGCTATTTTATACGAACTCTGCATATCATGGGTAATGGCAACGGAAGTAACCTTAAGCCTTTCCTTCAGACTGACGATAAGATCATTAATCGCGTCCGCTGTTATGGGGTCAAGCCCTGTTGTCGGTTCGTCATACAGCAGGATTTCCGGCTCATGGGCAATAGCCCGTGCAAGACCGACTCTTTTTTTCATGCCGCCTGAAAGTTCGGAGGGCATCAGGTTCTCCACATTCACCAGACCGACCAGTTTCAATTTCTCGACGGCAATTTCTTTGATCTTCGCAGGTTTAAGCATCCCTCTGCGGGAGAGGACAAAGCCCACATTTTCCCATACACTCATGGAATCAAAGAGCGCTGCCATCTGAAAAAGCATGCCGAACTTTTTCCTGATCTCATACAGGTCGTGCTCTTTGAGTCTCGCAATATCCATATCGTCGACCGTCACCCTTCCCTTATCAGGCTTCATGATACCGACAATATGTTTGAGAATAACGCTTTTCCCGGAACCGCTGCCGCCTATGACAACCCTGCTCTCCCCCTTCTTCACAACGAGACTGGTGCCGGTAAGCACATGGTTCGCGTTGAACGATTTATACACCTCATCCAGAAGGATCATCCGAATAACCAGCTCGACAGAAAATAGTCAGAGATCAGGATAGTCATGGACGAAAGCACAACCGCACCGGTAGTGGCCTTGCCGACGCCTTCTGCGCCGCCGCTCGTATAAAAGCCCTTATAACTGCTTATGATCGATATGGCGCCTCCAAAAAAACAGGCTTTGATCAGCCCATTATAGATATCAGCGCTCTCGAGATAGGTCCAGGTCTGCTTCCAGTATACGACCGAACTGGTATTGAAGAGGACTACGGTAACAAAATAGCCGCCGATAATGCCGATAATGTCAGCGCAGACAGATAGCGCGGGCAGCATGATCAGTCCGGCTACAAACCGCGGCACGATAAGATACTTGACCGGATTGATTGCCAGTGTTTCAAGGGCATCGATCTGCTCGGTAACCCGCATGGTCCCGAGCTCGGCTGCCATGGCAGCACCCGCCCTGCCTGAGACAATAAGGCCGGTCAGCACCGGGCCGAGTTCTCTTGTCATGGACATGGCAACGACCGTTCCGACAAGCGTCTCTGCGCCAAAGCGCTTAAAGCCGGTGTAGGTCTGCAGGGCAAAGACCATACCGGTAAAAATTGCGGTAACAATAACGACCGGCACTGACCGCACACCGACCTCTAACATCTGTCTGAATATATCCACGATTCCGAAAGGAGGCAGCAGCAGCTGTCTCAGGGTTGCCAGGAGAAGAAGGAATATCCTTCCTGTCTCCTCGGCAACAAAAACACCCTTCTGCAAGAGAGAGAGGATGGCTCTGCCGAAGCGTTCAATCAGACGGGTCAATTGAAATATGCCTTTCTGGCCGGTGTTCCGAGAGAGGTGAGAATTTCATAGGGAATGGTATTGATCCTTCCTGCAAGTTCTGCTGCGGTGATCAGTTCCTCACCCTGTCTGCCCAGGATCATAACCTCGTCTCCTTCCGAGACATTGGGGACATCAGTAACATCAAGCATGGTCATGTCCATGCAGACCCTTCCCACGACCGGCACCCTGCAACCCTTCAGCAGCATTTCTGCATTATTGGAAAAAAGCCGGTTGTAGCCGTCTGCATATCCAACAGGTATTACCGCTATGCGGCTGTCCCGTTTCGTAACAAAGGTCCTTCCATAACTGACGGCAGTAGCAGCAGGCAGGTTTCGCACTGCAAGGACCTCTGATCTGAGGCTCAAGACCGGTCTGAGGCCGAAGCTCTCCACAAACGGGGAACATCCATACAGGGCAATGCCCGGTCGGACAGCGTCGAACAGGGCATCAGGCAGCGAGAGCACCGCAGCACTGTTTGCAATATGACAACGAAGTCTCAAACCGGTCCGCAACTGTATGGCATCCCGCAGGTCACTGAATATCCTCAACTGCTGCCGGGCATAGGTCCCGTCTCCAAGATCAGCTTCCGAGAAATGGCTCATAAGGCCTTCTAACCTGAGCCCCTCCATACCGGCAATCTCAAGGGCAGCTTCAACAGTCTGTTCCGGCCTGAAACCGATTCTTCCCATGCCGGTATCTATCTTCATATGAACAGGGGTACGCATCCCGCGTTTCCTTGCCTCATCAGAGAAGACCTGAACAGTTCTCCTGTCTCTCAGCACAGGCACCAGATCATACCGGAAGTAGTCATCAGGGTTCTCCTGGTCAACAAACACCAGGATGGGTACAGTGATGCCTCCCTCCCTCAGGAGTTTTGCTTCATCAGTATACGCAACGGCGAGGCCGGCTGCTCCTGCTGCCACAAGCCTTCGCGCGACCTCTACTGAACCGTGACCGTATGCATCCGCCTTAACAACGCCGATCACGTCTCTCTTGCCTGCCATGCTGCGCATGATCTGAAGGTTGTGCTGAAGCGCAGCAAGATCTATCTCTGCAACCGGCCCTCTATGCACCCTTGCTTTTCTCTTCCTCTTTTCCGGCTTCTCCTTCAACGCCTTTCTTCGGCGTCACATCGATCTCATCAGGCTCATTCGTCGCCTTCTTGAAATTCTTGATAGCCTTGCCCATGCCGCTTGCCAGTTCAGGGAGTCTCTTGGCCCCGAAAAGAACAAGGACAATGACGAGGATGATGATAAGTTCCTGCATGCCTAATCCAAACATTGTTTACCTCCTCCGGTCTTGCCTGTTGTCAAAACTTTTCACAGAGAACCTCTCAGATGTGAATAACGAGGTTCCGGTATTCCTCAAGCGTATTGATATTGATAAAAGTCCTGCCCTCAGGGTCTGCAGCCCTGACCTCCTCCTCGGGTATCAATGCAGGATGAATATCCTGCAGCAGGTCCCTCAAGGCCTTCCTGTTCTGCATAATATGCAGTTTCATGGCGTCACGCACACTGGCTGAGTAGATGCCGAATAATGGCTGGGGCCGCCCCTCAAATACCGGTACCACTGCATCCTGGCCCTCGTAATGTCTCATGATTAATTCCAGAACACCAGCCTGAATAAAAGGCATATCGCACGCAGCCACAAAAAGCTCCGGAGCTCCTGTCGAAACAAGGGAAGAGTAAATTCCTGTCATCGGACCCTTCTGAAGCATAAGGTCACCGATCATCGGCAGCCCAAGATAGAAAAAAAGCTCCGGCGTATTGGTGCTTATTGTGATTTTGTTAAAGTATTTTTTGAACAGTTCTATAGTTGTCTCAATGATCCTTTTTCCGCGGACTTCGGCAAGGGCCTTATGAGACAAAAAACGATTGTTTTCACCACCTGCAAGTATGAGCGCATCCATAGAGAATATATTCTGATAGTCTATTAAAAAAATGCATGCAATACAAGCTAAAACTCTGATTAGTAAAAGAATTTTTCCTTGCTCATTCCATGCAATTTCTGGTATAACAAAAGCATGAAACTGGTGATTACCTGCCCTGTAGGTGATATGTGAAAAAGTTAATCCGGCAAATTAGATCTTTCGGGAGCCTGTGTGATGCTCTGGTGTGCATGTTGGCCATGTGCCAAAAGCCTGAAGGCGCATTTAAGGCACCCACCTATGTAATAGGCGGATCTAATTTTTCACACACACGACAGGGCGGGTTTATTTTCACCAAAATAACAATGCTGATGACTATGGTTCTGGAGCTTTTGGTAACGAACAAGAAAAAAAATTATAGAGAAAACAATGGGTTCAAGTCTTTCATTACAGGCTTTTTCATAGATTCCCTGCTAACATCTTTTCCCAAAGACGCTGTTTTCTCTGTACCAAAGGGCCTTTCCAGACTATAGTCCGGCTCCGGACTATAGGAATTGGAACTATTTAAAACTGAAAAAAAAGCCGCTCCGCTTGC
>JACRHC010000074.1 GCA_016217675.1 Nitrospirota bacterium
AACAGTGGTCTTTTACTACCAGAGTACTCTACGAAGCAGCTCGACCCCAATCGAGTTGCTTGCCGCTCTCTTGCGTCCCGACCCTTACTGGCCCTGTGACACCGCCGCCATATTTAGCCCTTTTCAAACGGCACTAACACTTATCGAAAGCTCAAACGTTTAGTCTATTACGATAAGACTGACCTTAAGCTCCGTCAACGTCTTGCAGAGTTCGAGTGTGCTCCTGACTTCAAGGCTAAGCTTGGCGAAGTAAAAGAAGTCATCAACAGCAGCGATGATTCTCTTCGAGAACCATTATTCAAGAGTTGGCTGAAGCAGATTAGTTTCAGAATTGTTCCCAAGGGATTTGAAAAAACTGGCTTCTTCAAGAACGATAATGAAAAATCTGATGGCAAGTTCATCAGTAATGTAACGTCAGCAAAGGTCTTTCAGGTTGAAAGGGTAAACTACTTTTTCGATGGTCCAATTCAGCTTCAGCTGATTGCTGTTTTATGGATTATGCTTGAGGGTAGATTTCTCGATAGCCAACTTGGAGATGAGTGTTATGGTGCCCGCATCGAGGATGGACTTAGCAATTCTAACGACGACTCTGCGGGTCTCTACCGTAAATATCATGAGCTTTATGCCCGTTGGCGGGACTCGGGGCTTAAAAAAGCGAAACAACTCCTCACAGATGAACAAACAAGCGTTTGTATTCTTGGTCTGGACGTCCAAGAGTATTACTATCGGATACGACTGAATATTCACTCAATCGCCAAATCTATTTATAAAACGAGACCCGAAGAAAAGAACCAGTTGGAATCGGCTCCGAGCAACTTACTCAGATGCCTTGAGGCGATTTGCGTGGCGTACCGAAAGCAAATAGACCCTTTTCTCCACCTCACACACGAAAGCGTTCCAGCTCTCGATACGGGAATCCCTATCGGTCTATGTTCGTCGCCGTTACTTGCTAACTGGTATCTGTTGGATTTTGATAAGGCGGTGAAGAAGTTGTTACGACCAGCGTATTATGGCCGCTATGTAGACGATATTTTATTGGTAGTGCCTGCGCCTGAAGACCTTTCTGACGAGGAGTCTCCAGTTGCTACCTTTATAGATCGCGTTCTTGTAAAGGCTGGCCTCCTGAATGGTCTCAAGGATAACCGTTATGAGATTAGAACGCCCGGTGGGTTATACCTTCAGCAGGGTAAATGCATACTTCAGTATTTTGACGCCAAGCACTCAATTGCCGGCCTTGAGAAGTTTCAAGATAAGCTGGAGAAAACTGGCAGCGATTTCTTGTTGATGCCCGTAGATGAGGCGGACAGCTCTCTTGAGGATGTCGCCTATGAACTCTTATACGAGGGGTCAATCAACAAGTTCCGCAGCGTTAAGGGTATGGCAGAGAATCGCTATGAACTCGCCAAACATTTGGCAAGACAAACAATACTCCATTTATTAACAGACGATCCTCCCGATACCGAAATCAGCTCTGGTCTGAGAAAATTCTTCAAAGGGAAGAATGCCGTTGAGTTTCATGATTTATGGGAGCGGGTCTTTACCTTCTTTCTAATTGCTGGCGATACAAAGGCTGCAAACATCTTCGCTAAACACTTACGGTCTGAAATCAAGCGAGTTCAATATGCGGAGCAGTCGCCTATTACGGAGCACTTGATAAGTAATCTCGAAGAACACCTTTCGCTCTGTATCGCCATATCTGGAGCGCTGGGCGATCCAGTGTTGCAACTATACGAAGATGATCTGTCGGTGAAAGAAGCGTTTCGACGTGCAAATCTCATCAGGCATCATTTTGTAAGAGTGCCGCTGCTTAATTACACCACATACTCAGGTCCGCTTAACAATCGAGTGATTGAAGAAAGTATCGTTATTGATCCTCTTATGATGGAGTTATCGCCACGCTACGTTAATTTCGATGAATGTCTGCTTTTGGCCAGCAGTGGTGATGTCAAATTGAAAGGGCAATCATCATTTCAGATGGCATGTGATATCTACGAGGCCATCAATAGGCGGGTAGTAGAAGACATAGAGTGGAATTCTATTTTGGCAAAAGGAGACGAAGCCGATGCCTAAATATGACGAAATTAGGGTAGGTCTTGAAACTCCAGACCTTCATCAGACCATGCAAATTGCACTTGCCAACGTGCCAGTTTCACATGAACAGGTAGAAGCAAGCTACCTCGGAAGACCGATTCTAACTCGCCAGCGGCTGAAGCCAATGGCGAAGCTTCTTAACGAGATCTCAAGCTATCGCACACACAGTAACTCAAGAATTAATCTCCTGATCTTTCCAGAGGTAAGCATTCCCTATGCATGGGAGGCGATGATCACGGCTTGGGCGCGCAAGCACAACATAGGCGTGATTTGCGGTCTCGAACACCGAGTGAACAGGCGTAATATAGCATTCAACGAAGTTCTGGCTGCATTACCATATAGAGCAAAGAACGGTCACATAGCTTGTGCACCTGTCCGGCGACTGAAGCGCTGTTATTCACCGGACGAGACTTTTGTATTGGAAAACGAAAACTTGAAAATACCACCACAAAATAGAGATGCATATCAGTTATTCCGATGGCGCGGTGCAAGCTTCGCTATTTACAATTGCTATGAGTTGGCAAGGATTGAGGACAGGGGTCTTTTTAAGGGTAAGGTAGATTTTATTGTCAGTACAGAGTTCAATAAAGATATAAATTACTTTTCTAACATTGTGGAGTCAGCTGCGAGAGATCTTCACTGTTACGTCATTCAGGTAAATGACTCTCATTTTGGAGACTCACGCGTTGTAAGCCCATCAAAGACAGAGAATATGAATCCGCTCCGCATAAAAGGCGGTGAAAACCTCACCTTCCTGACCATGAGTATGAACCTGAAGGCACTTCGGGACCATCAGCGAAAGGGATATGGGCTCCAGAAGGATTCCAAAGTCTTCAAGCCGACACCCCCTGGATTCAAGGTTGAGGATGTAAAAGAGAGAATTCGACTTGGCAAATGACATAAAGCAATGAATACATTTCAGCGACATAAAAGAAATCATTAGGTGCGTCATGCAATTCCGCATCGCCGATACATTTACCGACAGCCTTGCCAAACTGACCGGTGAGGAACAGAAGGCTGTTAAGACTACGGCCTTCGACCTTCAACTGAACCCTGCCAATCCAGGCATGCAGTTCCATAAGCTCGACAAGGCAAAAGACAAAAACTTCTGGTCAATTCGGGTTAGCAGCGACATCCGGATGATTGTCCACAAGACCAGCGATAGTCTTCTTCTTTGTTACGTGGATCACCATGATCCTGCTTACCGCTGGGCCGAAAAACGCAAACTCGAAATCCATCCCAAGACCGGAGCGGCTCAATTGGTGGAGATTCGGGAGACGGTGCAGGAGATCATCATTCCCAAATACGTCGAGGCTGTTCAACCGGCTCAACCCAAGCTGCCTTTATTTGCACATATCACTGAAGATGCATTGCTCAGCTATGGTGTGCCAGTAGCGTGGATTAAAGATGTACAAAAGGCTGACGAGGATTCCCTGTTGGCTCTGACTGATCATCTGCCCGGTGAGGCTGCCGAAGCGCTGCTTGATCTGGCAACCGGCGTTACACCGCAAGTATTGCAGCCTGTGGCAGCCGATATCGGACCATTCGATCATCCTGACGCGCAACGCAGGTTCCGGGTGCTAAGCAACGTGGAAGAATTAGAACGCGCCCTCGATTATCCTTGGGAGAAGTGGGCTGTCTTTCTCCATCCTTCACAGAGGCAGCTTGTCGAACGAGATTACAGCGGCCCGGCAAGGGTCTCGGGATCAGCAGGAACAGGCAAGACTATCGTTGCCCTGCATAGGGCTGTATACCTGACTCGGTCTAATCCCGATGCACGGGTGCTGCTTACAACATTTTCAGATACCCTGGCGAGTGCATTGAGAACAAAGCTAAAACGATTGATCGGTAATGAACCTCGTCTTGGCGACAGGTTGGAAGTGCATGCCATGAACGCAATAGGCCGGCGGCTCTATGAATTGAATTTCGGTCGGCCTCAGGTGGCATCCCGTGAGGTTATAAGTCAGCTTCTGGCAGAAGTGGCTGCTACTGTCGAGGGGCAGAAATTCAGTATGCGCTTTCTGAGAACTGAGTGGGAGCAGGTGGTGGATGCGTGGCAGCTTGAAAGCTGGGAGGCGTATCGTGATGTAATTCGATTGGGGCGAAAAACTCGTCTGCCGGAACAGAAACGTCAGATACTCTGGTCAATCTTCGATCAAGTTCGCTCTATGTTGAAGAGCCGTAAACTTGTAACGCATGCCGATATGTTCAGCAGATTGGCGACACGCATTGCAGGCAGTAAAAATGCACCGTTCGACTTTATTGTTGTGGACGAGGCCCAGGATATCAATGTGCCCCAATTGCGATGTCTCGCTGCACTGGGTGCGGGAAGCCCCAATGGTCTCTTCTTTGCCGGCGACTTGGGACAAAGGATTTTCCAGCAGCCCTTTTCATGGAAATCACTCGGTGTAGATATCCGGGGTCGATCGCTAACCCTGCGAATTAATTATCGGACATCTCATCAGATCAGGATGCAAGCGGATCGCCTGTTGGATCCTGAATTGGCAGATGTTGACGGCAACACAGAAGAACGGCGAGGCACTATCTCAGTGTTTAACGGACCTGACCCAGTCATTATGGCACTGGACACTCATGATGAGGAGATTGCCTCTGTCGGGCAATGGCTTGCCGATCGAATAGCGGAAGGCATCAAGCCCCACGAAATCGGTGTCTTTGTGCGATCTGAGGCAGAACTTGACCGGGCCAGCGCAGCCGTTAAAAAAGCCGGCATTGCCTTTAAAGTGCTTGACGAGAATGTTGAAACAACAATCGGCCACGTATCGATCAGCACCATGCACCTTGCAAAGGGCCTGGAGTTTCGCGCCGTTGGCGTTATGGCCTGTGATGACGAGATCATCCCGTTACAGGAACGCATTGAAACAGTCGGTGACGATGCGGACCTTCAGGAAGTCTATGACACCGAGCGCCACCTGCTGTATGTTGCCTGCACCCGTGCGCGAGATCATCTGCTTGTGACGAGTGGAGATGAACCATCAGAATTTTTGGATGATCTGAAAAAGTAATCAAAAGAAGCGCTGTATCAACAAAGAAGTGATTCTTTGTGCCGTTATAAGTTAGAGTTGAGATCCCTTTCATCTATGTTCCACTATTTGTCTCAATTATCCACCAATATCATTCTAACTCCGCAATATATATAGTCTTTTGCTCCAGTGATAATTGACCAATGACGACTATTGGTCAATGACACTCATTCAAATTTCATATACCGTAGGAAACACGATCACAAAAAAATATTTTCAAAAAGGAGTGAATCACTATGTTGAAATGTCGAATTGCACGCACAGCTCGCGGAGCAACTCTATATGACATGCAGCGCGAAACAGGCATATCCACGTCGCGTATGAGCCTTATCGAAACGGAACAAGTAATTCCGAAGGAAGATGAAAAGACCGCTATTGCTGGATTCTTCCACGACATCGCCATCGAGTGGCTCTTTACGCACCTCGACACAGCAACACCGGGAGTTAAAAGTTATAAATCCATATTCACCCCGCGCAAGCTCGCCCCTGCTATTCAGGCGAAGCTTGACGAAGAAATCGTAGCCCTTAAAAAAGAGCTGGCTGAATATAAAGCCAGAGAACCTGAGCGTATCAAGGCAACAGCCGAGAGAATAGCAAGGCATTTCACCAGGTAACTCGTGACCATGATCTGAAGGCTACCTAATGGATTTTCAATTCGTAAGGTAGCCGAAGCCCGGCGGTGCCTTGGTCGGGAAGCAGAACCACCGCCGGGAGCATAAATGCACGAAAGGAGATACGAATGATTACGAAAGGACTTGGAACGCTTCAAATCTTGTTGCACGGCCTCGGAGCCAAGGCCCGGAAGCTTGTAACGTCAGGCTCGGTCATATTTCCTTTTGTTCGAACGATGATAAAAGGTTGGCTTGATACGGATAAGGGCGCAGCGGTATCGGTATTAGGGGTTTCTGCTCAGGCAGAGGCTGGAGATATTCAAGTGAAGGCCATCAAGAATTTGACGACTGACGAGCTACTTCTGATTTTACTGGCAATTTAACCGCAATAAAATCGTCGCCCGGCGGAACCTCTGGTCAAGGGTGAATGCCGCCGGGGTTAAGCATAACACTGATAAACGATAAAAGATTAAGGAGGTGACAAATTGAAGCATTACATTACGCCCAATATTCCTAAAGCTGCCTTTATTAAGCATCGCACTCGTAGAATCCCAAAGATCAAAATCGAAAATGGACGCGGCCTCATGGAATTTCCAACAACAGAAGATGTTGTTGCCGCTATCGAATCCCTACGGGACCCAACCACAACTGTCATATTTGCCGACTACCAGGAGTGCGTCGCCAGCATCAAAGATCAACTGTTTAACACAAAAATCAACAAAGGAGATTAACGATAATGAAAGAAGAAAATGAAACAGTAGTCGCAGAGAATCCAGACGATAGGATATACGCCACTCGCAAGACACCGCAAACACTCCGTAAGCACATAACAGCAGTAGATCGTTTCAAAAAGAATGTCGAAAGCTCATTGGCATCTTGGGAATACGGAGATATCTTCCGTACCGCGGATAGCATCAAAGGCGATCTTTTTTACAAAATTGCCAGCCCAGTAGGTGCCGCATATTACTGGAAGATTAACAACGAACTTGCTAATTGCATCCATGGCGATGTCACCGGATTTGCGCATCGGCAAATGGCTTTCCACGACATGCAGCAAATTGTAATGACAGCTTCGATGGACAAGCCAAAAAATCCCGACTTCGGAATAATAGAGATATCACCTCTCTCTGCGGAAGCAAGATTCCCAAACGAGATTAAGGCCCTACGCTCAAAGCCACTTTGCCCAAGCAATATCCCTGAGGCGCTAATAAACCTTTACGGAAAACTGCTCCACCTTGAACAGCAATGGCGATCCGATCTTTTTCTTTATGAGCTCCCTGCGGCATATATCGGTGCAGGTAAGATAGCGGTTAAGCACTTCATCGAGACCTTGGGGCGCATAATTGCCGCCTTCAGGAACCCCAAAACAACCCCCGAGGAACTTGAGGCCGAATTTACCAAGCTGGAAGCGGCACGCTCAGTAATCAGCGCAATCGCGAAGGAGGAATTCTAATCATGACTACCGGAAAGATATTTCATTACCTCTTCACAGAAATGCCTTTACACCATAACGCAATCTTTCTTGGAATGTCGATAGACAGCTCATTTGCAGTCGACCTTGGCTACAACGTCCAGAATCTCATTGCTGCAGACACGGCTGAGACTCAAGAGACCGCTGTTCACGAACTCTTCGGGACGGTCAATCCTCTTTGCAATTTTGCTGCCGAAAGTGATATTGATCTCAGTGATCCGGAGAGGCTCGAAATTTACACTGCGATCAAGAGCAAGTTTTTCTCGCGTTTGCTGCTTGAGGTCCCGGGAATGTCATCGTCGGCATTGTCCAGGTTCACCGATGACCATGTCGCCCTGATAAGGGACTTTAACGAACTTGGAACCCGCGAGCTGATCCATCGTCAGAGAGCACTGGCGAGATAAACGATAGCGCGGCGCTCTGCCTTTCACCTCTTCCTTCACATACTCGCCAAGCATGTGCCGTATGAGGTTTACCGGAAGGCACAGGGGAGAATGGCGAGCTCTCCCCGGAAAGGGGTGCTACAAGCCTTCCCGGTCCCCTTGGGCAGAGCGTCGCGCGAATTTTGAAGATAAGAATGAGATAAAGGAATAGTTGACAATGCCCAAACTGACAAGCAATGAGATAATAAATTTCTATAGCACCCACGTTAAAAGCGTGAAACCTCTTGGAAGCGGCTGGTATTCTGGACTTTGCCCCCTTCCCGGCCATGACGACCAGAACGCCAGCCTTAATTTTAATCCGGACAGCGGAGGCTTCAACTGTCATGGCTGTAGCAAGTCCGGCAGTATTAAGGATTTCTGCCAAAGCTTGGGCCTTCCACTACCCTTTGTATCTTCTCCCAAGAGAATAAAAGGACAGATCGTCAAGACCTATGATTACATCAATGAGCAGGGCACCCTGCTTTTTCAGACAGTAAGGCTTGAGCCAAAAGACTTTCAGCAGCGCCGCCCCGACGGTCAAGGCGGCTGGATCTGGAACCTTAAGGGCATTGAGCGCGTTTTGTTCAATCTTTCCGCAGTAATTCAAGCAACTGACGTGATCATTGTCGAGGGAGAGAAAGATGCTGACAACCTCAAGGACCTTGGGCTTGTAGCAACAACCTGCCCCATGGGTGCCGGCAGATGGAGGTCAGAATACAACAAGCGCCTTGCCGGCAAGCATGTCGCCATAATCCCAGACAACGACGAGCCGGGCCGTGAGCACGCCGTCAAGGTAGCACAGGCACTTTCAGGCACTGCAGCAGGCATCAAAATAGTTTATCTCGACGGACTACCCCCAAAAGGTGATGTATCTGACTGGGTTAATCTTCACACGAAGGCAGGCAGGACCTCGAAACAGATAAGAATCGACCTCGAAGACATTATTGATGCAACAAAAGAATATGTGCAGACACAGATACAAGAAATCACACCGGATACCGACGACAATGATCCCCTTCTTGTTCTCGGAAAAACCGCCGATGGAAAAATACTACTCTATTCAAAAGACACCCGCATCACACACACAGAAGACCGGAGAAGCCTCGACCGCAAAGCATTAATTGATATCTGCGGGCTCGAATTCGTCAAGCAGCTTGAAGCCAATCCTAAAACGGCCAGGGCCAGCGTTCAAGCTTACTGCGACAGGCTTATTGACCAGGCAAGGCATACTCTCACAGGATCAAAAGAGAAACGAGGGCAAGGGCTCTATAAACATAACGATGAAAGTATAATGATCGTTGACGGACAAGACTCATACCTCTTGGATCGCGCCTTAAATATCACCGAGATTGATACCCCCTTATTCGGAAAATATTATATTGAATATTCCGACCTCAAATGGTTCAACAGGGACCATATAGCACGAGCCAAGACGATGACACAGGAGGAAGCTTCCAACATACTCAAAGAGCTTGCCTCTACCATTGACGACCGGTGGACGCTTAAAGATGAACACGATTCTGACCTTCTCTCTTTTTCTATGATTGCCAGCATCCTGCAAGGTATCTTCAGCTGGAGACCCCATTATTACATTACAGGGAAAAGAGCTTCCGGAAAAACTACGCTCCTAAAATGGATGGCGGAGATATGGGGACCTATTACTTTGTTTCGGGAAGGAAAGATTTCCGAAGCAGGCCTGAGGCAGGATCTGTGCAGCGATTCCAGGATTATTGCCATAGACGAGTTTGAAAAGAATACCCATAGGCAAGGCATAACAGAACTTCTGAGGACAGCAAATCACAAGGATGGAGGGGTAGTCACGAAAGGCACACCAGGAGGCAAGCCCCTACACTTCAGAATACAGTCGTCGGCATGGCTGTCCTCTATCGAGATCGGGCTTAACGAAGCAGCCGACCGGTCACGGTATATCATTTTTCACTTCAAAGGTTTTAAGAAGGGCATCCCCTCAATCAGCAAGGTAAAGGAGCTGTCAGTCAAAACATACGCCTTGTCGCTCTGGTTGTGGTCTCAAGGTGTTGACAGATTGGCTGATGAAATCAGAAGCCTCAAAGATGATAGGTTCACAGATCGCAGCCACGACAACCTCGCGCCTCTCGTTGCAATCCTTGCACTTTCATCAGATCGCAATGACTACAAGGCCATAATGAATGTTTTGCTTTCTCAAAACTCAGAGGCGCTGATAAAGAATGCGGTAGAGGATGAGCAACAGCTCATGGATACCATCCTCGGTTCATCACTTCCCATTGAGGTCCAGCGCGTCGGCACATCATACCCCGACAAGCGACCGCTAACGATTGCGCAGGTCATCGAAAGCGATGATGAAGAACAATGGGCTCAAATAGAACGTCTGGGCGTGAAGGTGTTACGGAACGAGGGGAAAAACGAGGACGGTTATTTTGTCTGTCTGGCACAGGAACCCCTGAAGCAAAACCTATTGAAGGGAACGAAGTATGAACACCTCGGGCTAAAGGAAATACTCGAACGAATACCAGATGCAATTTATAATCAGGCGCACTTTGCCAAAGTGCGCCGCTGGAATGTAAGAGTTCCTTACATTCTGCAGGTTGCTTGAAGGAATATTTCCCCTCAATGAACACAGCATCTAAACCCATAAGCGAAGATCAGCTTTATCTTTCCCCACGTCAGGCAGCGGAGCTTGCCGGGGTAGCCCTGCGCACTGTATGGGTATGGGTAAGACGAAAATATAACCCTCTGCCTGCCTCAAAAGTAGGTGGAAGGCGCTTAATCAAAAAGTATATTCTTGAAAGTTGGATTGATCAGCAGGTTCCTCAGCCTGCAATCGAAGGTCATGATCTAAAAAACCTCGTTGACAACATTTTTGCTGAGTTGAAAATTAGGCATTGACAAAGTAACCCTATGGGTTATATAGTTATCACATGACACCACAGCAATTCCAACAGTGGAGAATAGACCACGACTATACTCAGGCCGAAATAGCAGAGGTGCTGGGTGTCCATTATCGCACAATTTCAAAATGGGAAATAGGAGCCAGAAAAATCCCACCATTTATGCATATCACCCTCAGATGCGTGAACGAAAAAGGAGGTGTTCAAAACACGGAGGGAATCCAAAGAAAGGAGGTCAAGAAAAAAGCCCATGGGCGTAAAGATTCAAACTCAAAAAAAGACAGGTAAGATTTATGTCGTCGTGCATCACAATCGCCAACGAGTTCGTAAGTATTGCGGAATCGGCGAAGAGGGACAAAAGATAGCCGAAGAGGCATCTAAGAAGATTGCGGCGTCAATGGTATTTCAGGCGGAGACATGCATCGATCAGCTTACCTACAAAAGCAGCAAGGAGAAGGTCATCACTTTTAAGGCCTATGCCGAAAAACAGATAAAGGTCATAGAGCATACAAGAGGACTGCATACTGTCTATGACTACAATCTGCAGCTGAAGAATCACATCAATCCCGAGTTAGGGCATTTCCCCCTTAATGAAATCACAAGGCCGATCGCAAAGGATTTCATTATGTCTAAGCTTTCTAAAAAGAAGATCAGCGCCAAGAAAGGCGACGACACACCCTTAAGCAAGGCATCCGTAAAACACATTTTCAATACAGTCAGGATGTTCTTTAATTGCGCAATTGATGACCAGATCGTCCAGGTAAACCCGTTTCATAATATGGGTAAGCTCATCGGCAAAGTAAGAAATCATGAGGATATCAACTTTCTGACCCCTCAGGAGACCGTCGTTTGTCTGTCCTCAATAAAGGAGCACTTCCCCTATTATTATCAGGTCTTTTTCACTGCCATCAGGACCGGACTCAGGATCGGCGAATTACTGACGCTGAAATGGGAAGATATCGACTTCGTTAATCGGTCAATCAACGTCTGCAAGACCACTCAACGGGACGGAACAGTAAAGGACAGCCCCAAGAGCGGGAAGAAACGCCGTGTTGATATGAGCCGGGATCTTACCGAATTGCTCGTAGCCTATAAGAATGAACAGGAGTCCGATCAAACCACCTTTGAACAGCCGAAAACTGAACCCGGCAGCCTTTACGTCATTCATAGGTAGCAGCCAGTTAATCCCGAAGGCTGGATATTCACAAATGCCGCAGGCAACAGGATGGACGAAAGCAAGCTCAGAAAGATATTAAAGGAGTCCCTGAAGAAGGCAGGATTGAGCTCCTTGAGGGTTCATGACCTCAGACATACCTATGCCAGTATGCTAATCGGCAATGGTGCCCCGCTTGCCTACGTTAAAGAACAGATGGGACATTCGAGCATTCAAGTCACAGTCGATATTTACGGCCATCTGGTCCCGGGAGCCAACCGTCATGAGCAAGATAGGATTGATGACTTGTTGAATGGGCACGAAAAGCAAATATTGCCCCTGTGCAGCTCGAACCCTTGCAAATCAACGCTCTGCACAGATGCACAGTCAGCACAGCCCTTTCATATAGACAGACAGGAAAATCAGGATTTTGGTATCCCAGAAAATTTATCAGCTACTTCTGGGCTCAGCATAGGCCCCCGGCTCAAAGGGCAAACGGGGGGTCATTTTATAGTCCTATCTGCCACCCCCGCGCCACCCGCCCGAAAAGTAAAGAAAAAAGGAGCTGCGATTATCTCGCAACCCCTTGATATAAATGGTGAACCGTGCAAGATTCGAACTTGCGACCCGCTGATTAAGAGTCAGCTGCTCTACCAACTGAGCTAACGGTCCATTGAATGACACTGATTGGTTTGTTACTAATCAGTGAAGCGTTATATTAATCAAAAAAAAAATCAGAGTCAACCACTTCTGCCACTGCAATATTTTTTCCGTCCCACCAAAATACAAGAAATGGCGCGCCTGAGAGGATTCGAACCTCCGGCCCTCAGCTCCGGAGGCTGATGCTCTATCCACTGAGCTACAGGCGCACGGAAAAAACCGCTATCAATAGTCCGGCATGAGCGGTTCTCATCATACACTCATTGCCAAACCCAATTTTAACCCCGCAAATGCCGCGGGCTAATGTTGAATGGGGTGAGTGAGGGGGCTCGAACCCCCGACCACCAGGGCCACAACCTGGTGCTCTAACCAACTGAGCTACACCCACCATAGTAAAACTCGTTACCAGTAAAGCAGTGATCAATGAATAGTATAAAAGAAAGACAAAAAAAAATCCTGCTTCATTGGCATGGACATCCTGTGGGCCAAAATAGTATCTCTTTTTTATCCCTTTTTGACCGTTTTCCTCACTGCTTTTCCAAGCATGGTTTCCCGGGCTGAAAGAGCGGCATGCGGGCAGACCTCAATACAACAATAACACCGGATGCATTTGTCATAATCGAACTTCAGGCCCTTGATCTGAGGCTCAATAGCCTTGGCAGGGCAGTAGCGCCAGCACTCGCCGCAATGTCTGCAGCGCGAGTCATTGCAGACCGGTCTCTGCACAAGATGCTTTCTCATGAACCCATGAAGTCTCTTTGGCCCGAATACCAGCGGAGACATTTCAGGGAACTGCATATCCGTAACGACAGGCAGTTCACCATCGATGACTATCTTCTCCGGCATAAGTCCCATGCGTACTGCTGCTCTGTTTGTAAGAAGCTCATCTCCACCTATCCCGAGCATCCTGCAGACAACCGCATCAAGCGCCACAGCATCTTCGCTGGCCATGACAATATTCAGTTCCCTGGGTCTGCCGCCCTTGCCCGGTCCCTGCCCTTCCATGGCAAGGATACCGTCAAGGATAGTGATCGCGGGCCTGACCGCTGCATATATTCTGACAAGCAGCTCTGCAAACTTGTCCCGGTCAATGCCCGTTCTGAAGTGCCACTCAGGCTTTCTCGTTCCTACAATGCAGCCGAATATGTTTTTCACACCAAGGGTCATGAGCATCTGTGTATGGGTTTTGAGTTTGGGAAGGTTAATCACAACATCGGCGTTCATTGCATCGGCAGCGACTTCGATCTTCTGAAACGGCGGGCCAACAGTTACAAAAACGGATTTCGTAAAGGGCCGGCAGTCAACAGCCAGCCCCTGCAGCGCCTCTGCAATGCCGCTTTCCTTCATCACCCTGTCAAAGCTCCCTATTGCAGGACTGTCAGAGACCTGGGGCAGGCCGCCACGCTCAAGCACATACTCAACAGCCGCTCTGACTATGAGAGGATGAGTGATCATGGCCCTGTCCGGGGTGGCAGGAGCAAGAAGATTCGGCTTTATGAGGACACGGCTGTTCTTTCGTATGGCGCCATGATCAAGCGAACTGAAGAGATCGAAAAGAAGGGGTTTTAACGTCTGATATGCGTATGCTGCTTCCCTGACAAGGACACTGGACAATGGCTGCTATGCGGTCTTCGCCGGCGGCTTTTGCGGCAGGCGGACCGTGAAGGTGGTACCTTTGCCCGATTCACTCTCCACGTCTATCCTGCCCAGGTGGTCCTGTATAATGCGGTAGCTGATCGATAGGCCCAGCCCGGTTCCCTTCTCCTTCTTGGTCGAAAAAAAGGGCTCAAAGATACGGTGCCTGACCTCCCTCGAAATTCCCTGACCGGTATCAGAGAAGCTGATCAGGATATACTCACCCATAGTGAAGGTCCTGATGGCAAGGCCGCCCCCATCAGGCATCGCATGGATGGCATTCGTAATGATATTCAGAAAGACCTGCTTCAACTGGTCAATATCCCCTGTAGTCGTCGGGATGCTGCTGTATTCCTCGGTCACCCTGACCTTGCCCATGCGTGTCTGCGAGGAAGAGAAGACAACAACTTCCTTAACTACAGCATTGATGTCCACTTCCGTCAGATGAAGAGGCTTCTTTCGTGCAAAACCAAGCAGCTGTTTGACAATGTCCCTCGCACGGAGCGATTCCTTCTCGATAATGTCAAGGCTCATTCTTATGGATTCAATATCATCGTCTTCCTTTGAAAGCTCGGCGAACCCAATAATACTGGTGAGCGGATTATTGATCTCGTGGGCGACATTCGAAGCAAGTTCTCCAATAGCTGCCAGCTTTGCCGACTGAATAAGCTGCTCCTGGGTTTCTCTCAGTTCCGCCATATTATTCTGCAGGTTGCGGTACAGATCAGCATTCTCCATGGCAACGGCCATATGGTTAGCAAGAATGATAAGTATCTTGGAGTCCTCGTCAGTGAAATATCCATTTTTATCAGAGACACGTATCGCCCCGAGGATCTTTTCCTTGGTATTGAGCCACGCAAGCATCATATTCTGCTCATGCTCCTCTTCAGGGACAAGAGCCCTGAACAGTTCGGCCTGGCCGGTGTCGTTAATAATAACAGGCCGGCCCTCTGATTTCTGATACAGGTCAACGACCTTTTCAAGAGGCATCTGCATAGCCGTCCGTAAACCTGCAGACGTCTGCCCTGCAGAAGCAAAAGGCGTATAGATTTTCTGCTTCTCATCAAAGAGCAGCAGGATCGTCTGTTTCACCTTCAGGATATCCGAGATATTAGTACAGATTTCCTGGAATGCCTGCTCCATTTCAAAAATATCGTAGAACGAGAGCGTCACCTTATAAAGGCCGGACAACTGCTCAATGTAATGCTCTGTCTTGTCATGCTCTGCCTGAAGCGCGGTGCTCATGGCATTGAAACTGTTGGCAACCTCGCCGAATTCAGTATTGTCTGTATACCCCGTCTTGTATCCAACCTTCCCTGATGCTATCATCCTCGCAGCATTTACAAGCTCATACACAGGCGCGGTTATCTGCCTGGTAAGGGTTGCGGCAATACCAAGGGCAAGAACTAACGACACTGCAAGGGTGATGACAAGGATAACCCTTGATTTTTTGATAGCCTTAACCGCTTCGATCGTACGATTTCTGAGGGTCTTGTCCGCAATAGTGGCCATCTCCTGCGTTTTCGCCAAAAGAGAATCACCGATGCCTACAGCCACCATCTTGAGACGCTCTATCCTCGCCTCGTTTGCCGTACTTGTCACAAGATAACTGATCGCGTCCTTATACTGCTCCACGACATTGTGCACATTGTTTAACCTCTCGGTCATCTCCGGATTGTGATGACAGTTCAAACAGTTCTGGATAGAATCATCCATGGCAGAGACATTATCCACAATAGTGTCCAGCTCCTTGCCAAAGACTGTTCCTGTGGCGTAGAGATTCGACTGCACATTCTGGATATTGATCACAAAGCTCTGTCTGACGATCTCTATCCGGTGAAGGTTGATAACAGACTCAAGATCATGGGAAATCCTGTAGGTATAAAGCATGGAAAGACCGGATCCTAACGTAAAGAGCAGAAAGAGCGACGCAAGGGAGTATATAAGCCGTTTTTTCATTTATATTTATAGGTCTTCACGACTATGCCTGCCTTCTGAGCTATTTCGAAAAAGGGCTGAAAATCGCTCTTTTTTGCCTCAACGAACATCATGGATTCCAGTTTTTTCAGGACCTCCCGGCCCTCGGCATCCTTATCCATGCTCAGCAGGATATCCCGAATCTGCAGACGTATGGCCGGAGGAAGGTCCTTTCGCAGAAAAAGTGTGGAATCCGGAAATTCCCGCGATTTCGCAAGAATAGTAAGTTCCTCCTTGATGCTGAACTCCTTTTTAGCCAGCTGATGGAAGATCTTGCTCTTCGCAGTCCCGATGTCCGCCCTGCCGTCAAGCACCGCATAAATAGTTGAGCCGTGGCTTCCGGTAAAGGAGATATCGCTGAAAAATACTTTTGGATCCTGAACCCCCCGCTCTCTGAGAAACGAGAGCGTATAGAGATATCCGGTGACCGTTGCCTTGTCCACAAAGGCTATTCTTTTCCCCTTCATGTCCTGAACGCCCTGAATATTGCTGTCCTTTCTCACAAAGATATAACTCTGCACCGCAGACGAACCATCCAGATTCACAGGATGAACAATGGGTTCAGCATTGAGCTGCTCCATGGCGAGCACGCTGGTAAAAACACCGAAAAATGCGCCGTCCATCTTTCGGGACATGAACCGGTCCAGCACGTCGCCATATCTGCTTAATATCGTAAACCTGACCCTGGTCCCGAGTTTCTTGGTGAGATATGCAGCAAGCGGTCTGTGTCTGTCCATCTGCGTGAAAATATTCTCTTCGGGAATAAGGCCGATAAGGATTTCTTCTTCCGCAAACACCCTGGCCGGGAAAACAAGGAACAGAAGCAAAAAAATAATCTGTATCAAGAAGTTTCGCCGGTTCACTTTATCAGCCGCGTGGCCTCGGTTACGAGGTCCATGGGCATCTTCCAGCCCATCGAGACAGCCTCTTTGAAATTGAAGACCAGTTCCACGTCCTGGGCAGTCTCGACCCTTACCTTTTCCGGGGAAACGCCTTCAAGGATTTTAATGACCTTTTCAGCAGCTTTTTCTCCTTGCTCAACCGGGCTTGTCGACAGCGCTACTACGGCATGGGAATCCCTGCAGAGCAGAAATGATGCAAGCGGTATCTTTCTCTCCCTGCTGAGTTCACCGATCGCCGGCATGGCCATGTGGGCAACGGAACTTCCGGTGACAAACAAAGCATCCATCTTTATGCCGCTTAGTTTTGTCTTTGCCTCCTGGTGCCTGTTGAGATTGACCGCTTCGATCTTGAAGCCATATTGCCCGGCAAGCTTCGATATCTCCCGGAACTGGAACAGGGAATCCGCCTCATTCCCGCTGTAAACAACAGCAAGGGCTGAGATTTGCGTCAATTCCCTCAAATACCGCAACAGTCTCGACGGGGATAGTTTTATGGTTATTCCGGTGCTGTTTCTGGTCTTGATCTGGGACATGAACGGCTCGTAAGCAGCAGCATAGACCATCGGTATCCTTGTCTGTTCATGCAGGACCGAAACGGCTGCAGACGCTCCATACACAACAATGACATCAACATCAGCTACAATGAGCTTCCGCGCTGCATTGCTCAGCGAAATAGCATCAGGATAAGGATTCTGGAGGATGACCTCGGTTTTTGCGGAAATCCCCTCCCTGCCAAGGCGCGCCATAAATGCCTTGTGGAGTTCCTGGTAATAGGGGATATTCCCCGTCATGATGACGCCGATCCTGTTGTCAGCAGAAAGACTGACCGAGGGGGTCATCAGGAATACCATAACAAGCAATCCTGACAAGAGAAAGAAGGTCTTTTTGCTGCTCACGGACATGCGCACCTCATCAATAACACTTCACTTTTACTTATACATATATCAGCTTTATTCATTATTGTAAATAAGAATCAACCTCCATGCCACGAACTGCTTTATTCTTCTCCCCTTAATGCATTCGGCTTCCATGGCCAAAGGTTTGCAGTTTCCTTTTTCATGTAATACTGACAGTTACATTCTTAGCGCAGATACGCTCATAGTATATACGGCAAGAAAAAGAAAAGTTGCGTACGAGGCCAGGGCAATTAATGCAAGCCTTTTCTGTATTTCCGGAACGAAACTTCTCATGCTGCCGATCTTCACAAAGGGCCTGAGCAGACCGACACCCAGACCAGAGATGACGCCGGCAAAGAGCGTCATATAAAACAGGTACCCTATATATGCATACTCTTTCTTGAATATGCAGAAGGGGCAGTGATGCGTTGGAAGTTCGTAAATGTAGAGCACGATAACATGAACCAGGAACCATGCAGAGACCATAAAGGTAACCAGGCTGAAGGCTGAGAACATATGGGCGCCCTTGCCCCTGCTGTAAAACCGAAACCCGGATATACCGGTCCCTGCCATAGCAGAATAAAACAGAAGTTTCATAGGGACAAGGGGGAGCGCATAGAGAAGAGGAAGAGAATCCCGCCCCTCTTTACTGAAGAGGCTGCCGCAGCAGGACGTTATCACCTCAGCTTCAAGGCCAAGAAAATACAGCGTCTGAAGAAACGTCTCCGCAACCAGAAAAGGGGTTATGAACAGGAGCAGAAGATACTTTTTCCGTATCAGCGGATAGTCATGGGCTCTGTTGTCCGCATAATTCAGGATCAGCCAGAGGCCAGCGAGAATGAAATTGCCAAGCTTCAGGATAAAGGCCGGATAGCCATAGACATTCACATTAAGCGTTCCTGCAGCACACATAGCTCCTACAAAAAGTGTACACAGACTGTCTGCTGTGTAGATGAAGAGAAAAAGCGAAACAAGCTGAAAAACAAACGCATAGGACATGATCGTAGAGATGAGGTATGTGCGCTTTTCGAGGCCAAGCTGCAGCTCACTGCCTGACCTGAGGTCCCACGATCTGATGATCTGAATACCAAACCAGGAAGAATAAAGAAGCATTGCCGAAGCCATGAATGACCCGGCAAGAAGCGCAAGTATCGCTGGATGAAGGATCATGACGAGCAGGACGAACGTTGAATATTCGATACTGAAGGCGTAATGAACAAGCGGCCATCATTGACCCTTATGCATCCAGGAATCAACATTGTCACTGCACAATCCTGCCGTCGCGCATCTCGACAGTCCTGTTTATGAGCGAAGACTCGTACACAACAGGGTCATGGCTTGCGATAATGATCGTCCGGCCCTGCCGGTGCAGCCCGGCCATGATCTCCATAAACTCTCCGGAGAGCTTTGTATCAAGATGGGCAGTCGGTTCGTCAGCAATAAGGATGGACGGGTTATTGATCAGGGCACGAGCTATGGCAACCCGCTGGGCCTCCCCGCCTGAAAGCCACTCCGCCTTCGAAGCTGACTTATCCGCGAGATTAAACATGGCAAGCAGGCCCATCGCCCTGCCCTTCAGAATCCCGTATCTCTCCCCCTTCGGATATGCAGGGATCATCACATTCTCAAGCGCTGTTATGCCGCGGATAAGGTTGAACTGCTGGAAGATAAACCCGAAGGTCTCCCCGCGGACTGCGGTCAGAAAGCGCTCAGGAAGACTGGTAATCTCCCGGTCGCCGAGATGTATCCTGCCGGCAGTAGGCCGCGTCATACAGCCGATAATGCTGAGCAGCGTTGTCTTGCCCGAACCACTCGGCCCCTTGAGCACCGTCACCTTCGAGGCATCGATCGACAAGCTTGCATCAGCCACCGCAACAAGCTCATTCGGTCTGCCCTGATTGAAAACCTTTTTTACGCTCTCAAGAACGATCATTGTTCAATGATATGCAGCTCACGGTCATTTCAGGTCCTCATTACCGAATCAGGATCCACGATGGCAGCTCTCCATGTAGGGACGATCGTCGCTGTTGTGTAGGGAACCACGGTAAGGAAAAATAGCGTGGCCACCTGGTAAGCATTTATATACGGCACAAGCCTGAACTGGGGATAAAGCACAGCCCATCCTTTGAGCACAGGCTCGAACAATGCAGCAGAACTGAAGAAGACATGGACATAGGCGAAGATCATGCCGGTCAGAAATGAGGTGAGTGATATGACCGTGCCTTCCCAGAACTTCATCAGAATGACATCAGCTGTCTCCCATCCCGTGGCCTTGAGGATGCCGATCTCCTTTCTCTCTTCTGCGCTCAGGCCGGACGCCTTGTCCCAGGAAAATATGATAAATGCGAGCAGAGCGCCAGAGAAGACGACAAGCATAATACCGCTTCTCCAGTCAAAGAGCGTGTCATAGGTCCTGATGATCTCCTCCCGAATAATAGGCCGCGTGTCCGGGAACTGCTTCTTTATCTTATTTGCTATGGTTACTACTTCCTGGGGATTGCCTACGGTCACGGCAAGATCGGTCACCCTGTTTTTCGGTATACCAAAGAGCTCCCTGAAATCCTGCTCTGACATGATCACAAGGTCAGACGTTACAAGTTCCGATTCAGAAGATAACAGTTCCCTTATCCTGAAACTCGTGAGCTTGCCGTCCATGCCAAAGAAGGGCATGATATTGCCCTCCTCAGTGACTGCAGACCTTGAAACCCCCTGACCGACCGCTATCTCTCCCTGCTGATATTTGAACTCAGGAGGGACCATCAGCGTGTAGTTTGCCCTGAAGAGCGGGTCATAGTAATATCCCCAGAGCCGTCCCTCGGCGCTGGTCACGCCCGTAATCTTTTTTATCTCATCAGCATACTTCATATCTATGAGATCATGTCTGCCTGCAACCATGCGCTGGACTAAGACCTCGGGAGCATCCTTCAGGATGATCATCGCCTCTTTTTTTATGGCATGGGTAAAAAACATGATCGAGGCAAGCACAAAAACCACAACCGTATATACGCAGACAAGGGCAGCATTCTTTCCCTTTCTCCTCAGGAGGGAGGAAAGCGTAAAGTCCAGTATATTTTTCTGTTTATCTATCCAGGCCATTTTCAGTATTATTCTCTCTTTAACGTTCCCTGCCCAGAGTTTTTTGTTGTGATGCTGTTGGGCTTGACAGCCCGCCTGTTACGGTCACTTCCTCACAATTTCCGGGACAGGGATAAGCGAGCCGGAGGGGAAATGCTCAAAGGAAAAAGGGTAATCCTGAAAAGCGGTATTACGATCCGCCATGGCAGGATGGCGCGTATAGCGCGCTTCGGTAAAGAGACAAAGGTCAGTAAGCTTCAAGTCCGAAACCACGCTGTTTTCCCGCTCCAGCCGAGGTCCGGCTGCCTTTATCGCGGTCATTGCATGGACAGCAAGAACAGCTGCTATCGCTGACTGGACGAAAACAACAGCAAGATAAATCATAGACTTTCTCATCGACTTAGTGGCGCCATATAATTATTGATCGTGCATATTTTACCACAATTGTCTGGATCACAATATTCATAATTTCAAAGACGCCCCCCTATCGGTAATCATGATAGTCCCTGGCTATCCGGTGAAGATATCAGGCCTGTCCGTGGCAATTCCGTCTACGCCTTTGGCGACGTATACTTCCGCTTCTTCTGCGGTATTGATCGTCCAGACGATCACCTTCAGGTTGTTCTTATGGGCCTTATCAACATCTTTGGTATGGGTGAAGCGGTAAAGGGGGAGAAGGTATGAGACGCCAAGCCTGACTGCAGCCTCTGCAGGGTTTTTGAATTTCGTATAGATCAGTCCGGTCTCGATCTTCCTGTCGAGCTTTCGCACAGCAACAAGCGCCTCTTCATGGAACGAAACGATAATGACCCTCTCCTCCAGTTCTGTCTTCTTCACCGCATCGAGGACTTTCTTTTCATAGCCAGTCTCTTTCAGTTCCACGAGGATTTTCCTGACCTTTCTGCCCAGAGAATGAAGTGATTCTTCGAGAGTGACAATTCTGCTATCGGTCGCCTTTTTTAATTCTGCCAATGAAGCTTCATGGACCAGCAGGTCAATGCCAAATACCCTTTTCAGATTGTCATCGTGGCATACGATCAGCTCTTTGTCCTTTGACTGGCGTACATCAAGTTCAACCGCATTGGCACCCAGTTCAACAGCCTTCTTAAAACTTTCGATTGTATTTTCTGTCTCATACGCCCTTGCTCCGCGATGGCCTATCTTGAGGAACATTGTTAGGCGCCTTTTTTCAGGGCAGTAAAAAATCTGCGTATCCTGCCGGCATTAGCCCCGACATCACTTTTGCCGACACGCGAAAGTGAGCGTATGTCAATACGGCTGCCATTCTCCTGAGGCTTGATGCGGATCACGATATCGTCCTTGAACCCGAACCAGAATGTCGTATCCGTGGCTTCGATAAGTCCTTTTGCAGGGTCAGCTCTGACGATCTGCCATCCCATACTCTGCGCTGCTGAACTGGCCCTCTCAAAGGCTTTGCCTGGAGAGTCTTCAAGCATAAGGGGTGCTAAGTCAGGATAGGCCTTCTTCTGTTGCTGAGCAATCTCAGTGCCTCCGTATTCAGCCGGATTCAGCGCATTCTTCCGCAAGTCCAGAACAGCATCGAACCGGGGTGGATTTTCCATGTCAGTAGTGATGTCATGGATCGCCGGAACGCTGCGGGCAATGATATACATGCGGAACGGAACAATAAGAGCAGCCATGCTTACGACGCATGCGGGAATGAAGAGGTATAGACTGTTCCCCTGTCCCCGGGAAGAGGCGAGTATGCAGCCGATGAGCGCAGCTGCCGCAACCGCAAGTTCAGCATAGGCCGACCATCTCAGGAGCGAAAGCCCGGTTCGGAAGCCCCACCAGCCCATACGCGTGCCGAACCCGGCGGTTATGGCGACGACTGCAAGGATGATAGCCAGGGCAGCGCAGGCATAGGCTATGGACGACATGTTTCCGTGCTGAGTTGTCATGCTGCGTTCATTATATCACTGATTTTTTGAGTATGCTTTTTACCGTGGTATTTTGTCCGGTTTGCAATAGAAGAGTTGAGGGGCAGAATGATGATAGAAGCCTCAGTCACGTAAATCGCAGGAAAAGGAGCTGAACGGTACGATATATTGCTGTTATCGTGTTTCTGGTCTCTGTTTCGATCATGGCCGACGTCAAAGATACGGAAATTTACACTGACTATGCACAAGGACGCCTCGGCAGACTCGACCCCAGGACAGGCAGGGCAGAGAGATCAGGAGAGCGTAATTTCACCTGAAATAATGCTGCGGAGGCTTTATTATCCCGGTCTTGACCAACAGGACCATAAGGGCCGTGTAGCAGAGTGATATGGCAATGTCTTTTGCCAGATTCCTGCGGTTATAGCGGATCTTTTCATGGTTGGCCTTTGACAGAGTCCTGGCAATCCCCTTTTGAAGCAGCACAAATCCGACAATATTGGTCAGGAGATAGGTGCCTGCAAAGACTCCGGGAAAAAAATTGGGGTACAGGAGACTGACCAGCCAGGCGCAGGCATAGGCTATGGGGATATTGACATATGCGTCGTTCCACCATGAGAGCGGCGACAGCATGTAGCCGATGCAAGCCAGCGCACTCCCCTTCAGTTTGTCATAGTCCCGGGAAAGATCGTTCATGCCCTCTTTTCCATTGTTTCGACAGTTTACCCCTTTCAGGATTGAGATTCAACAGTCAATATGCAGACACGGTTCTGCACCGCTTGACTTGTCCTGAATCTGCCTTACAATGGAGTTAAAGACAAGGGAGATCGTCGTAATCATTCAACAGGGCGCGAGGAGGTACTATGCATATTCCATTGCTGGCAAGGCTGTTTCTGATGCTGCTGACCATGCTTATCCCGGCCGCAGCCGTGGCCGGGGTCAACACCCTTGATGAGCTCGAAAAAGTTTATGGGGACAAGGCCTGCATGACCTGCCATGAGAAGGTGCATGGTGAGTGGCAAAAATCCCTTCACTCGAAGTCCGTGGTCCATGTGCTTGGCGGACTGAGGAACTTCATAACCTTCGGCCTGACAAGGGATTGGAAAAAGCCTGTTGACAAAGCGAACCTCATGCGCTGCATGCACTGCCATGCACCTCTGCTCGAACATGCATCAGAATCCCTGATGGCGGATATCGGCGCGCTCATTGTTGCTGCCTTTGACGGCAAGGAGGGAGCGAAAAAAGAGCTCTCGCGGCTCAACGTCAACTGCATTGTCTGCCATAATACGGCCGCGATCGTTGAGACCAATCTGCGAGGCCAGCCAAAGCCCGGCGTTTATTACGGGCCTACAGGAAAGACCACCCCTGCACACGGGACCGAGAAGTCAGCGGCCATCACCACTTCTGCCTTCTGCAGCAGATGCCATTGGCTTTATACCCCTCCGGATGGTGACACACTTTATTGCAACACCCTGTATGGCAGCTACCAGGATGCTTATCGCTCCTCAGGCGGGGCAGCAACCTGCCAGGACTGCCATATGAAGTCAAAAGGCAGGGGCCACACCTTCCCTGGAGCATATGAGCCTGAGATGGTGCGGGAAGGTATTAGCATGGATCTGCATGCAACGGGTGCTATTCTTCAGCCCGGCAAGGGCATCAAGACTGCGGTCATAATTGTCGGACTTATGAACAATGCCGGCCACCGCATCCCTGATGGTTGACCATGGACCGCAAAGCTGGTCATGGATGTGACCGCAAGGACAGACAGTGGTGCTGTTATTGTTGTGGCTAAGAAAGAATACCGGGAGATAGGGCTCGATACAGAAGGTAATGAAAGGCTCGGTGCATGGCAGATAAAGGAGATCATCGATCTGACACTGCCTCCGCAGAAGAGAATTGATGAGCGCTTTATTGTCGAATTTCCCGAAAATACGAACACTGCTGAAATAGAGGTAATTCTGAAATATTACCTCTCGCCAAGCTATGAATCGACAGTTCATAAGTTGACCAAAAAGATCAGCTTTGGCAAGTAATAGTAAATGCGCGTATAAGGAAGGGGATTACAGAGATAAGAATCGGGGGGAATAAAAGCGGTCCGGAACTATCTCCTGCCAATAGCTTTGTCCGTAGAGAGCTGTTCGTGGTATCCTATACTGCTTTTTAAGAGAATAGGATGAAAACATCACAATACCTCATATGTCTTGGAATTACTACTGCAGCAGGGACCGCTCTGGGCATACTGTCCGACCGGAGACATCCGGCAAAGGGGAGTCTGCTTGGGGCAACAGCGGGTATGGTTGCCGGTTCTGTTGCAGCCGGTGTTTATGAGTACATCTCTTCAGAAAAAGTTCCTTACTACTCGAAAGAATCGTCGCTGTACGACGATATCGACGCAGTCTAAGCCGTTTTCGACAAAAAAAAGCTCCTCATGTTTCCATGGGAGCCTTTTCCTGTTTTGGCGATTGATGCTTAGAGGCTGAGAGAGAAAGGCACGTATCCCTGAAGGAGCAGTTCCCCGAGATATGAACTGGATTTGATCTCCGCTCCCTCGATCAAGTTTTCCTCAGTGAGGCCATAACCGGGCATGAAGGCGTGGCAGACGTAGAACTTTACGCCGAAATCGACCAGCAATTCAAGCATCTCTCCGAAATTGACCTGTTTGCCCTCAAACTCCATTGAGATATTCTCGACAACACCTTTCTTGGCTAACTGCACGCCCTCGCCGATAAGAAAGATCGCGATCTCCGACTCGTCTGAAAAGGCCTTTATGTTCGAAGCGATCTTCATAATGCCCAACACTTCAATGGGGTTGGTGGTCGTGTGGGATAGGGTAAAAACGAATTTCTTGTCTGACATGGATGCCTCCTTGCTAGGTTAATAGTTGCAATGTTTAGATATTATAATAAATGATTGTTATTGTCAACTAATTTTTGTCTTGGATAAGCGGAGTTGAATTGCTGCTACGAGCCGGATGGCTCAGGTTTACTATGCGGTGCCGGTCTATTTTCAGCCCTCTTCTGTCGCTCAGGCCTGCGGCGCTTCTCTGCCCCTGAGGCACCACTACTTTTGCTGCCTGCTCTTGCTGTATATTTATTTGTGCCTTTGTCAGAAGGTCTTTTCCCGTGGGAAGGAGGACTTTTTTTGGGGTAAGGCTGATGCGCTACTTTCTTATACTCGGTGACGATCAGGTCGTCCGTTACGGGTAAAACCGGTATCTTCTTCCTGATATACTCTTCTATGTCGTGCAGCGACAGCACATAGTTTTCGCAGGCCAGGCTGATCGCCTTGCCGCCTGCTCCTGCCCGTGCTGTCCTGCCGATGCGGTGAACATAATCCTCGGAATCCTGGGGGAGGTCATAGTTGATCACATGGGTTATGCCATCGACATGCAGGCCCCTGCTGGCAACATCGGTTGCGATAAGAATGGAAAGATCTCCGCTTTTGAAGCGGTTCAGCACCTTTATCCGCTTGTCCTGAGGCAGGTCGCCGGTGATGGCAGAAGAGGCAAACCCGTTTGCATTCAAAAGGGCCTTCAACTTGTCAGCCGTGGATTTCATATTGATAAAGATCAGGTAATGGCCGCCTGCCTCGCGCTTCAACAGTCCAAGGAGGAGACCAAACTTCTCTTCTTTGCTCACGTGATAAAGTTCCTGCTCGATAATATCGACCGTCATCTGCTCGGGCGTTACGGAAAAGCGCTCCGGGTTGTTCATGTGCTCATAGCAGAGTTCCATAACACGGTTTGAAAGGGTTGCGGAAAAGAGCATGGACTGACGCTCGTTGTAAGGCGCCATTCTCCTGAGCATGAAGCGGAGGTCAGCGATGAAGCCCATGTCGAACATGCGGTCAGCTTCGTCGATCACCAGGAACTGCGTCTTCTTCAGACTATAGACCTTCTGCTTGAGGTAGTCGATGAGGCGGCCCGGTGTGCCGATCAGCATATCAACACCTTTGGCAATGTCATCTCTCTGCTTCAGATAGTCTATGCCGCCGTATGCAGAGACGATGCGAAATCCTGCAAAACCGCCTAAGAGTTTTGCCTCTGCCTCTATCTGAACGACCAGTTCCCGGGTGGGTGCAATTACGAGAGCCCGTGGCGAAGGGCCTTGAGCCGGGGCATGCAGGGTCAGCATTCTTGAAAATACCGAAATCAGAAATGCGGCAGTCTTGCCGGTGCCTGTCTGTGCCTGGGCTGCGATATCGCGGCCTTTCAGGGCCTCAGGCAAGGTCAATGCCTGTACCGGCGTGCATGCAGAAAATCCTGCAGCTCTTATTCCTTCAAGGACCTTTGGATGGATATCCAGTTCGTCAAAATGCATACCCATATACTTTACCTGATGTTTGCCCTGAAATACAGGCCTGTTTGCCTGTCTGACTATCTGAGCAGTTCCCTTACCTTCGATTAGAGATGATCAGTTGGTGAAAATCGTGGTTTTCATCTTCTCTTTCTCCTGGATCTCGGCAGCCAACTTCACTGCGTCTTTTCTAATAGAAAAATTTCCTATGAGGACCCTGATGATCGGAGAATTGTCCTTCGTAACACCTTTCCGTGCTGATGCCTCGTAGCCCTTAGCCTGAAGCTTTTTGACCATTACGGCAGCGATCTCTTCGGTCTTGAAGGCGCCAGCCTGCACTGCATACACTGGCTTTTTCGGCGCTGCAACCGGCTGGCCAGATGCAGATGCCTGTGCGGGTGCCGCGGGAGCAGGAATGGCCGCTGGTGCAACGGGCTCTGAAACAGTCACTGGAGCGGTTGCCGGGGCTGCGGTCACAGGGAGAGCCGACGGAGCGTTCTCCGCGCCTTTCTGTTCAGGTGCAGTTGGCAAGGCGGCTTTTTTTGCCTCACGGGCCACCGGTTTTTCTGATGGCATGAAGTATTGGTATGCGACAAAACCGCCGCCTCCCAGTAACACGAGAACGAGCAGGCCGAGCAGCCAGGGAAGCAGTGTTTGTCTCTGCACTCTGCGCTGCCTGTAAGCTCGGCGTTGTAATGGCTCTCTTGAGGGAGAAGGCTTCTGTATCTCATCTTCCCACGGAAACTCCTCCTCGGCATGTCCGGTGGCCGCAGCTTTTTTCGGGGCTGTTTCCTGCTGAGCAGGAGGCTCTTTCAACGCAATAGGTTCCTCAACAGAGGCTGGCTCCTGCTCTGCAGCAGGCTCGTTCATAACCATAGGTTCTTCAGCAGCGGGCAATTCCCCGAACGTGGCCGTCTCTTCAACTTCAACCGGCAGGGATGTTACCTCTTCCAGTTCGGCTGGTGGCTGGGCAGAAGCGAGCACAGAGATGGTCTTTGCGATCAATTCCTCGGAGGTAAAGTTCGGCTTGAGAAAATCGACAATTCCGTAATACTCGGTATACTGCGGTTGGACCTTGTCTTTCAAGGCGGCAAGCAGCACGATCGGGACATTTTGCAGTTTCGGGATGGTATGGATCGTCCGGCATGACTGAAATCCCGCAGCGTTCGCTGAAAGCGGTCTTATGAAGATTAAGGAGGGGTTGAGCTTGCCGGCCATTTCATCGGTCACCACATGGCCGACACCCGAAAATACCAGATACCCCTCTGACTCAAGAGTAGAAGTGATCCTCTGGTCAGTCTCCTGGTCAGCGTCAACAACAAAGATAGTTTTGTCAGCCATGTCTCACCTCAGTTAAGGTCTTTGGCCTGCATATTCAGGCAGGGCGACCGGATACACTCACAGTGTTTCCCAATACCGGGCCGGCATATCGATCGCGAGCTTTAACGCTCCGTCAGAGCCGGCAAATAACGGGTTTTCCACGCGGGTGACCTTGCAGTCTCCGTATTCCTTGAGAGCATCCTGAAGGTATTCGGCAATTCCCCTGATCAGGCTGCCGCCGCCTGCCAGAACGATATTGTTCTTGATCTTCGTCTGGAACTCCGGGTCGAACCGGGCGATCATCTCTGTGGTGGTCTCCACGAGGGCCGGCAGAATGCTTTCGCAGGCGCGGCGGATCTCGTTCTTAATGTCATGCATAACCGGTTTGCCATTGACCGGCAGTTCAACGCGGATATCTTCGTTGAGCGTCTGCACGAAGCTGAACTTTTCCTTGAACTGGCGTACCATGTTCTTGTTGAATCTCGAGTTCGGATATTTTTCGATCAAATAATTGAATAGCTGCTCGTCAATATAATCGCCCGCTGTGAAAATCGTCTTCTGGTCCTCTTCGGCAGGAATCGTCCCGTGCATGATGCAGAAGTCGGTTGTCCCGGCACCTATGTCGATTACCATGGCGTTGTTCAGCAGGTTCATGCCGTATGCGATGGCAAAGGGCTCGGTCACGACCATGAGGGCCTGCACGTGCTCTGCAACGGCCCGCCTGATGGCGAGCTTGTTCACCTTCAGCGAATCCGAGGGCACGCCGACAACCGCGTGAATCTGTTTGCCCGGCTCGGAATTGGCCAGGTCGATCAGGTGCCGGATGATCTCCTTGACTGCACGCTCGCTGCTCTCGATCCCCTCCTTGATAATGCCCCGTTCAAGGGGCCTGCAGAGGTCAAGGGAAAGGCGATGCTGCAGGGCCTCCTCGCCGAAGAGCACGGGTTTGCCGATGACCTGCTCGGCGATAAAGTCCTTCGGCCAACCGACGTAACTCTCGATCCATTCACGCTTGTTGTTGCTCGCAGAGATTGCGCTCCGGGATGTCCCGAGGTCGATACCTACAAACAGTACATTTTCCTGGTTCTGCTCATCGTTTGGCTTCATGGGTAAGGTCTCCTTTATTGAGATAGTCAAATATTCCGAGTGCGAGGGAGCGGGCGATATTTTCGCGGTGTCCCTCCTGCTGCAGTTCCTTTTCTTCCTCCCGGTTGCTCATGCACGAAACCTCTGCGAGCACGGATGGCACCTCCACGCCGAGGAGCACGACGAACGGGGCCCTCTTCACCCCGAAATCCTGGATGCTGCTGTTTTGCTTCCTGCTGTTGCGGACCATGTTCGACTGGATCGACTCGGCGAACTCCCGCGATTCCTGAAGTTTCATCGTCTTGCCGAGTTTTTCGACGATCACCTTGAAATCACTCAGGCCGTGTTCCGATCCCGCGTTCTCCTGTTCAGCGAGCCTGAGGATATTGGCGTCAGTGGAAGGTCCGAAGTAATACGTTTCTATTATGTTGATCGGTTTCTGCGGGAGGTAATTGATGTGGACGGAGATGAACAGGTCAGCCTTTGCCGCTTTAGCCAGCTCAACGCGTTTGTTTAACGGTACGGCCGAATCATCTTCCCTGGTCATCAGGATACGGTAGTTGCCTTTGGCCATGAGGTGCTGACGCAGCCTTTTTGCGATGTCGAGCGTAACATCTTTTTCCTTTGTGCCCATCTTCCCGACAGTCCCTGAATCCGAACCCCCATGTCCGGCGTCGATCATGATCGTCCTGATCTTCAGGCCGAACATGCGGCTGAGAGATACGGCGCTGCTGCCTGCTACGGCGCTTAGTTCAGCGGGATTCGATACTCCCTCGGCGGATGGTCCCTGCAGGGGTGAGGGCATATTCACCATGTTTATCTGTGCAGTCAACTCTTTCGGCGGAAACGAGATATCCACATGCCGGCCGTTTGCCATTACGGCGATAACGCAGAGCAGCACTGCAAGAAGTTGCTTCTTCCAGAGGAACAACCGGCGCTTTGCCAGAAGATTACGGCCTCTTCCGAGAATGACGAGATTGTCCTCATACACGCTCTGGAGGATTACCCTCCTCATCTTGAGTTCTTTTTTTCTGAGGAAAAAAGAGATCATAATAATGTATAACTTTAGCAATTTGCACGCCGAAATTCAATTTTTACAATAATTTTGTCTATATTGTCTGAGGGTTAACCTTCACCGGTCCTGCGCCTTCAGTTCAGGTGCAGCATTAGGCTATAATGTCTGCATGAAAACAATACTGACTCATTTCTATACCCTGATTCTTTCTCTCTGGGTCGGCGGCATATTTCTCTTCACATTTATCGTTACGCCGGTGATCTTCAAATCCTATGGCAAGGACATGGCCGGCGAGATCGTGGGGAAGCTCTTCCCTTCCTATTTTCTTTTTTCTGTTATTGTATCTATCATTTCCCTTGCATTATTTCTTGTATCTTTTCAAAACAGGGCTATTACCGGCTATAACCTGTCTCTTTTTCTTTTAATCGCGGCAGTTGTGCTGTCGCTCTATGTGAGTTACAGACTGCATCCGGAGATCAAAAAGGTCAAACAGGAGATCGCCTCTTTTGAAAAGACCTCTCCTGATGATCGGCTCAGGAAGAAGTTCAGGACCTTGCATGGCCGGAGCGCTATTTTAAATCTGCTCATGCTTGCAGACGGCATTGCCCTGCTGGTTATCAGTTCACGGCTCCATAAATAACAGCATGAAGACCTGCCTGCTTTCCCTGCTCCTTATCCTCTGCCTGCTTATCCCCCTTGCAGAAGCAGATGAACGTATCCTCAGCTTTCATAGCGATATCACGGTCCATGAGGATGCTCACCTGACCGTTACAGAGACTATCGTTGTCAGCAGTGAAGCAAAGAAGATCAAACACGGAATCTACAGGGATTTCCCTCAAAGATATGACGAGGCCTCAGGCAAGATCAGGAAGGTAGGGTTCCATCTGGTCGGGGTAAAGAGAGGCGGCAAGCCCGAGCCTTATTTAACAAAAGATTATGAAAATGGGATCAGGACATACATTGGGAGCAAGGATGTGACCCTTGCTCCCGGAAAATATGAGTATGAGCTGACCTATACAACAGACCATCAGCTCGGATTCTTTGGCGATTATGACGAGCTTTACTGGAATGTAACCGGAAATGGGTGGGAGTTCGATATTGATAAGGCCACTGCCGAAATACACCTGCCCGGAGAGGCAGGCCGTCATATCCTCAAGACTGCAGGATATACCGGGACTGAGGGATCAAAAAACCAGAACTTCAGAAGCGAGACGCCGGATAAGGGAACCGTAACATTTGAGACTACCGGTCCGCTCTCTTTTTATGAAGGTCTCACCGTTGCGGTCTCGTGGCCAAAAGGGTATGTCAGGCAGGAAAGTCCGCCTGAACTTATAGCGCCTCTTACTGACCGGGACAAATTCATAAACAGTATCCAACCCAGGGGTTCAACCGGGACGTTTCTTGCCCTTGCAGGACTGCTTCTGCTTGCTGGCTATTACGGGATCGTATGGAGAATCGTGGGTAAAGACCCTGAGGCAGGCACCATAATGATCCTCTATAATCCGCCTGCAAAGATCTCCCCTGCCATGATGAGATTTATATCCCGCATGGGGTATGACAATAAGGCCTTTACTGCAGCGCTTATCAATCTTGCGGTAAAGGGGATGATATCAATACAGGATGATGATGGGGAATATACCGTCAGGAAGAAGGACGGCAAGGAAACGGACCTTTCGCCAGAGGAGGGCAAACTGTATCACCGCCTCTTCAGTGCAGGTCGGGAACTTAAGCTGAAGCAGGAGAACCACAAAGATATCAGGGCCACGCTTACCGAGATCAGGGAATATCTGAAGCTGAAGTGTGAAAGGATTTTCTTTGTTACCAACAGAAAATATTTTATTGCGGGTCTTGCCTTGACCGCGATCTTCCTGTTTGTGAGCGGAATAAGCTCTGCGATCAGCAAAGGCGGGCTTCCGGTATTTCTGTTTATCTGTGTCTGGCTGACGGGCTGGAGCGTGGGGGTTATCATGCTGATTAAACAGGTATTTTCTTCATGGAAGATGGTGGTATCCGGCAGGGGCTGGAAAAGATTGGGGAATATGGTCGGTGCAATGTTCATCACCTGCTTTTCACTGCCTTTTCTGGGCGGCGAGGGCTTTGGTATGTACATCCTGTCAATGAGCACCTCCTATGTAATGCCGCTGTTTCTTCTCGCAGCAATGGCTGTCAATTATCTCTTCTTTAATCTCCTGAAGGCGCCGACGCTTGCAGGCAGAAAGCTGCTGGATGAGATAGAAGGTTTCAAGCGGTTTCTTGCGGCGACAGAGCAGGACAGATTAAATACATTAAACCCTGCTGACCGTACCCCTCAGTTGTTCGAAAAGTTCCTGCCCTATGCCCTTGCGCTGGATGTTGAACAGCAGTGGGCAGAGCAGTTTTCAGGAATCATAGACAGGGCCTCTGCAGCCGGAGAGACAGGCCAGTATCATCCGGCTTGGTATTCAGGCTCTTCGGGGAGTTCGCCTGGAACAGCAGCCTTTGCCTCTTCTCTTGGAGATTCTTTCTCTAACGCAATATCTTCCTCGTCAACCGCCCCTGGCTCAAGCTCAGGGAGTGGCGGCGGCGGTTCTTCAGGCGGGGGTGGCGGCGGCGGGGGCGGCGGCGGATGGTAGGCAATAATTCATAGGGAAGCGAAAGGCACCTGTCTACTATTGGTGTCAAAGAGGGGCTTGGAGGGATTATTCGATCAGATCGTGAACAGGACTTCCTGTTTGCTATAAGGGCATTGAAATCTCAATGAAACCGCAGTAAGCTTCATCCCTTCTTTGTTCTTATTCCCTCTGCCGTATTTCGGGTCTCCCATTACCGGAAAACCGATCATCTCGAAGTGGCGGCGGATCTGGTGCAGTCGTCCTGTACGGATAAAGGCAGAAACGAGCGTCCTGTTCTGCTGCGGGTCATAGGAGATCACCTCATATTCCGTGACAGCCTCTTTGTTGTCAAGGGGCTGTTTGATAACACCCTTATTGCCCTGCGTCACAAGATCACCAAGGACCTCGACGCGGTATTCCTTGGTGATCAGCTTTTTCTGGAAGAGCTCAGAAAACCGCGCTGCCGATTCTTTGCTGTGCGCGATGATCATGATACCGTCTGCCTCCCTGTCCAGGCGATGCACAAGAAAGACCTGTCTCTGCACCTGGAAGTGAAGTTCTGCCAGTCTCAGGAGCGAGCAATGGTCCCCAAACATGGTGCCCTGAGCCATGAGACCTGAGGGCTTGAACCATACGCTGTAATATCCCTGGTCGCTCACCAGCTTCGGTTCCGGCGGCTTGATCGAAAGAAGCTTCTCGTCATAATGTATCTCGACGTGGTCATGGGGCGACAGGACGGTCGTTGCCTTTCTGAGACGTTTCATGCTGCCTTTTCGTTTTATCCAGACAGCGCCTTTGATCATGGCATCCTTGATCCTGCTCTTTGAAAGTCCGGTCCCGAGCGCAAGAACATCTGCAGCCTGAGACGGAGGATTCGTGCCTGCTGTCTTATATATGATCTTTTCCATGACCTGTTATTATAAAGAGTATCGGCAGATAAAGGGGTATGACAGGCATTAGAGATTTGTTTTTTCCCTGAATTTATTGTACGCTCTAATTTATACGAGCACTCGCAAGAACTAAGGATTCATTGGATATGACCGTTTTATATCAAGAATATTTTGGACTGAAAGAACCTCCATTTTCGATTGCTCCTGATCCCCGTTATCTGTTCATGAGCGAACAGCACCGGGAGGCATTGGCGCACCTTACCTTTGGCATCGCAAGCGATGGCGGCTTTATCCTCCTGACCGGCGATGTCGGCACAGGCAAGACTACCGTGTCCCGCTGTCTGCTGGATCAGATATCTCCTGATACGCATATCGCATTTGTGCTGAACCCACGGCTTTCGGTCGAGGAACTGCTTGCTGTGGTCTGCGATGAACTCGGCATTGCATACCCTGAAGGCAACGCAAGCAACAAGATATTTATCGACCGTATCAACGATTTTCTGCTTGCTGCCAGTGCTAAGGGTCACAAAACCGTGCTGATCATTGAAGAGGCCCAGAACCTCAGTCCGGATGTACTTGAGCAGGTGCGGCTGCTAACGAACCTTGAGACAAACCAGAGTAAACTGCTCCAGATCATCCTGTTAGGTCAGCCAGAGTTGAGGGACATGCTCAGCAGTCAGTTAGAGCAGAGGATTACCGCCAGATTTCACCTCGGCCCCCTTTCAAAAAAAGATGTGGAGGACTATGTCAGCCATCGCCTTACCATAGGCGGCGTTGACCGTCAACTGTTCCCCGCTTCTCTCATGCCAATCCTCTATCAGCAGAGCAACGGCGTGCCGAGACTGATCAACCTGATCTGTGACCGGTCATTGCTTGGCGCGTACGTGCAGGGAAAAGACAGGGTTGACAAGGCCACTCTGAAGAAGGCGGCCCAGGAGGTTTTTGGAAGGGAAAAAGAGGGCAACAGCCGCCTGAAGATTGCTGCCTGGACTGCTGCCTTGCTGTTTTTGCTTGTGGCGGTTACAGCAATTGCAAAATTTTCTTATCAGAGCTTCTCACAGCCTGAGCCTCTTCCGGTCAGGGAAGTTCAGGAAAAGACGCAGCAAGGTCTCCCTGTAGTGCTTCAGTGGCCCCCTGAGCAGTCCCTTGGCCAGAGTGAAGTGATGGCATATCAGGCCCTTTTCAAGCTGTGGGGGTCCTCCTATAAGGTGGTCGAGAAAAACGCCGCCTGCAGGCAGGCGGCAAGTGAAGGCATACAGTGCCTCGAAGGCTTAATCGACATGAAACGGCTTATAGAGCTGAACAGACCTTCGGTTTTGAAACTTTTTGATGATAAGGGGAACAGTTTCTATGCCCTGCTCAAATCTGTTCAGGGGCAGCGCATTACGCTGTTCCTTGCTGGCCGCGATCTGCTTGTCGATGCAAAGGAAATTGAGAAAAAATGGCTCGGTGAATATACCCTGCTCTGGAAAGTCCCTTCATCCTGGAAAGGTGATATCAGGCCCGGGGAAACGGGCAGGCATCTGCAGTGGCTTGCGCAGCTTATGGCAAAGAAGACCGGGAACAACCGGTTTGCATTGAAGGGCACCTATGACGAAGAAATGGTTAAAGAAATAAAAAAATTTCAGCTTGAAGAAGGTCTTATGCCTGATGGCATTGTGGGTGTGCATACGGTGATTCATCTTCAATCCCGGCACGGTGATGGGGAGCCTCTTCTCAGCAAAGTAAGCGAAGGGAGCTAATTGTGTCTTATATTCTGGATGCGCTCAAGAAGCTTGAAAAGGAACGGAGACGAGGGAGGATACCCGGTCTTACTGAACAGGACTCCGTCGTATACCATTCCCGGAGAAGGCCTGTCTGGCCGTATATCCTGATCGCAGTTTTTTCCCTGAATGCCGCGCTTCTGATCTGGTGGTTTCTGCCAAAGAATCCGAATAATACTGTCATGCCGTCGGCTCCGGCCAGCCTGCCTTCTGCAGCCCCTGCCAGCCAACCGTTGACAGCTCCGCCCAGCCTGCCTTCATCGGAACCGGCCATAAGCCAGAACATGAAGAAACCGGAGGTTGAAGGATCCGGGAAGGTAACCTCATCGGTCGCTGCAGAATCGGCAGCTGTGAAACAACCGCCGGTTTCTCCTCCGGCAAAAGATACGGTTTACCGGGAAAGGCTTCTGGCTCTCAGGAAGATGCTGCAGGAAGATGCACAGAAGACAGCAAGCTCTATGGCTGGCGGGTCGAAAACGGACAATGAAAAACAGAAGGAGTCCGAGGCAGCACTGCAGGAGAAGAAGCATGAGGTTGTGCCAGACCCCCTGCCGGAAAAGAAGTTATATAAGCTTTCCGAACTGCCTCCTTCCGTGAAGAGCGGTCTGCCCGGTTTTTCTATAACAGCCTTTCTCTATTCGGAAAAACCCTCGGGAAGGATGGCCAGGATCAATGAACGCATGATGCGGGAAGGACAGGAACTCGCACCAGGCATCAGGGTGGAGGAGATCGTTGCTGACGGCGTGATACTTTCTTACAGGAAGTTCCACTTTATTGTAAACGTGAAATAAACTCCTTATCAGCCACTGTCAAGCATGGCGAGTATCTCGGCTGTCTTATCGCGCATCAGTTTTTCATCATCTCTTGCTTCCACATTTAAACGGACAACCGGCTCTGTGTTAGAACTCCTCAGATTAAAACGCCATGACAGAAATGCCATACTAAGGCCGTCGGTGCGGTCTGTTGAAACTGCATCCCTTGCGTAGCGTTTCTCTATTTTCAGGATCGTGCCTGCAGGATCGATCAGCGTTCTGTTGATCTCGCCGCTAACAGGGAACATGGCCATCCTCTCATTGACAAGCGCTGAGAGGGATTTTCCTGTTCTGCATATGATCCCTGCAACAAGGAGCCAGGGGATCATGCCGCTGTCGCAGTATGCAAAGTCCCTGAAGTAGTGGTGGGCTGACATCTCGCCGCCGTACACAGCATCTTCCATGCGCATCCGTTCTTTGATGAAGGCATGGCCGGTTTTGGACTGCACGGGTATTCCGCCCGCCTCTTCCACCATATCGATGGTGTTCCAGGTAAGCCGCGGATCGTGAATGATACGCGCCCCGGGGTGCGTTGCAAGCAGTGTCTGCGCAAGGAGTCCGACAAGGTAATAGCCCTCGATGAATCTGCCTTTTTCATCAAAGAAGAAACAGCGGTCAAAGTCTCCGTCCCAGGCAATACCGAGATCCGCACCATGAACAGTCACTGCTTCAGCCGTTACTGCACGATTTTCAGGAAGAAGAGGGTTGGGGATGCCGTTGGGGAATCTGCCGTCAGGTTCATGCTGTATTTTGATGAATTTGAAAGGCAGATGCTTTTCAAGAAGGTCGATGACAGGGCCTGCGCAGCCGTTGCCGGGGTTGACCACGATCCGCAGAGGTTTAAAAACGCTTTTATCTGCATAGCCGAGCAGATGGTCAATATAGTCGCTGCGGTGAGCAAGGGGATAGACGCTGCCTTTGCGGGGTGTTATGCTGAATGCGTCCCCTTCAGCCAATTCCCTGATCTTATGCAGACCGGTGTCGTTGCTTACAGGCTTTGCTGCCTCCCGGACCAGCTTCATGCCATTATAGTCAGCGGGATTATGGCTGGCAGTCACCATGATTCCACCGTCCATGCTGAACTGGAAGGTGCTGAAATAAACCTCTTCCGTGCCGCAGACGCCGATATCATGCACATCAGTCCCGGAGTCAAGCAGACCTTTGGTGAGGGCCGCAGTAAGAGCTGCACTCGACAGCCTGATATCCCGTCCAATGACTACACGCTTCGTCTTCAGGAACTCAGCATATGCCCTGCCGATGCGATAGGCAATATCCTCATTCAGTTCATCGGGAACCCTTCCCCGTATGTCGTAGGCTTTGAAACAGTTAATCCTGCTCATATTCTGACCCTGGTTGGGAGAGCTATTTGTTGCTGCCTTTTCGGCCGTATCTGTCGTCGAACCTCTCGATGTCATCCTCTCCAAGGTAGCTCCCCGACTGCACCTCGATCAGTTCCAGCGGTATTTTGCCGGGGTTTTCGAGCCGGTGTCTGGTCCCCAGAGGTATATAGGTTGATTCGTTTTCACTTAACGTGAGCACCTCTTTGCCCTTTGTGATGCGTGCGGTACCTTTGACAACGATCCAGTGCTCGGCGCGGTGCTGGTGCACCTGGAGAGAACTGCTTGCCCCGGGGTTCACCGTGATGCGTTTTACCTGAAAGCGCTCCTCACGGTTGATGCACTCATAGGCACCCCATGGCCGGTTCACCCTGCGGTGCAGGTTCGCCTCGCACCGGTTATCAGACTTCAGATGCGCTACGATCTGCTTTACCTTCTGGACCTTATTCTTATGGGACACCAGCACTGCATCCGCTGTCTCGACAATGACAAGATCCTTGATGCCGACTGCGGCCACAAGCCTGCCTCCTGCGTGGATAAAGGAGTCCTTCACATCTCTCAGGATCACATCGCCGGAGACCGCGTTGCCGTTGTCATCGCGGGGGAGCACTTCCCATAGAGACGACCAGGAGCCCACATCGCTCCAGCCAGCGTCAAGTGGAATCACGACAGCTGATCCCGTCTTTTCCATAACAGCATAGTCAATAGAATCTGCCGGACATTCAGTGAACGCCTTTTCGTCGAGCCTTAAGAAATCGAGGTCCTTTGTCGCTCCTTTATCTGCCTTTTCGCACGCCTTGAGTATTTCAGGGGCATGGCGTTTCAGTTCCTTCAGATATACAGATGCCTTAAACATGAACATGCCGCTGTTCCACAAATAGTCGCCTGACTGCACGAATGACTTTGCCTTTGCCAGGTCTGGCTTTTCCTCGAAACGGGCAACCGTGAAGGCCGTGAGGCGTGAGGCTTTATTCCTGACATCACCCTTAATCTTTAATGCCCTGCCCTTCCTGATATATCCGTAACCGGTAGCAGGAGAGCCCGGCACTATGCCAAAGGTAATCAGTTTGCCTGCCTCAGCATGTATCCTTCCTGTATGGACCGCAGCGAGAAAGGCAACCGTATTCTCTATCACATGGTCGGCCGGCAGCACCAGCAGTACCGGGTCCTTTTTCATTTTTATGGCGCGCAGCGCAGCAACCGCCACTGCCGGCGCCGTGTTTCTCCCTACCGGCTCCAGCACGATAGCCGAAGGCTTCACCTGCATGAGCCTCATCTGCTCTACGATCATAAAACGGTGACTTTCGTTTGCAATAACCAGTGGACCGGCAATATCTGCAATACCTGTGATGCGCCTCACGGTCTCCTGGAGCATGGTCTTTTCGCTGACAAGGGGCAGAAGCTGTTTTGGATAAAGCTCGCGGGAAAGCGGCCAGAGCCGTGTGCCTGAGCCGCCGGAAAGGATAACGGGTATTATCATGCAATCACCTCTGCGTTTCGCTTTTCACGTTCTTCAGATACCACTCATAAGTCGTTCTTATGCCCTCTTCAAGTGTTGTTTTTGGTTCCCAGCCGAGCGCTTTAAGCCTTGCTATATCAAGCAGTTTCCTTGGCGTGCCGTCAGGCCTGGTCTTGTCCCATACTATCGCCCCTTCAAAACCTGCGACCCTTCTGACCATCTCTGCGAGTTCTTTTATGCTCAGGTCCGAACCCATGCCTATATTTACAAATTCGCCGATCTGTTCTGCATCGTACCGCTCCATAAGAAACACGCAGGCATCAGCAAGATCGTCAACATGCAGGAACTCGCGGCAGGGGGCCCCTGTGCCCCAGAGAATAACGTCAGCTGCCATCTGACCTTTTGCTTCATGAAATTTCCGGATCATTGCAGGCAGCACATGGGAATTCTGGAGATCGAAATTGTCATGGGGGCCATACAGGTTTGTCGGCATTACAGAAATAAAATTCGTTCCATACTGTTCATTAAAGTATCTGCAGAGCTTGATCCCTGCGATCTTCGCAACAGCATAGGGCTCATTCGTAGGCTCGAGGGTGCCGGTGAGCAGGTGCTCTTCCTTCATCGGCTGGGGAGCAAGCTTCGGATAGATGCAGGACGAACCGAGATTAAGCAGCTTTATCGCACCGATCCTGTAAGCCGCGTGGATCACATTAGAAGAGATCATGAGATTCTCGTATATGAAATCAGCCTTAAAGGTACTGTTGGCTAAAATGCCGCCGACCCTGGCAGCAGCAAGAAAGATATATTCAGGCCGCTCTTTTTCGAAAAAAGCCTCAACATCAGCCTGACGGATTAGATCGAGTTTTTGAAAACTGAGGCCTGGATCAAGAGCTCCACACGGCTGTCTGTTGTGATAACTGGCGATGATATTCTTATATCCGGCTGCAAGCAGACGTTTGATAAGTGCCGTGCCTACCATGCCGGTTCCGCCGGCTACGAATATCTTCGACTCTCTGTTCATGATCTCTTCTTCACTCATGATACCTCATAACCTTAAAGCCCTTACTTTCACAGAGACGATCTTTTTGAGCCTCTTTCAGGTCTTCGGCAACCATTTCTGAAACGAGCTGTCTGAATGATATCTCGGGCTTCCAGCCCAGCTTCTTCCTGGCCTTTGAAGCATCGCCAAGAAGGGTCTCGACCTCTGTCGGCCTGAAATACCGGGGATCGATCTCCACCACAATGTCTCCGGGTCGGAGACCGTGATGGGTGATGGGTGATGCGTGATCAGTGTCAGATCGGCCTCTGCTGCTTATCGCCTTCTGCTTACCGCTTATGTTAGTGATAATGCCCTTCTCTTTCGCGCCCTTTCCCTTCCAGGCAATAGTTATACCGACTTCTTTGAACGCATGGCCGACAAAATCTCTTACAGAATACTGCCTGCCTGTTGCAATGACATAGTCATCCGGGTTCTTCTGCTGAAGCACGAGCCACATGGCATTGACATAGTCCTTTGCATGGCCCCAATCCCTTTTTGCATCAATGTTGCCGAGATAAACCTTTTTCTGAAGGCCCAGGCAGATGCGGGCAACAGCCCGGGTGATCTTTCTGGTTACGAATGTCTCTCCCCTTACAGGAGATTCATGGTTGAAGAGAATGCCGTTGCTTGCATGCATGGCGTAAGCCTCACGGTAATTCACCGTGATCCAGTATGAATAGAGCTTGGCAACCGCGTAAGGGCTCCGTGGATAAAAAGGTGTGGTCTCTTTCTGTGGCGTCTCCTGCACCTTGCCGTAGAGCTCGCTCGTGGACGCCTGATAGAACTTCACCTTTTTTGTCATCTTCAGAATGCGCAGGGCCTCAAGGAGCCTGAGCGTACCAAGAGCATCAGCGTTTGCCGTATATTCAGGCGTTTCAAATGAAACATGCACATGCGACTGGGCAGCAAGGTTATAGATCTCGTCCGGCCGGGTCTCCCGGATGATACGGATAAGGTTGGTAGAATCGGTAAGATCGCCATAATGGAGCCTGAACCTGGACTTTTTTTCATGGGGGTCCTGATAGAGGTGGTCAATCCTCTGTGTGTTAAACGATGACGAACGGCGCCTGATGCCGTAAACCATGTATCCTTTTTTCAGGAGAAGTTCAGCCAGGTATGCCCCGTCCTGCCCTGTTATCCCTGTAATGAGTGCAGTCTTCTGTTTCATCTGTCTATCCTCTCCCTCTAAGCCTTCAGGATCTTCCTGTCGTGTATCCCGGCTCTGTGAAAAGCATTTCGTGTATCAATAATGCAGGCAGCATGCCGAGCGATGAATTGATAATCGTACGCAGAGTGGTCGGTCAGGAGCAGGACAATATCCGCTTTTTTCAGCTCCGCAGGCGTCAGTTTCCTGGACCGCATGTCAATATCAGGATAATGGCGGTGTCCTCTGCAGACCGGGACCAGGGGATCGCTATATTCCACCCGGGCGCCCTTTTCCTTCAGGAGCTGCATGATGCGCATGGAAGGCGATTCTCTCTGATCGTCTACATCCTTTTTGTAAGCAACCCCCAGGATCAATACCCTGGCCCTGTTCATGCTCTTGCCTTTTTCGTTCAGGGCATCAATCGTTTTCTGTACCACATAATACGGCATGCCGGTGTTGATCTCGCCTGCCAGTTCGATAAAGCGCGTTGAAAAATCAAACTCCCGTGCCTTCCACGTGAGATAAAAGGGGTCGATCGGGATGCAGTGGCCGCCGAGGCCGGGGCCGGGGTAGAAGGCCTGAAACCCGAAGGGCTTTGTCTTTGCCGCTTCTATAACCTCCCAGATATCGATATCCATCTTGTCAAAGAGCATTTTCATTTCATTGACAAGGGCAATATTGACCGAGCGGTAGATATTTTCAAGAAGCTTTGCTGCTTCTGCAACCTTTGGTGAAGAAACAGGTACTGTCTTTGTTACAACCCTGTCATACAGGGCCGTTGCAGCCCTGAGGCATTGCGCTGAATAGCCGCCGACCACCTTGGGGATAGTCGAGGTCGAAAAGTCTTTGTTGTTGGGGTCTTCACGCTCAGGAGAAAAGGCGAGATAGAAATCCCTTCCGGCCTTCAGTCCCTTTTCTTCAAGTATCCGCTTCAGGTCTTCATCCGTGGTGCCGGGATAAGTGGTCGATTCAAGGACCACAAGCTGCCCCTTTCTGAGATGCTGCGCTATGGCCCTGCCGGTGCTGAAGACATAGCTCATGTCAGGTTCGCGGTTTTTATTGAGCGGCGTAGGAACGCAGATGATAATGCAGTCCATATCCGGCAGATGACTGAAGTCGGTTGTCGGCGTGAAATGTGTGGCGTGGAGCGTGATCTGGGAGGCAGGGATATGCTTTATGTAACTCTTGCCTTTTTTGAGGAGTTCGACCTTTCTCTGGTCTAAATCAAACCCCGTCACCGCAAACCCGGCCCTGCAGAACTCGATAACCAGCGGCAGGCCGACATAACCCAGCCCGATCACGCCGATCTTAGCCTTGTTGTTCTTGATTTTATTCAGAAGATCCATGCATCGCCCCCGTTGAAATGCTGACAATTTGGTTTATGATCGTTTTTCGATCCTAATGCCTTCAATTTTTTCGAAATCCCGCGCATTTGCAGTGACAATGGTGTAATCCATGGAAAGCGCAGTTGCCGCTATGATAAGGTCGTGGGCTCCAACATGTACGCCCTTTTTTGCCAACGTTGCCCATAGCCGTGCATAGATGCGAGCTACTGCAGTGTCAAAAGGAAATGCCGGGAAAAGTTCTATGACCTTTTCAACGAATGCCAGTCTTTTTGTCTTGCGTGATTCGGTGTCTGCGCGTTCAACCCCGTGCAGAAGCTCGGCAACGGTAACAACGCTTATGCCAAAAGGTTCATCTTCACGACCGCGAACAAGCGTATCTATATTCTCCGTGTTACGCTCAAGCGAGATGATCTCGCTTGTGTCGAAGATTACTCCCATGAACTGCTATCAGGCATTGCAGGTTGATCATGGCACACGTCATTAATATCACGCGCAAACTGCAGGCTATCCTCGCCGAGGCGGGGAAGGTTCTTAATGAGCAGCCGAAGCTCGCTCATTGTCCGAAGAATTCCTATTGATTCAACAGGTACAATCGCAGCCGTCGGTTTGCCCCCCCTCATCACGGTAAAGGAATCCCGTTTATATTTTACTGAGTTAAGTATTTCCGAGAACTCCCGTGCAGCATCAGTTGCATTAATCGTCTTTATCATACAAATATCCTCTCTGATAATCTGATAATCTTATTATGCTATTATCATGTGTCAATATACTATAGGCCGCTCATTCTGTCAATATTACCCAACCAAAGAGTAAAATTGCTCATTAGATGAGTAACTGTGCAGATCGTATGAAAGCCCTTGGTCTCATGTCTCACGTCCTTATACTCACGACTTACCAATTACGGTCTCTTTGTCTTTTTGAAAAGCATCAGGAAGGGGTTGAGGAGATAATAGGGGAGGGTCTTCAGGGAGCTGCGAGGAAAATATTATTTGACTTTTATGAAGTCATCCAACGATATGCCGCTTTTTCTTATCAGCCCGCGCAATAATCCAGGGGCTAATTCCTTATGATTTGGAATTGATAGTGTGGGTCTCGACTGATGATAGAGTATCATGTGGCTGCCGGTCTGATGATCTATGGAGTAGCCAAACTGTTCAAAGATCCTGACTGTATCTTTTCCGGAAAGATTGGAGAGTATCCCCACCTAAACAGTGACCTCTCCCAAGAAGACATCCTGTTCTTCGTGACGATCCAGTCTTCCGTGTTTTTCCTCTACAAGCAGCCATCCCTTTATTGCATCTTTTATGTTTTGGAGCGCCTCATCCATAGTCTTGCCCTGGCTCATACAGCCGACGAGTTCAGGGGCATCCACAACATAGCCATCATACTCGGTGTCATGGGTAATAACGACCTTGAATTTCATACCAAACCTCCGCGCATATATTTCTAAGTCTAAGTATATCACATCTACGCTTAACCCCTTAGCCTTTATCACGTCTGACAGATCACACCTTATCCGTCCCGATCGCCCCGGCGACTCGGACCCGTCTGTGGCGGGCACTTCAGTTTTCACACCTCACAGCCGCCTGGGTTATCGTCTGGTCTTTTTGAAAAGCATCAGGAAGGGGTTGAGGAGATAATAGGGAAGAACCTTCAGGAAACCGCGGGGGATGTTGTACCGAAGGCGGACATTGGCGGGACTGGGGAAGGCTCTTCGGGAGATAACTTCATAGGCGTATTGCAGCAGGAAGACGAATGGTAATCCTTGCACCGCATGTTTTAGCTTTCCCCTCTTTTGCTACGTCTCAAGCTCTTCAAGCCAACTGCCGGCTTTTTTTACAGGAATGCCGTTGATCAGAAGTTCCCTTTTGAGGCTTTTGACAAGGAGGATGGTAGCTGTTTCTTTCGGGAAAAAACCGCAGAAGTGTTTAAGAGAGGCAGTCTCTGTATCTGATAGTTTGGTTTCGATGAGCCACTCTGTCTTCCCGTCACGCATGGTCAGAAAATCCACCTCTCGTTTTTCCTTGTCCCTCACGTAATGGAGCGCACATTTTTCTCCAACTGTATCTTCAAGAAAATGGAGCCGTTTCAGCAGAGCGCAGGCAACCGCATTTTCGAACCTTGCCCCTTCATCGTCCTTGACAAGACCGGTATCATAAAAGTAGATCTTCGGCTGCTTGATCAGGCTCCTGGCTATATTGCGGTGATAGGGCGTTACCACAAAGATGATATATAGGGATTCCAGTATGCTGACCCAGAGTTTCACTGTATGGGGAGAAACCTGCAGGTCCCGAGACAGGGATTCATAGGAAATGGTGCTTCCAACTGCATTGCGAAGCAGTTCCACCAGGGTTTCCATGCTTCTAAGGTTCCTGACAGCCGCTATGTCCAGCAAGTCCTCACGCAGAATACGGTCTATATGTGAGCGCCGCCAGCGCTTTGCATCTTCGTCGCTCCCCTTGAGAAAAGGCTCGGGAAAACCTCCGAGCCTCATGATCTGTTCCAGGGCCGTATCAGCCTTATACTGTCCTCTGACCTCAGCCACAGAGAAGGGGTGTAATCGGTAGGCATGAAACCGGCCGGCCAAGGAATCCCCCCCCTTCCGGTAGATATCAAGGCGGGATGATCCAGTCACAAGAAGGCGGGGCCTCACTCCCTCGGTATCATAAACTCCCTTGATCCAGCTCTTCCATTTTCTTATCTTGTGAAGTTCATCAAAGATCACCAGGTCGCAATCACGGCGCCAGGCCTGTTTTTGAATGAGCAGGCGATGCTCCACATTGTCCATGTTGAAATATTCCGCGTTATCCGGATAGAGCGCTCTGGATAACGTCGTTTTTCCCACCTGGCGAGGGCCGCTCAAAAGGACCATCTTCTCACTGAGGTCTGTTTTAATGTACTTCTCAATGCTGCGCTTCATAGTGACTATTCTGCACTAAGATGCATAAATGTCAAGACTAAACTGCGTTACGCTGCAATAAAGTCATAAGATATGAGGGCGATATCCGGCAGTCAGATCAGTTACTTTTAATGCCACATGCTTTCTTGCGACTCAGCCGTCCCGACAGACCCGCCTGTGGCTGGCGCCTCATGTATTTACGTTTTACAGTCTCTTTGTCTTTTTGAACAGCATGAGGAAGGGGTTGAGGAGGTAATAGGGCAGAACCTTCAGGGAGCCGCGGGGGAGGTTGTAACGGAGGCGGACCTCGGCGAGAGGCGGGAAGATTCTTCGCAGGAGTACTCTGAAAGTATCCACGGGGGAGTCAAGAAGGAGCAAAAACATAACCATCCTGAGACGGGTATTCACGCGGGACTTGAAAAGACCAGCCATGACTCTGTCTTTAATAAGCTCATATCCAGGCATTCTGGAGCGCTGAACAGCCTCAGGGATCTCCGCAAAGAAAATATCCTGAAGGAGATTTATGGCAAAATTTGCAAGCCGTTCCATCTTTAATTCTCCGGCATATCTCATGAACTTGTCCCAGTCAAAGGCCATGTTCCGTCCGGAGACTATCCCAAGGGGAAGCATGAAAAACCTGAGAGGCAGAAACCCCTTGGAAAATAAGCGAAAGACCAGATAAAGGAGCAGTTTTTCATGCGACAGCTGAAAGATCCTGTGTCCCCGATATTCAATCTCCTTTGCATCCTCCCACCAGTAATCCGGATCAGCACGGAAATAGCGAATTACCAGATTCCAGTGCAACTCCAGCACCGTTTTATTCCTGTGAAAGCGGAGGTGATTGGTGTCGGACAGCTGGTCCTGCTCACTGATCTCCCTGCTGATTTCATATCCTGTTGCAATGAGGCTTTCCCGTGCTTTTTTCAGGTCATCCCGCTGCACAAGCAGATCTATATCAGATGTGGGGTACAGACCGATGTCGCCGAGCAGGGTCTCGGCCGCAAAAGAGCCCTTCAGAGGGATAGAGCTGATCCCTGCCCTTCGCAGGATATCGATTATATGCAATGTCTCATCAAGATGAGCCGTATTTCTCTGTATGTTTGCTACGTAGTGCGTCCTCAATTTCTGCATGACTCCCTGAGGGACCATCTGAAACGCTGAAAGGTTTTTATAGAGCAGGGGTGTTACCTGGTTAAGGTTTGCAATCTGAAACAGCCGGACATAGTCAATCGGCCCTGAACTGCCGGAGAGGAGTGTTCGAACGTTCTGCATGACGCTGTCAGATGGCATGGGCTGAGAGAGAAGGAGAACGATATGTTCTTCTATCAGTAATTGCATACAGATTATTCTAAGCGGGAGCAGAGTACATGTTGAGGCAGCAGCAGTCGTTTCATGGAAATATTCGCGCCTTTATCAAGGTATGCATTGCACCTGCGCAGCGTTCTGACGATAGTTTGGAACGATCTTTTGAAGGGTGGGGATCACCTCATCAACAGCATTTTCTTTGATGATACGCTCGAATTCTTTGATATGCGCCTGCAGCTCATCATAGCTCGGGATGTACGTCGGGATCGCAGCTCGTATCTTCTCATGCGGTGTTTCCGTTATGCGCTCTGTTTCGTCGAAAAGCTCTTCAAACAGTTTTTCTCCCGGTCTCAGGCCAGTGAACTCTATCTGTATATCGTCGTACGGCACCAGGCCGGAAAGCCTGATGAGATTTTCCGCAAGCTCCACGATCCTGATCTGCGCACCCATTTCAAGGACGTAGATATCCCCGCCCTTGCCCAGAGCTGCAGAGATGAGAACCAGCTGCACCGCCTCCGGTATGAGCATAAAAAAACGCTTTATATCAGGGTGGGTAACGGTGATCGGTCCTCCGTTTTGCAACTGCTCTCTGAAGATATGTACAACGCTGCCGTTGCTGCCCAGGACATTGCCGAACCGCACGGTCGTGAACTTTGTCGAAGAACTGCCGTTAACACTGAGGCCAAGAAATTCTGTTACGCGTTTTGTTGCACCCATCACATTAGTCGGGTTGACCGCCTTGTCTGTGGAGATCGTCACAAAGCTCTCTGTCCCATACTGCGAAGCTGCCTGTATCAGGTTCCGCGTGCCGAATATGTTGTTCTTTACCGCTTCAAGGGCATTCAGCTCCATGAGCGGTACATGCTTGTGCGCTGCAGCATGGAATACGACCTGCGGCCTGAACTCAGCGAAGAGGGCGTTCACCGATGTCACATCCCGCATATCACCGACTATCGTAACAATCAGGCCGTCGGGAGGAAGGGGTGAAGGGCTGCCGTTCCTCTCGCCTTTCGCTTTACGCCTTGCGGCAGCCCTCAATTCCATATCAATGGAGAAGAGCCCATTTTCATAACGGTCAAAAAGAACAAGTTTTGCCGGACCATACTGCATAATCTGTCTGCAGAGTTCAGAGCCGATCGAGCCGCCCGCGCCGGTCACCAGAACGATTTTACCTTTGATCTGGGCCGATACCTCCTCAATATTGGTGCGTATCGGCTCCCTCTGGAGGAGGTCTTCAAGAGACAGCGGTCTGATGTGAGAGACGGTTACATTCCCCTCAACAATATCATGCAGGCCGGGAAGGGTCTTTACCGGAAGGTTAAACTGTTTACAGAATTCGTATATCTCACGGATAACCTTTGTGCTCATGGCAGGCAGGGCGATGAGAATCTCATCCGGCCGATGTCGCATCACCACCTCAGCTATCCGCTCCCTTGGACCGAAGATCGGCAGACCGTGGATCTGCATCCCTTTCTTGTGAGGGGCGTCATCGATGAAGCCGATCGGCTCTATTTTGTAGCGCGGATTGTTCAGCATATCCCGCACGATCATCTCCCCGGCATCTCCGGCGCCTATGATAAGCACCTTACTTGAAGAGACCTGCTTCTCAAGGTATTCGCGGAAGACCCTGAAGCCAAGCCTTGTACCGCCTGAAATCATCAGGAGCAGCAGGCCGTCAAGGACATAGATGGACCGGGGATAGCGCGGATCAGCTGCGATCAGCCTGACCAGAACAAAAAAGAGGACACTGCCAAGAAGGACTGTCCAGACGAGTTTGACAAGGTCCCTGACACTCGAATACTTCCAAAGGTCCTTATAGAGTCCAAAGCCCGCGTACATCACAAGGCGTATCACAAGCAGGACCGGTAAATAGGTGAGAAACAGATACCACTGCGAACCATTGGAAGTGCTTGATATAAACCCGTCGAACCTCAGGACAAAGGCAAAGTAATTGGCTGCAGCTGCCTGAAGCAGATGAAGGAGCGCGACCATGATCCGTCTATAACGGAATATAGAGTCTCTAAGAAATATATAGAGCCTTGTGGTAAGAAGCTGTCCCATTTTGTCCCTTGCCTGCTGCCGCATTACTTTTTTTACAGGCTTCTCCAATATCAATAATTTACCAAGAAAAGAGCTGCCATTACAAATAACCTATGACAAAAAATGCCCGGCTATTTTCCGATCGATACGCTCCACCGTATGTACCAGTGAAGTTTTTGAGGCAATAAAGCCGAACGTTACGCCAAGATAATTCGCAAGCATATCGAAATAAGAAAATGTCCGGTAGTCTGTTATGCCCTGCAGATATTCAAGGACAATACCCATCACAACAAAAAGGCCTGCAAAGAGCCAAGCCATGCGGGGCGTAACAAGCAGCTGGGCAAAGTAGAACATCAGCACCGCGTATGCAAGGATATGACCGATTTTGAGATCATTTTCGATCTGCAAATAACCCGGAAAATCGGCAGTCAGCGACAAATAGATGACTGCGCCTACCAGCGCCATGCCGATACAGACCCATACCTTTTTGAAAATAAATGGACGGAATATATTCAAGACGGTTCAGCGCTCACCATTCAGTCCGGACTGGATAGGCTGAGATGTGCGTATCAGGCGTGAGAATCACCAGGCCGTGTGAGATCGCCTGGCAGATGAGTATCCTGTCGAAAGGGTCCTTGTGGTATTCCGGCAGGCGGGAAAGCTGGAGAACTGACGACTCATTGAGCGTAAGCGATTCTATGTCGTGCCTGGCCCGCCATGTATTGATAAATTTATCCGGAGGTTCCGGCAGCGGAAGTTTTCCAAGGCGGTGCTTGACGATGATCTCCCAGACCGAGGCAACGCTCAGCAGAATTTCATTGTTCGGGTCGATAAAAAAGCGGCGGGAAGTCTCAGAAAGCTCAGGACTGTCTGAGACGATCCAGAGAAACGTGCAGGTGTCTAAGAGGATCTTCAATCATCTTCCCCGTGAAAGGCAGCTATTGTTGCCTCAGGAAGATCTTCAAAAAACGATGCAGGCACAGAGAATAATCCCTTTGCAAGCCCTATGGTGCGCGGTTTATGCTGGTGTTTTGCAAGCGGACGGATCTCCGCTATCGGAAGGTTCCTTTTGCATAGCAGGATAGTTTCTCCCCCCTCAACCGCTTCAAGGTAGCGCGAGAGGTGGGTTTTAGCTTCATGAATATTAAGCTTTATCATAGTTCAATACTAAACCAACTAAGAGCCTAAGTCAAGCTAACATGCAAGATGGTCGTAACCCTTCACAGTGAACAGGGGAAATCATCATAAAATCTCCCCTCACCCCTCTTTGCTAAAGAGGGGAATTGCCCTCCCTTTGGCAAAGGGAGGTTAGGAGGGATTTGTTCAGTATTAAACTGCTCCCCTCATAACTGAACCCTTACTCAGATGGTCCGGAATTGCAGGTTATGCCAATCATATGCCGAACGCACCCCGGATGCGTTGGGTCGATTTTTCGGCAAAGCTGTCGAAGGTGATGACATCCGCCGAAATAGAGGGATGCCGCTCCCGGAAGCCGGCATAGGTGGAGGGGGAAAATGTCTCCGAATTTTTACATATCAGCTTGCCGGCCTTCTGATTGTCTCAACGATTCTCTCTAAATCAATTTCTGTCATCGCTGTGCCGGAAGGCAAACATAACCCTCGGGCGAAGAGGTCTTCGCAGACGCTGCCACCGCGCATGGGCGCACCTTTGAAGACCGGCTGCAGATGCATCGGCTTCCAGACAGGGCGAGACTCGATATTCTCCTTTTCAAGGGTCTGCCGAACTGCCTCGCGATCAGCACCGAAAACTTCTGGTGTGACCAGAATGACAGTCAGCCAGCGGGTGGCCCGTCCGTAAGAGGCCTCAGGCATGAATTCTATCCCGGGGATATCAGATAGGGCCTTACGGTAATAGTCACATATCCAGCGCTTTCTTTCTACCCGCTCATTAAGAACTTGCAGCTGGCCGCGGCCAATAGCAGCCACAATGTTGCTCATCCGGTAGTTGTAGCCTATCTGCGTATGCTCGTAATGAGGGGCTGCATCCCGCGCCTGATGGGAAAGGAATTTTGCCTTTTCTATGAGCGCAGCATCGTCAGAGGCCAGCATG
>JACRHC010000080.1 GCA_016217675.1 Nitrospirota bacterium
CTCTTTCACTTTGACGCTATATTTTTCTTGCCACTGCATATGAGCCATGCAATCCTCCGTAGGGTGCTGCTTGTCTGTTTAGTCCATCACCACAGGCAGACCAAAGACTGCGTTTGTCAATTGCCTTCTTCACTATATTAAGCCCCATTTTACTTGGCCCGGACAACCGGGCTCAGGAATCCAGTTCGTTTCTCACAACGCTCAAAAGTTCGGTCGGAGAAAAAGGCTTTGGGACAAAGGTCAGTCCTTCTTCGGTCTTGCCGCCCTTTTGAGATAGCAGGGCATTGTAGCCGCTGACAAAGATCGCCTTGATATTCGGATTCATTCGCCTTATCTCTTCGTAGGCGGCCTTTCCGCTTTTTCTTGGCATAGTCACATCGAAAATCAACAGGTCGATGCTTTGGCCGTGCTGTCCGTATTTCTCCACGGCGTCCTGGCCGTCGACAGCAGCAATTATCTTATATCCCACCCCATCGAGAAACGCCGTAGTGATGTTTCTTACAGCCTCTTCATCTTCAGCAACGAGAATTGTCTCACTGCCGCCATAGACTGTCGAGAACCCTCCGGTCCCGTTCTCTGTCTTTGCAGCCGCTGTCTCTTCAAGCGGCAGATAAACCCTGAAGGTGGTACCCTTGTTCGGTTCACTGGCGACGTTGATATGACCCTTATGCTGTTTGATAATGCCATAGCTCATGGCGAGCCCAAGACCCGTCCCTTTCCCCAATTCCTTGGTCGTAAAGAATGGCTCGAATATTTTGTCTATTATCATTTCGTCAATACCTGTTCCCGTATCTTTCACGGCAAGCAGGACATACTTTCCGGACCGTTCGTAGCCGTGGATCTTCACAAAATGCTCATCGAGATAGACCACATCGGTATGAATGGTTATCCGCCCACCATCCGGCATAGCGTCGCGCGCATTGGCCACAAGGTTCATCAGAAGCTGGATCATTTGGCCACTGTCGGCCAGGATTATCGCTTGCTTGTCGGTGAGATCCATGCTGAACTCAATATCTTCCCGAACGAGCTTCGAAAGCAGCTTATCTTCACTGCGGATGATTTCGTTTATGTCGTGGAGCTTCAGCAGCAGGGTCTGCTTTCTTCCAAAGGCAAGAAGGCTCTGGACTAAGGATGCGGCCTTTTCGGATGCAGAATGTATATTGTCGACACTTTGGCGAAGGGGATCGTCTTTTTTCATCTTCATCTGGAGGATATGGCCGTATCCCATGATCACCGTAAGGATATTATTGAAGTCATGGGCGATTCCTCCGGTCAGCGTGCCCAAGGCTTCCATTTTCTGGGCATGCCTCAGCTGATCTCCCAGCACCTTCTTTTCCGTGATGTCGCAGATTATTTCTATGACCGAAGAGACTTCTCCGCGGGAATCGGTCATTGGATAAGTTTTCAATTCAACGTAATGGGGAACGTCTTTCTTGTCATAGTGGGTATGAGTGACTGAGTGAGGCTGACCTGTGGCAAAGGTATGCTCGGCAGCGCAATCCTCGCTGCATTGCCGGCAGGGCCTGCTGCTGCCGTGGGAGACCTCATGACAAAAACGGCCCACAACCTCTTCGTATGGCCTTCCGGCCTGCTCGCAGTAAGCCTTGTTGGCTCGGAGGATTCTGAAGTTTCGGTCGATTACGACCAGGCCCTCTCCCATGCTATCCTGTATTTCCTGCAGAAAGTCTTCAGTCTGTTGCCTCGATGTAATGTCCCTCAGGATTTCTAATATCCTAAAGACCTTTCCCGCTTCGTCCATCAAGGGCGACGCAGTGATCTCGAACAGCTTTTCAGAGCCGTCAGGCATCGTATGGGTGTGCGTAACCGTCAACGCATTGCCGCTCCTGAAGATTTCCGCATGGGGGCATATGATGTCCGATATGCAATGATCAGGACAGGGAGAAGAACAGCCATGAGACAGCTCATGGCACTTTCTGCCCACAATGTCTCCCGGCTGCATATTACAGAAATCGAGCATGAGCTTGTTTGCAAAGACTATATTGTATTCCCTGTCGATGATCATCATAGCATCGGTAATGGAATCAAACACGTCTCGTATGTTTTTCTGTAGCCATTGCATGCGCGTTCCTCAATCAACCGAAGACATTCGAATCAGCCTTGCCGGCACACCCCGATACCTTTCAGGAGTGCATTATGCAATAATATTCGGCATTATCTCAAGGAAATAAGTTGATGAATTCAGCGTTGCAATAAAGGCTGGCAGCTCAATGGCAAGCAGGGGCATAGAAGGTAATAATCAGCCTTCCATGCAATATTGTTTTTCTGAAGTATTAGGTGGTGGAGCACGAGTCGGCCCCCCCAGCCGCTTTCGAGCTGCGCTTTGTTTTGCTCAAGCGGGATCGGCTATTCATATTATTATTTAGGATTTGCAGAAACAGAACGACCGATCAAGAAGTATGAGTATGCAGTGTTGGTGACCGATCTTGAGCATGAGGTAGTAACAATTGCGCAGCTTTATCGGGATCGTGCAGATTCGGAAAACTCCTTTGATGAGCTTAAAAACCAGTGGGGCTGGGGAGGATTTACCACTCAGGACCTGAAACGGTGTCGCTTGACAGCCATGGCAGTGGCGCTGGTATACAACTGGTGGTCATTGTTTGTGAGACTGGCCAATCCCAAGGCAAGGCTGGAGGCGATTACGAGCAGACCGTTTCTGCTGTCAGGGGTTGCCAGACGCACCACGCATTCAGGGCAGCAACATCTGAGTATCACGACTCTGCATGGCAATGCTCAGGAAGCACAGGGAATGCTCAGCCGTGTCAGTAGCATGCTGAATCAATGGAAAATAGCTGCGGAGCAGTTGAACCTGAAATCAGTTTGGCAATATGCCTGTGAGAATATCATCACCACCGTGACCGGCTTCAGACTGAAATCAAACCTGCTTCTGACTGCTCAACGTGGCGGGTAACTGCGGTTTTTAGGATTATATATATTTGGAGTTTCCTGAGTTTTTTATCTCATAAAGATCTAACCAGTTGAAATAGAAAGATAAACAACAAAACAGCATTTTGCCTGACGCGTTTTTTGTAAAAGTGGAGATTCCTGAGATTTCGATGCTCTATCATAAAGAAAGCCTTGACTGTGGCTGAGATGGAGGAGCCATGAGCGAAAACTCTAAGACAGCAGCCAATCTGAAGGGACAACTCCTTCTCTATATTGACTGCATCATAATCAAGGCGTAGAATCTTATGACCGTCAGGACCTCCCCAAGGTGCCGTGTCCCCTCCGTAAACATCGGCGGCGCTTCCGACGTCCCCACGTCAGAGCCCCTGACGGGTATCTTCGCAAGCCCATCGAATATTAGAATCTCCTCTATTCTCAGATTATTCTTCAGGCAGCCGACCTGTGATAGCAGAATGCATATACTGATAAATACGAGCAGCCAACTGCTCCGGCGTCTTCCATATGTGTTTTATCTTTCTCTGCTCAAGCTCCCGGTGCTGCCCCTCTTTCAGCCAGGCTCCTTCATTTTTAGTACAAAGAAGCAGAACATCGTTAAGAGTCTTTTTCTGAATCACACTGAAATTACCACTGTAAATCATAAAGGTCGTATAGTGTTCTGTCTTCTTTTTTCCCGAATCAGACCGTGATATGCGGTGTTCGCTCTCAAAAAGGTAAAACGCCTTGCCGTCATATGTCATCTTTGCAACAAGAGCCTTTCGCCTCAATTCGTACCTGTAGCGGATAAATGCCCACCTGTTCGATTCACTGCCCTGATTCAGAGGGAAAAGCGTAATAGGCCCTATTTCAGAATGAACAATATCGGTCTCCTTTTCAGTAGCCTCGACAATTTCGTATGCGATCTTCCCCGTATCTATCTTTTTCAAAGCCTCAAGCGCGTCAACGATCGCTTCGAACATGGGCGGACTGGGAGGTACTTCCGCAAGCGTATCACCACCGGGATTCTGCATAACCTCAAACTTGCCCGTGTTAGAGTTCCGATGTGTGCCATCGCCTGTGGAGAGTTCCGTTGGAGGTTCTTTTCCAGGCAAAGGCGAAACATGTTTGGAGGAATATGATTCCGACTTGGGCATTATCATTTCGATATTTTTAAAGCCAAGGAAACGATCGGTGCTGATTACCACCGATATGCGCTGAGCGTGGATGTTCGGTTCAGCATAATTCACGATTAGTCCGTTGACGTTACGAGTTTGCCTTTTTTTAGCAGACCTCCTCTTCCCGTCGCCAACAGGCGGCTCCTGATCCCCCTCAGGGGGTTCCTTAGGGATCAGCGGATTTGACGGGTACCAATGCGGCTCCACTTTCCTGAAGGGATAGGGAAATGAGCAGTAATCAATCCAAAACACGAGAAAAGACCATTTAGCCATCGAATGTATCCACTTGCCATGTACAGTCAGCGTTGTCTTTCCCTGAAAAGGCGGGAATACCTCGGGGAAGCTGCAGTTCACATTAAGAGAATTTTTCATAAGAGAAGTATGTATACCCCTTGCATGGAACAATGCCATATCTGGAGAAGCAGCTAGCCGCGCCATGGCTTTTATTTCCTCAAATAGTGTCCCCGTATGTGCTGTAACGATAAGTCTGGCGTCGTTCTCATCGAGCATAGTCTTATCCCTGATATATAGGGCATCCGGATTTCCTTCGAGGTCTCCTCTGAAAAGCACTTTAGAAACCTTTGTAGAAAGGGCGTAATAGAACCTGATGATTTCCGCTGCGGGAATTATGACGGCATAAGGATTGCCCTTGTGTTCTATAGTCAGAACCCTTGCTGCCTGTGCTGTTTCGATGCTAAGGTGATAATACTCCTTTGGTATCAGGGGTCCTTTTTTCGTGGAAAAGTCAGATCTCTTGATCGTCATTGCTTCGGGACTGATATTAAGCTGGAAGTCCTCCCGAGTATATTTGTATCTATCAAGTGGAATGGGTAATCGACCCTGCCATATGGCGCCGATATGAAGAAGAGGGAGGCACCCCACTCCAACACGGAAAACCGATTGCTTAGCAGTGGCTACAGCTTTATTCTTAGCTGGAGAGGCGGGATTGCCGATAAAGGGGCTCATGATAACTTCGAGATCGGGGTCGCTTTCTTTTGTCGTATTTCTCGATACAGCCCCAAACCAGTCTATTCTCCGCAGGATTGAGTCATTGGGGAATGCTTCGATCGGGTTATAAATTACACGCATGCCCCATATTATAATATTCGCAAAGTCTTATGTAAATTTCGGGGTAACGCAGCATTATATATGCGCCAGCAATAGTGAACTTAACGTGGTAATATAAAAGCGATAGATTCTATATGCAGAGGTAATACTAATTTATGAGTTTGGGATTTATTTTTAGGCTTTATTCTGGGCCTCTGTTGGTAATGTTAATTTCAGCTCTTATTTATTACTTCTACGGTATATTCGCACCCTCACATCTAACTGGGATCTTCTTTATCGGCCTTGCCGCTAAAGCGCAGTCCTGGGCTTCAGAGGGATCCCGATACGGGCTTTATATTGCCAGTGTATGGGCTCTTTGGAAAACATGGATATGGGTTCGATGGCAATGGTTGGGAAAAGGTGAAATCTGTTATTCATGTGGTGGGCCTACGAAGCAAATAATAAACCGTTATGGCGTTTACTTGTACTGCTATGCCTGCGGCAGAAGAGAATCTTTGTAAATGTGGAGCCTTTGCTGCGGGAACCTCTGGAACGGAACGCTTCTCTTCGATATGCGAAAACAGAACCTGAGCCACAACAGAACTCGTACCCCCAGGGCACACTCATGAGTAAAATATGAAGTTTCGTTACAACCCATTTGATGGGCGATTGTCTGACGTCTTATCCTCAGACCTTGGGAAGCTTTATTCGGTTTCTGAAGGCTGGTATGTTGAGTACAAATCTCAGGCAATTCCCGTAAAGACTCTGGCAAAGAGTTTATCTGCTTTTGCGAACCAATACGGTGGATGGCTTGTACTTGGGGTCAAAGAAGATCCCGACTCCCATACCGCGAAGTCTTTTCCTGGAATTGTAGAAGAAGAAGTCCCACATCTTATTCAAAGGTTACGCGAAGCATCGAAAGACGTCCTCAACCCGGAAGTATATTTTGAAACTCGTGAATTTAAGGGACCAGTTGATGAAGTTCAATTAATAAGTGGCCGTTCTATCGTCGTTGTAAGAATTCCGCCTGGCTCAGAAACTCCCTATATTCATGCAGACGGTCGTGTGTACCGGCGCGTAGCCGATTCTTCAGATCCAAAGCCGGAAACTGACCGTTCTATAATAGATCGATTGTGGGCTCGCGGTGAAAAAGCACGGGCACGTCTTGAATCCTTTGTTACGAGAAGCCCACTCACGGCGAAATCAGAGGAAAACAATAGTTATTTACACCTTAGTATTTTTTCAGATCCCTATGAAGTCAGAGGAGATCTGTTCAACGGAGGGTTCCATGAATTCTCTGCTATTATGAGGAAGAATTCGATTCCGATCAATAGCATCTTTACTCGATCTGGTGGCTTTATTGCTAGACAAACTGGTTCCATCGATCCATATTATCGTAATTTTACCTGGGAATTTGATCTTCGTTGCCACTCCTTTGTAACACTCCCAATCCATACATATTCGCAACCGTACTCGCAGTGTTTGACCGAATATCAATATGGGAATGATTACAACAAACTGATTGAGCGCGCGCAGTTGACAAGCGCACGACTGTTAGATCTGAACATTATGCTTGACGGTATAGCGGCTATAGTGGAGCGCCATAGAATCTTGGCAAAACATGCGGGCGTAAATGGTCCTTTTTACGTTAAGGCTCATCTTGAAAACGTCTGGCGTACTGTGCCTTTCCTCGATATGCCTTTTTTTACGAAGCATGTTGATGAATATGGCGTGCCAGTTGTTCAAGATAAAAATATATTGGCTCCCCCTGGAGCTGGACTTGAATCTTTTATTGAACTTTCGGAAAGAGACGCTGTGGATAGAGCGGAAGACACTTTGGATAAAGAACTTGCTTTACGATATGTAGACGCAGTAATAATAGCAATTCGGATTTTTGAAGCTCTTGGGGTGCCAGCGTTGGTTTTAGTTAAAGATGAAAAAGCTTTCCTTGAAATGATGTTATTAGGCCGAAAATTCATGAGAGCTCAGCAATTACGAAATGCTGAAAGGGATCAATAGGGTGCTCAGGGCAGCTGTTCTTATGGACAGTGTCCTATCTGCCATAGGTAATTTTTAAGAGAATCTCTCTTTCGTCGGTAAAATATCCATCTGCTTTGAAAGATCTCTTAAAAGCGCCCTCAAGCAGCAGTCTATTCAACATATCCACAGCCTTCCACATGGCAATACCGTATTTCAAAGGCGAGCAGACAAGTATGGTGTTTCCATTCTTCGTTGATTTTTGAGAAACCGCATGATACATTAACTCATGGCCAAGCTCACTCAATGTTACAGATGTGAAACTTCGGTTGCTCCTGATGCTGACAGATGCCCCAAGTGCCAAACCAAAGATCCTGCCAGACACTGGAGCTATAGACATTCTGCTATTATTAGTATTTGTCTTGCTCTTATTGCTCTGGCAGTGATCGCTGTGGTCAAACACAAGGAATTTGTCGAGCTTTTCGATTTCATCAGGAAGACTCGTCCTCATTAAGAAACTTGGTCGCCCTATAGGAGTCCCAACAATGACAAAGGCAGGGCGTTCTTCAAAAAAGGTAAACCACGGCTTAACTGTCCAAAAGTACCGCAACCCACACTGAGCAGAACTGCTGCCTATCTTCGCTGCTATCAGTTTCCAGAGGGTATATGGAAGTTCCAAATCCTGAGATGAAAATATCACCCACGCTTCAGGTCTTCCTATGTGCCCATGGCAACTAAATTCGGTCTTAACATTTGGCAAATGATTCAGCCGGTCGACGAGGGGTCTGATATGCTTTTCTATCAGCGGAACCCTTTTTTCTTTGATCATTGACAGCACGCCCTCCAAAGTTCGTTTGATCACTCTAATAGATATTACCGATCACCTCAGACGATTAGAAGAAAAAGGTTTTGCCGCCGCATTACCCAAAAGAAAGACGGAGTGCCTCTTTATTGGAGCACTCGTATTCCAGACGGTTCCTGCCAGGCAAGGGAAAAAAGACTTCTCTGTAAGTAGAATTAAAGACATTTAGTGATCAACTATTTTTACAAAGTCAACAGCGGATCGTGTAATGTGAAAACGTCGACTTCCTTTACTTGCAACATCCATTCGGAGCAAACCAATTTTTACAAGCGTATCTAAATCATCCTCTATGAATCGAGCCTCATTATAGGTAATTGTCCCGACACCCCCTTCAAGTAAAATGTATTGATTAAGGTTCCCTGTCATAAATTTGCGTTCCATGAACATCTTGGCGCCAGAAGACACAAGCTGCTGGATGATAGAAACAGCTTGAGGAGAGATGTTAAGCTGAGGATAGAGAACGCCGGCAAGCCCGCTAAATTCCTTCATCTGACCTGCAACCGATGACATAAGCATATCAAGTTCAATCAGTCGATTTATCAAGTCGTCATGGTTTACGGAAAGAATCGAACTCAGCTGCTGCAGCAATAGCTCATTATTTTGCACTGATGCTGCGATGTCGGCATGTTGCTCTTGCTTTAGCCACAAAATAAAATCGTTGAGATCGCCGCTCGAGCGCTGTGACTTAAAATTGGAAAGCAATCCAACAATTGTAGCGAATGCCCAGCTCCTGCCATCAAATCCATAATAACACCTCCTGGAAGCCAATAATTTCAATCCCCACGGTATCGCCGCTAATCTGGTTGGAAGAGGCGGTTTTACCCGCCGCCCCCTTTTTTGAGCCTAGTTTCGTAATCCGCCGCGGCGTTTGCCCGAACTCTTTTGCATAGCCAATTCTTCATCCAAAGCAGGGATTGGATGCTTGCCGTTGGCCCTCTCATACCAGTCGGGGATATACTTAGCGCTTTTGCTAATCTTTTTTGCAAAACTTCGATTTTGGGCGACCCACTCCTGCAAGCCACGGAATGCCCTCGACCTGAAGAAAGCGACATAATCATCCGGGATGTCATCGAAAGATAGGCCTAATGATTGAGCCAATTCATGTTCCAGTGGAACACCGAATTCAGCTGTAATTTTCACGAGATCTTCCTTGAATACTCCCTTCAAATATATATCGGCCTCGAAGGCGTGACCATACTTAGCAATGTAGTACCCGTCCGGCTTCTTCTTATCGTCCCTTAGGTATATGATTGAGCTTGGACCGATATTGAGATCGCCTCCTAATCCGCTGATGCGAGGACCGGTTTTACCTATATAGGCTGTCAGGGTGACATCCCCAAAAGATGCACTATGGAAGTCAGGAGAAGCGGACATAAAACGTGGCGTTCCGGTAAAAACCTTCCATAGGGCTGTTTCAAAGCCCGAAACGAGTTTCTTGTTGCCCCATTGTTTGGCGAGCCTCTTAAAGGCCGCATTAAGTTTGGCGTATTTGCCGACACTCTCATCCAATTTCTGCCGGACGTAATCAATCTTCTCTGCAGCGTCCCATATGTGTTTCTCGGCTCCAGCCGAATGGAAAAATCCCTCCATATCCAAGACAAGGGAATACTTAACCCGTCCGTTTTCAGAACTGCGTAACAGACTTGGCGTGAACTCATAAGGCATTCTCTTGCTGGACAAGAGGCTTACCGCAATATCGAAAAAACGTTCCGGGAAATCGAAGACAATTTCAGCCTTCTCGGCCGATATCGCACCTGGGCTGACTTCCATGTTAAAGCTGTAGTATGTGTCTCCCTGACCTTACGGCTGAAAGGTAACGTCGAATGACTTAGATGGCTGAGCGTTAAGAACATTTTCATCTCCGTCAAAGTTGGCCACAAAATATGCGGAAGGAGCGCTTAACTTCACACCATGTTTACGGCCAATCTGTGCCAATATAGGTCTGATCGTCTCTTCCATGAAAACGCCTAATTTCTTATATGGATTTTCTTCCGCCGAGGGGCTAATGAGCGCCTCACGGAGTGTATTCCAATCCCTGACTCCTTCAATTCTTGCATAGGTGTTAAGACATTCGCTCAGGGAGATATCGGGGATGCGAACCTTTAGAATAGAGTGTAGATGTTTGGCTTTCTTTTTTGCTTTATCAAGCAGGGTAATGCCTTCTCTTGCAGACATTGCATGCCTCCTTCAATATAGTTGGCTGCCCTGATACCTCGTATGCCCGCATTAACGATCGAACAGCCCTATATTTAGGGAATTGCTCCGTCGATCAGAAAGACTGCAAAAACTTTACTGCGAATCGCTGCGCGCTTTGCCTGCTTTATTGCGGGCGGTCCGGACTTTCGCATAGCCCTTGCACAATTAAAAAACAATTCTTGGAAAATGTCAATAGACCCTATATTTGGGGAGGCCGGTGAATTGTTCTGGTATTCTTATTTAAAAGAATCCACATTCAACCTTATAAGTGCAACAACCGAGTCAACGACTTCAATTGATGTTAAAATGTGACCGAAATGAACTTTAGTATATTCTTTAAAAGGATATACTAAAAAGAAAACATTATAGACATTATAATTTAAATGTATTATTATTACGTATGCCAATTATAACGTTACAGGGCTTTCTATGTTCTCGGTGTAAGCATCAGTGGCCTCCAAGGAAAAGGGATTTTCCATTGGTATGTCCGAAATGCAAGAGTCCTTATTGGAATATTCCGAGAAGAAAAAAGAGCGATCAGCCGTTGCGACAGAAGGGGAAACATGCAGTTGCATAATCGTAAAAAGAGGAATTGTGGTAGACAATAAAATACTACATAACGTGGATGATGCTTTTATAAAAATAGGCTACAGGCGCAGCCTAATTAAGAAGGCATACCAGTATGCAGATATTTTTTCTCCTGGCGTTCCTGTTCGAACTGTAGGACGGGCTATTTTTGGACAAGATCCCTTTGATTACCGTTCAGCATGTATTGGTGTCCAGATGGCGGAGATTAATCGCCCGACAATTTCTCTCGTTAGAGAACTAAAAGCTCTTGGCGCACCCCAAATATTCATTTTAAATAATGGCCTTACTGAACGATGGGCTATCACGGAAAAAGAGCCAGTCCTTAAAGACAAATACAAAACGGTAAATTTACCAAATGTCATTACTCAGAATGATAAAGAATGGAACCCTCAATCAATTATCCGAGCAAAAGCAGGGTTTAACAAGCCGACACCTCAGCAGATGGATTTTGTAGATATTGGATTATTGCCAGCCTTAGAACATGAAGCTGCGAATAAAATTGATTACCTATTGAGAGCAATACTGAATCATGCAGAGGCAGAGTGCAAGAAGAACAATAAACATTTTGAATCATCAATAATATTCAAAGTGGTCTTCAGGCTATTAGCAGCCAAGCTACTTAAAGACAGAGACGTAGTTACTTCCTCGAGTATCGATTTTGCCCTCCCGCAAACTGCCCTTGAGGCCGTAACTTGTCATTATAAATCATCATTGCCGTCAATTGATTCAATAATTCCTCCCTCAATGTTAACGACCATTTCACAAGAAGTCGGAAGTATTTTTTCGTTGCGGAACATCTCGGTAGATACCCTCACATATATATATGAAAACACCTTTGTTTCACCAGAGACTCGCCAGAAACTCGGTATTCATAGCACGCCGCCATATGTCGCGGATTACGTGATGTCACAAATTCCCATAGATGAAATATCACGAACTCATTGGCATGCTACTGATCCCATGTCGGGCCACGGCATCTTTCTTATTGCGGTCATGAGAAGAATGAGGGATATTCTTTCATCCGACTGGAGCGGCACGAAACGACATAGCTTCTTTGTGGAGCATCTGCATGGAATTGAAATAGATCCATTCTCTGTTGAGGTTGCCCGGATGTGTCTTATGCTTGCAGACTTCCCAGAACCAAACGGATGGGATATCAAACGTGGTGACATTTTTGCAGGCAATACTCTTGAGAAGGCGATGGCTAAGACGATGATATTGGTCGGGAATCCACCGTTCGAAAAAATGGAGGATAGATCACCAGAAATTACTAAGCCAGCTGAACTATTACAAAGAGCGCTGCCGGCATTGCCTGATGGCGCCATGGTAGGATTAGTTTTGCCTCGATCGTTTGCCGATAGCTCTCACTATATAAATGAGAGAAAATTGGTATTGAAAGATTTTGAGATCGTTTCACTCACAACACTTCCGGATAACATTTTTTTACACTCGCAGGTTGAAACCATGGTTCTTGTAGCCAGAAAATCAAAATCGCGCCGGAATGTAAATGTTATTTACCGTGAAGTTAAAGATGATGCAAAAAAAGCTTTTCAAATGCAGCATCGCGTTTCCTGGGAGGATAAAGTTCCGCAATCTCATTTCGAAGAGAAAATGAAGGGCCATTTATTTGTTCCGATGATGCGTGAGCTTTGGAAGCGCTTGGAAAAATATCCTCGTCTTGGTGCATTTGCAGAAATCAAAAAAGGGATCGAATATAAGTCGAATATTGGAATGGAGAATGTGATCCAGCCACGCCGTTTTCCGGGCTCAAGTCTCGGCTTATCAAATGCAAAGAGATTTTCTCAATTCATTGCCGAAGATACCGTGTATCTATCAACAGAGAGAACCCACAGTAGATTCGAAGAATCATCTGTGTGGAATCTGCCATGGTCCCATCCTAAGGTAATTGTACCAACATCTCGTATTTCAGCAGGACCGTGGCGATCTGCTGCCATAGTTGATAAAAATGGTTTGCTTGCAACTCGCCGCTTTTATTGCCTTTGGCCAAAGGATGATAGCATTAGTGTCCAAACGTTAGCAGCGATCCTGAATTCGCCCATTGCAGAAGCATTTATCTATCTTCACAGCTTTCAAAGAGATATACCAAAACGAGTCTATGCAGATATTCCCATAGCGGCAATTCCCATCGAATCTTGTGAAGTCATTGATTCCTTGGTTGATAGATATATTGAAGCCGCCGGAGAGAATCAATCAAATGCCAATGATATTCTACTTAGGATAGATGCGGAAATCCTGAAAGCTTATAATCTCCCGCCTCGATTTGAAAGACACCTGCTTAACCTTTTCTGGGGACACAAACGTCCCGTTCCATTTGATTTCAAGGGATACATTTCTCCTGAGCTCGATTCATGGATTCCATTGCACATCTACATATCTAAACAGTTCAAGGAATCGACCCCTAACGAGATTATGAAGAAGTTACCAGTGATCAATGATAAAGAGTTTTTGGATTATCTTAAGACTCTTGGCAGAGAAGAGGAATGATGTATCGTAACTATCTTCTCGATACTAACATTCTCGGACACATGGCTGATTTAAGAGCAGGTGGCAATAGTTCAGCAGCTCAAGCTTTAGATAGACATCTGAAGGCATTGCCCGAAGGCACAAAACTTCATCTTTGCCCCGTGAGTGTTGGTGAAGTAGAGTATGGGCTTCGAATTGCCCCTTACAAGGATCAGAAGAAGCACGATCAGGCTCGAAGCATTTTGTCTGCTTTTGAGTGCTTGCCTATTGATATCAATACGGCTCAGGATCAATACGCCGAGCTGCGAGCTCGGCTTTTTAACGAATGTGCTCCCAAGGAAAAAAGAAATCGAGAAAACGATAAGAAGAGGGTAGAAGAGTGGATGGATCCTACCACTTCAAAGCAGTTGCAGATACAAGAAAATGATCTTTGGATAGCTGCTGTTGCGATGGCATATAATCTCATCCTCGTAACCGATGACAAGATGGCAGTCATAAAAAGGATTGCCGGAATAGATATAACCTTCGAAAACTGGTTAATTTGAAGAGCACCGCGAGACGAAGGACGAGCTTGACGCCGAAATCGCAACGGCGGAAACACAGGCGAATTCCCTAAGCCCAAGCATAGGATCATCATCAGGGAAAGCCTTCACACGGTCAGGAACATTCTGGAAGGCACTGCGGGCAGTCTGATAGCCTCAGGGCTGCTGGCGAAGCTAAACTGTATCTTGTGGCGATAGAACGGGCAGCCATCGTCTTCCGCCGATCTTCTGAAGGCATTGCATGGGCGATATCATCGACGAAGAAAGGAGTCTGACCTGGGTGTACAGTGGTGATCCGGCCTATGCAGATTCAGCAAGGTCAATTGACAGATATGGAGGTGTTTTGTGGATCAGGACAAATCCGAAAAGTCGCCAGGCAATGAAAAGTCGGTTGAGAGCAGCGGCAAACTTCTCGTGAACTCGATCGACGAACTGGCAAATGCGGCGCCCGTTGAGAGCAGCGGCAAACTTCTCGTGAACTCGATCGACGAACTGGCAAATGCGGCGCCCGTTGAAGCGACTGGAGAAATGCCAGCACTGCCAAAAGCTGAATCCGTCTTCACCATCCACTCGTCTGAGCGTCCTGAACTGGACGTGAAGCAGGTTAGTCGCGATAGATGGTCGGTCTATGTTAGTCCTCCCTCATCGTGCATACAACTAGGGTTGCCAGTCGACTCCGTTGAAAGGATAGACACAAAGGAGCTTTATCGGTCAGCTGAGAATATTTCCGTTCACGAGGGCTACCATCCTCCCTGGTTAAAACGACAGCATCTCCCCCGAATCATTCCTCGCCGCGCACCAGTACCTGTCCTGCGATTCCGAGATTTGGACTTAAGAATTCATGCCGGCCTGCATGAGGGCCAGTTAATCACCGCCGGCCTTGTCTATGCGGAGCTTGCAGAACGGAATTGGCCTTGGTGCACAGTGGGCCAGATTAGCGTCAGCATTCCCGGCCAGAAAGGGCGACTTGGCTCGGGAGTACTGGTCGGACCAAACCTGATTTTAACGGCGAGCCACGCAGTGCCTTGGGATGCGCCAAGCGGCTGGTCGATGCAGTTCACGCCATCTTATCGCGCCACGGATCCAAATCCTACGCCATTCGGATCGAGTTGGGTAGAGCACGTACGTGGCCACATCACGGAGGAGAATGATGTCAACGCCAATGACTACGTGATTGCCAAACTCCACACGCCGCTGGGGAACAGTGTGGGCTGGATGGGTTCCCAGAGCTTCGGTAACGATGACGACTATGAAGGCCCTTTGTGGATGTCCGTTGGATATCCCGGATCTTCAGGGGTGCAGTTTTTGGCGCCCGATATCAAGATTGTCGACGTCGACTCCAGTGGTGAGGGCCGTGAACTTGAAACCGGAGAGTTTCTCCCGGGAGGCTGGTCTGGAGGACCCTTGATCGGTTTCTTTGGGCTGGATCCAAAAGTCCTTGGGATTGCCAGCGGCAACGAAACGGAATTCTCGCTCGGCTGGATTCATGTTGCGGAAACGCATTCAGTATTTGCTGGCGGTAAACACATGGTTGACTTGGTCAAATACGGTTATGCCAACTGGCCGGTATGCGACAAGGGTGACATTGCAATACGCTATTTCTATAATTAAATCAAAGAATTAGGCAAGGGCCTATGCACACGACAGGATTGGCGAAAGGCGGAGATGTAGTGGGTATAAAGGAAAGAAAAAGGCGCGCAAGCAGGACAACTGCAGGGAAAGAATATACCATTGAATTTACAACCGATGTCCATGGCCGGGTACTGAAACGCCCAACCTACTTTAAACCTGAAAAAAAATATGTTGACGCAGTGATAAATGCGATGGGCCTGCGGCATGTAATTGCGTCAAAAGGCAAAAAAACCACTGTGGCTATTCCAGCGAGTCTTTTACAAAAAGGGCGCGCGATCTCAGTTCTTCCGGAACTGAGGAATAGAACAGGAACGAAGCGGGCACGTCAAATAACGCGAAGCCGTGCCTCCTGAAAGGTGCCGCGACCTGGGTCTAAAGACCGTGTTATTATTAACTGCTCCTTTGACCGGCAGGATGAACCCCTCTTAAAAGCCATTGTTTCTACGGGTGACTTGCCATCAAAATTTCGATTACGCGTCGTCGGATAGAGATATACGAGTTCCCGGTTCTTTGGGAAAGATCCTGAGCGACAGATGGATCGAAAGAAGATTTGCCACACGACCCATGAGATCTCGATTGTCGGCTAAGGGCTCTCCTTTCCGGTAACGAGTAAGGCTCATCCTCGTGTCCTCAGAGAGTCCCAACAGTGCGACCTGGTTAGCTCGGCCACCACAAGTCTGAAATAATGCCCCATATTCGCAATGTCTTTATGTAATATTCGCATTTGCCGTGCAAATTCGTATTAACTTATGGAATTGACATTTGGCCTCAGATATATGCGCAGCGGCTGGAGCACACTACAAGATCGAGAACTAAAGAATTGGAGGATCTCACTGAAATGGAAAGGCCTTGACGTAAACAGGCAGGTATAATCCGCACCCAAACTCGACCTGCTTATACCCTCGGACAACCATTGTCCCAATAGTATCCTTATTAGGACGGTCCAAAATATCCCCTACGCTAGCGCCCGGTCCGCTCAGAACTTATTCAACAGAATGACCTGGATTGCGCAATTCAGATCTGTTCGGACATCAATTCCGACGCAATCCGGTCTCAAAAGACAGTTACTCTATTAATCGCTCTCTCTAAGTAAATACCCATACCAATCATACCATTGGTCATCACCATCAGGAGCTTTATCACTATCACATTTATAACCATTTGTTAACGTGTGCGGATCAGGAATTTTTCTGCCGTTAATTTTCATACCAAAGATTGTATGTATCCACTCATGGATTGTTACGTCTTCTGAATGGCCTCCCCTGTCAATTTTCTTTTCCATTCTCGGCTTTATGATACATCCTGCTCTAATATTACCATCAATAAAGGCTCTTCCCTGCACATCGCCGGGACCGAGAAACTTATTTGTAATTAATAAGGACTGATAGCCATTGCGGCTTGGCCGATGGAACTGCATATAGTCGCTATTTTCTTGATCTAATCCAGAACAAACGACGTCTGTAGCAATTAAAACATGGACCTCTAAATCGATATGGGGTGCTATCCTCTTAACAAGATTTGTTAATTTTGTTTTTTCTCTATCAGAAAAAGCGCGGTCAGACTCATGCGTAATGTACAGTTCAAGATTGAATTTCGCTGTCATTCTATAAGTTCATCAATAATTGTTCCGGTACATTGTCAGATTTCAGGAAAACCTGGCACAGAAAGTAAAAACCCCCATGGTTGATTTCTTAAATAACTTACACTCCGATAGCTGGGTGATCTTGATCCTCGATAAATCTCCGAATCTCCACAAGATCGGCGCGGGCGGCATCAAATCACCTTATCCGCATTTAGGCGGCTTCCGTTCTTTTGGTGTGCCCAATGACTTTAATAACCATGCTTCGATATCCTTATGGGGGATAAACTTTGCATCAGGTTTATCGGCTGCCTCAACGGCCTTTTTGATTTCTGCTATCTGCCATTCATTGATATCGATGTATTCTTTAATGGCCTCTGCGCATAAATGTGTTTTTGCTCGACCGACTTCTTTGGATAGGTGTTCAAGCCTCTCTTTTGTGTCATCGTCAAGCCGCACTGAAAAAGTTGTGCTCATGTCTTACACCTCCTTCGTAACGCAGAATAACACAAAAAAACTATTAGGTAAACTTGGCGTGCCACGCTCCGTGATCACGACCAACTCCCCACCTTCGCAAGTCTGAAATAATGCCCTATATTCTCAATGTCTTATGTAATATTCGCATTTGCCGTGTAAATTCGCATTGTCTTATGGAATTGACAAGAAGAAACCTTTCATGAACAGACGATCTTCCGCCATGATGAGGGACCTTGAGCACGTCGCTCCTGAGCAGCATGCCGAGATGGGACAGATCTTCCTCTGCCTCATCCTCAACATCCCCCGCAAAAAGGAATGCACGGCTCTTCCCGTTTAGTCTAAGGACAGTCGAGGTATTGTTTTCGTCAACAAAATCATTCTCCTCGAGTGTGTAAAATTCAGGATAGGGATGAAGCACCTCAATTCTGTAGTTCTTTCCCTCAACAATGTCTCCCCTCTCCAGTCTGCGGTGCGTTTCAGGCAATACCAGTTCTTCGGGGAACTCAAGACGGCCGTTGTCCCAGATCTCCTTAACAAAAAATTGCTTCAGAATATAATCCAGGCCGCCAGCATGGTCTGGATGGGAATGGGTAATAACAAGGGCATCTACGGTTCTTCTGCCCCGATATTTAAGAAAGTTCGCTGCTTCATAGCCGCCTCTCCCGGTATCCACTACCAGGACTTTCCCGTCGGGAAGCTCTGCAACAGCAGAATCTCCCTGCCCCACATCAAGGAAGGTAACGCTGAGCTCCTTGGGGAAGAATAAACTCATGATCGCATAAAGCAGAAATGGCAGAAAGGGCGTGAGAAGCAAGGCCTTCTTTCGTCCCCACGCAAGATAACAGAAGAAACCGGCATAAGAAAGAATGACCAGTGCTAGGGGAAAGGCATGTATTTTGGTATCAGCAAAGGGGATCTTCGCCATCATTCTCACAAGCCAAAGAGAACAATCTGTTGCGAGCCCCGCCAGAGGTCCAAATATATAATTACCGGTCAGGAGATACGAAAAGGATGAGATAAGAGCCAGGGGCACAACAACAAAACCGATCAGCGGGGCAACGACCAGATTCGCAAGGGGGGATAGGAGAGAGAGATAATGAAAGTGATATGCCACGAGCGGCGCTGTTCCAACGGTTGCCGCCAGGGTCAGTCTTAGGGAACTTTTTATGAATTCAGCTAACGCATTATTCTTTTTTGGCTCTGCGATCTTCTCATCCTCCTCCTTGCGCTCAACAGAGAAACCGATAAAAAAGACTGCGATGAAGGAGAGCTGAAAGGTCAGGGTCATGATCACTTCCGGATCCCAAAGCACAAGCACAAAGGCAGCAAGCAGGACCGTATTGAGCCAAAATCCCTTGCGCCCGATCAAAAGACCGAGGAGAAAAAGACTGATCATCACAAAGGATCTAATCGCGGGAATGCTCCCCCCTGAGATGCCCAGATAGAGCACCATAAGAGGAAGGCAGACTATCGCCGCAACCTGCTGCGGGCTTACGTATATGGTTAACCGCTGAAAAATATTGTAAGGCAACCGCCTTACGAGGAACAGGAAAAGAGCGAACATAACAACCGATAAAAGACCAAAGTGAGTGCCTGAGATGCTGAGTATATGGGCAAGACCGGTTATATTGAAGGCGTTCTTCAGACCTTCATCAAAATGCACCTCACCAACCGTCACGGCAGAAATGAAATCCGCACTATCCTTGCTGAAACGCCCCATAATGTAATTATGCAGAGAAGCCCGGTGTCGTCCGAAGAAATTCCCAAAAGCACTATTGGCTTCTTCCTGCCCATTAATCTCTATGAGCTGTGCCGTGAGCAAAGCCCTGCCGCCGCTGCCGGGATTCAGGCGGGTTCTATCCTTTCCTGTTTCCACAAAAAAATCGTAGGTGTCATCAGTATTAAACTCAGCATCTGAACGGAGTCTGATTTTCTCGTTCTCCATTGCCTCTATCTCCAGCCCGGTCTCTTCATCAAAGGCTTTTTCGACAATAAAGTTCTGCATGGCAGGAGCAGATGAAGACGTGCCGGTTTTAGAAAGGAATTTGCCCGATATCTCCATTTTCTTGTTCCAAGGTTGCGCCGGCTGATCTGCGAGGGGCACTCTGAAGAGTGCATAAACAATCCCGAGGATAATAACGAAAACCCATCTGCCTTTATTATTTCTCATAAGCCAGACACCGGATACAAGAAAAAGAACGATGCTGCAGAACGGAAAATATCGGGCGATGAAAAAGAAGACAGTACCGGAAAGGAAACTCAGCAGGAAGGGCATCAGGCCATCTTTTTTTTAATTACCTTTGCAATGTTCCGGCCGAGCCTGGTGATCGCATTCAGCCTCTCGCCTTCAAGCATAACGCGTATCTTGGGCTCAGTGCCCGAAGGCCTGACAAGAACCCTTCCTTTGCCTGCCAGAGTTTCCTCGGCCTGCCGCACAGCAAGCTCTATGGCTGGAAAGGAGCGGATGTCCTGCCGCTTTTCAATTTCAACATTAATCAGCACCTGAGGGAAAAGCTTTATCGGTGATGCCAGCTTTGAAAGCGGCAGATTCCTTGCCTTCATCAGATCAAGCACCTGAACAGCAGTGATCGGGCCGTCACCGGTCGTATTATGATCAAGAAAGATAATATGGCCTGACTGCTCACCGCCGAAATTATAGTCATCAGTCAGCATCTTTTCCACCACATAACGGTCACCGACTTTCGTCCTGATTAAGCCAATGCCGTTTTTCTTCAAAAAGATCTCAAGGCCGATGTTACTCATGACCGTTGCAACTACCGTGTTTCTTCTGAGGCAACCCTGTGCCTCCATCGCAACTGCACACATGCCCATGATCTGGTCGCCGTCAACGAGCCTGCCCTTTTCATCGCAGAGGAGCACACGGTCTGCATCACCGTCATGGGCAATGCCGATATCAGCCTTATTCTTCAGGACAGCCTTTACCAGATCTTCCGTATGCAGGGATCCGCACCTGTCGTTTATGTTAGTTCCGTTGGGGTGGTCATGAATTGAGATCACCTCAGCGCCAAGCTCCCGCAGGAGCCAGGGCGTCGTTTTGTACGCAGAGCCGTTTGCACAGTCCACGACCACCTTCATGCCTTCAAACGATACCCCCTTTCTGAGGGTTGACTTGATGTATTCGATATATCTCCCTGTTGCATCATCGAGCCTGAAGGCCTTGCCAACATGCTCACCCTTTGCCCTGTACCGCTCGAGGCCGTCATCGATAACCATAGTCTCGATCCTGGCCTCGATGTCGTCAGGGAGTTTGAAGCCATTATGTGAAAAAAACTTTATGCCATTATCATAAAAAGGATTGTGCGACGCAGAGATCACCACACCTGCATCGATCCGAAGGGCACGCGTCAGGAATGCTATTCCGGGTGTCGGAAGGGGACCCACAAGCGTTACGTTCATGCCCATGGAGCAGATACCTGACGTAAGGGCACTCTCGATCATATAACCGGAGAGTCTTGTGTCCTTGCCGATGAGGACCATATTCCTTCCGTGGTGCTGCTTTTTCAGCACAATGGCTGCTGCCATACCAACTCTCAGGGCTATCTCAGGAGTGATCGGATACCTGTTGACCTTCCCCCGCATACCATCAGTGCCGAACAGCTTCATTTCTTTTTCTCCGCAACGGTTATCTTCACTTTCACCTTTACCTTTGAAATATCTACTTTTATATTCGTACCTGATGTGTCGAGACCAAGTTCTTCGGTTATCGTGCCCGAACTATGAGAAATGTCGAGCGGTTCAGTCCTGATCATATCGATTCTTCTCAACTCTGATTTAAGACCCCTGATGACCGCAGTCCTCGGCTCAACCATGATTGACTTCACCGCTCCCTTTTCAGGAGAACCCAATAACTGCGGCTGCACAGGAACGGTCTTCTGCATAATCTCTTCCAGTTTCACCCGCACAGAAGGAGGAGTAACATTCGTCACGGTCATGGCAAACGGCAGTTTCACGTCTTCCTTGTTCACGGGATAGACCATTTCACCCGGCTTTGCCCTGCCCAGGTCCAGAAAAACCCTGAGATCAGAGGCGTTAAGATTTTTCATGAATCTCTCCTGACCTCTAATGGTGAGTGTTACCGCCTTGGCAGTACTGCCGGAAATGGCGAGTTCAGCAGGAATATCCTTGAACTCAAGCGGCGCCTCAAGCGATATTTCAGACTGCCCCTGAGAAGTGACAAAAAACCAGAGGAAGACGGCAATCAGCACTGCAGACACTTTAAGCCCGAAATTCTCAAAAATCCTCTGTTTCATGTCTTTGCCTTCTTGCTCGCAAATATATCAGTCAGCATATCTCTGAGCGTACTCATGTCAAGTTTGCCTTCTATCTTGCCGCCAAGGACAATGGATATCTGGCCGGTCTCTTCGGAAACAATGACTGCAACAGCATCTGTATCCTCAGTAAGACCGATGCCGGCCCTGTGCCGGGTTCCAAAGGACTTGCTCACCTCAGCGCTCAGGGTAATTGGGAGAAAGCACCCGGCAGCGGCAACTCTGTTGCCTTTGATGATAACAGCTCCATCATGGATCGGCGATGAAGGATGAAAAATGCTCAGAAGAAGCTCGCGGGAAACTTTTGCGTCCAGGAGTGTGCCTACTTCAATAAAGTCCTTAAGGCTCGTCTCACGCTCGATGACAATAAGCGCACCGATCTTTTTATTTGCAAGAGAAACCGCGGCTCTGACAATCTCCTCATGGGATCGCAGCTCTTCAGCAGTTGTAAACGAGGTAAGGAATTGAGTTTCTCCCATATGAGCCAACGCCTTGCGAATTTCGGGTTGAAACAGGACAATGATAGCGAGAACTATCTGGGCCCAGAAACTCTGGACAAGCCAGTCAATGGTAAACAACTCAAGATGGCGCGATGCCATCGATGCAACGAGCAGGACCCCGAGGCCAAGCAGCATCTGGACAGCCTTCGTCCCTTTAATGATCAGGAGAAGACGATAGAGGATCAGTGACATCACAAGGATGTCAAGAATATCAAGGATCCACCGGTGCTGTCTCAGGAGTACGAGCATTGTATGAAAAAGCCTGCCTCTGCTATGAAGATGGCATATTATATATTATGCCCTGCATAAAATTACAGAAGGGCGCATGACGTGATGAGAAAAATTCCCTCCCTGTTGCCATTCTCAGGTTCGGTATTACACATTTGACAAGACAAGCAATAATAGGGTATTTTAATAGTCTGACGCGGGGTGGAGCAGCCTGGTAGCTCGTCGGGCTCATAACCCGAAGGTCAGAGGTTCAAATCCTCTCCCCGCCACCAAATAAATACAAAGGTCTGCAGAAATGCAGGCCTTTTTTGTTGTAGGTAAACCATTCTATAGCGGGTGTGGTAATGACACTTCGAAACCCTTGGTAGGAGAATGGTACGCCTGGCCCGACTCGAACGGGCGGCCTACTGCTTAGAAGGCAGTTGCTCTATCCAACTGAGCTACAGGCGCATATTAAAAGAAGTGAGTTTTAATTATAAGAAGTAATTGAAAAGTGTGTCAAGAATTCATTGACACAATAAAGGCTTCTGTTTTACCGGGAAGCATTGGCGTATCGACACAGTTCACTATGCAGTGAACTCAGATGCAAGCGTACTGTGATCCCCTGCCAGAGGGTGAAGAAACATGGAGGTTCATGCCTACTGTTTGCCAGACCCTGCAGAGGGCTTCTGCTTTGAGCTCTCGTCAAGGCTATCGACCTTCTTCTGACTCGGATAAAGCAGAATAATGCTGATCCTCCGGTTACGGGGATCATTGGGGTTTTCCTTGATCAGAGGATCTGATGCAGCATAGCCCGCGACCCTGCTCAGCCTGTCAGGATTCAGACCATTTTTTTCAAGCTCCCGTCTCGCTATAGATGCCCGTTCAGTGGACAGCTCCCAGTTGGTGTACCGGTTTGACGAATAGCTGAGCGCGTCAGTGTGGCCCTCAATCGCTATCTTATTTTCGTTGTCTTTGAAATTCTCTGTTATTAACTGCAGTATCCTCTTTGCCTCCGGTGTCAGTTCAGAGCCCCCAAGGGGGAACATCAGCTTCCCTTCCTTATCGGTCAGCTGAATCCTCACGCCACCCTCAAAGACATCAACAAGCACCTGGTCTTTGACATCGCCAAGCTTTGATTCTATTTCACCTTTCAATTTATCCTTAAAATGCTCTGGGGTGTGAATCTGGGCAACATCAGTTACCCCCTTGCCCATTTCTTTTTCCATCTTTCCGAAACTGCCGCCCGAGTCGCCAACAGCCCCTCCCGGGGCATCGAGCATCATGGATGTTCCGGCCTTTTCAAAGATGTTGAACGACTTGAAATAGGTAGAGACCCTTGCCCTCTTTTCCGGTGAAACCATGCTCAGGAGCCACAGAAGCAGAAAAAAAGCCATCATCGCTGTTACGAAATCTGCATATGCCACCTTCCAGCTGCCGCCATGGTGACCGCCATGCCCGGCCTTCTTGACCTTCTTGATGATGATATTCTTCTGGCCTTTCATTATTTCCGGATACCCTTCTCGAGTTCCGTAAAGCTGGGGCGTTCCTGTCCTGAAATAGCCCTTCTGCCAAGCTCCACTGCCATCTGGGGAGCTGCTCCGCCCACAAAGGCCACCATTGCAACCTTAATCACTTCAAAATAGACCCCTTTAGCCTTTGCCTGGTTTTCGAGGTTCGTCGCAATCGGACCGACAAACCCGTAACAGGCAAGCACGCCGAGGAAGGTCCCGACAAGGGCTGCTCCGATGCTGTGACCCAATACCGACGGAGGCTGGTCGATCTTTCCCATGGTAAGCACAACGCCCAGAACTGCGGCAACAATACCTAATCCGGGAAGCGCGTCAGCAACCTTGGTGATGCTCTCTGACGGTATCATCTCATGATGATGATGTGCGCCGATGTCCACGTCCATAAGGCTTTCGAGCTCGTGGGGAGGCATATTCGTGGTGATCATCACCTTCAGATTATCACAGATGAAATCAAGAGCATGGTGGTTGGCCAGCACTGATTTGTACTTGGTAAAAAGCGGACTCTTTTTCGGATTTTCGATGTCAGCCTCGATCGATATGAGACCGTCCTTGCGGATCTTCGAAAATATTGTATTTAAAAGTGCGAGCAGTTCAAGGAACTGGGCCTTCGATACTGAGCCGGAGCCAAAGATAGAGCCTACACTCTTAAAGACCACGGAGACCATACCGCCGGGAGATGCAATAAAAAATGCCCCCAATGCTGCGCCAAAAATAATGACATATTCGGCAGGCTGAATCATAACATGCAGGTTGCCTCCTTCCATAAGAAAGCCGCCGATGACTGCCGCCAGAACCAGTGCTATACCTATACCTGCAAACATAGATTATCCCTCACTAATTACATTTCTCATATCAGCCGATCAACTACGATTAACAGCGTTATTATTTAAACGGAATTTGTATGGTAAATACAGATCCTTCACCCTCTCTGCTTTCGACATGAATCATACCATCATGCTCAAGCACTATGCCATAGGATATCGAAAGACCAAGCCCCGTACCTTTATTAACAGGCTTGGTAGTAAAGAATGGGTCGAATATCCTGGAAAGATTTTCCTTAGGTATACCTATCCCATTATCAGCAATACTGAGCATGAGCTTCTGATTAACCTTGTCATGCCACGTCCTGATGACAATCTTCCCTTCTCTGCCTGCCTCTGAAACAGCCTGTTCCGCATTCATAAGGATATTAAGGACAACCTGCTGGATCTGCTGGGTATCAATATAACAGAGAGGCATATCCGCCTCATATTCTCTCACGATCTCAATGTTCTGATTTCTGTGCCAATACGCCCGGAGTTCAACTATTTTATCAATAATGTCGTTAATGTATTCCAGGCTTCTCTGCGTTGCCTGCTGACGCGAAAAGCAGAGCAGGCTGTCTATGATAACTTTACACCGCTCTGCTGATTTCGAAATCTTGGCAAGGTCCTTTTTAATACCCTCGTCCTGCACCTTGAGTGAAAGGATCTCTGCATATCCAAGGATGCCGGTCAGCGGATTATTCAGTTCATGTGCAACGCCTGATACAAGCCTGCCGATCGATGCAAGTTTGTACGCATAATAGAGTTTATTCTTAAGATTTATAAGCTCGGTAATGTCCTTCATCACATAAACAAAGACATCCTCTTCATCGTAGCGGGCAGGGAAAACGCTGATCACATACGTGCTGTCCTTTACCGTGATTTCCCGGGAGGAAATGATGCCGTCCTGTTCAGGGGTGAACATATCCGGGTGGGGTATTTCAAAGCAGAGGAGTTCGTCCACATTCAAACCAATGATTTCCCGCGGATGCTTCTGGAACCGGCGGGCAAATGAAAGGTTTGCATTCCTGATCACATGGTTTCTGTCAATGACAAAGATATAGTCCTGAACCGCATCGATCGTCGACTGCCAGTGTTCCTGGCTCTTGATGATCTTATCGATGAACTCATTGTCGAGATTTGACGACGCCTGCAGATCGCTCATGAAATCCGGTTGCCCCCCGCAGCCTTTTCTGCATATAACCAGATCATCTGTTTCTGCCCAGTATGATGATGTCAACCCGACGGTTCTTTATCCGGCCGTCAGACGTGGCATTCGTAGCCTTCGGTCTGAACTCGGCGTATCCTGCGGCTGCAAACCTTTCGGGAGGCAAATTGTAGGCGGTAAGCAGATAGCTCAGCACGCTGGTTGCCCGGGCAGTCGATAGCTCCCAATTCGATGCATACCTGGCGTGGGTGTCGGTTATCGGTATGTTGTCCGTGTGTCCCTCAACAATTACGTTATTCGGCAGTTTCTTGAGCAGAGAGGCGACTGCGCCAAGAGACGCCGAGGCCTCCTGCCTGAGGCCGGCTTTGCCAACATCAAAGAGGACATTATCACCAATAGAAAGGATCACCCCGCGCTCGTCCCTGCTGATCTCCATGTCATCCTTTGCCTGCAATGCTGCAACGCTGCGCCTGAGTTCTTCTTCCACCGATATCATTTCAGGGGCAACGGGCACAATGCCTTCGATGACCGGCTTGACGGTCCGGGCATCTTCAGACCTGAAAGCCGACTTCATGGAGCCTGTGAACATCTTGAGCTTGCCGGCATCCACCTGACTTATTGCATACATCGTTGTAAAAAAAGCAAAAAGAAGTGTTACAAAGTCTGCATAGGAAACAACCCACCGGTCAGGATTATCCTGATCTTCGATACGCTTCTTTCTCATTATCTGCCCTGCCTGTTCTGTTCCTCTATAAAACCTCTCAACCTCTCCCTGAGATAGTGGGGGTTCATGCCTGCCTGTATGCCGACTACTCCTTCAAGGATCATCTCCCTCAGTGCCATTTCATCGTTCAGCCTGTGTAATAGTTTTTTTGAGATCGGGATCAGAAGAAGGTTTGCAGTACCCACGCCATAAACAGTAGCCACAAACGCTACAGCAATACCGGAGCCGAGCCTGGACGGTTCAGAAAGGTTTTCCATCACCTGTATGAGTCCCAGCACAGCGCCGAGGATTCCAATCGTTGGCGCAATCCCGCCCGCTGTATCAAATATTTTTGCGACCCGCCTCTTCTCGTCTTCGTAGGTGGCGTTTTCCTGGTCAACCGTCTCCTTTAATGTTTTTGCAGCCATGCGGTCAACCGCGAGCATCATCACTTTCTTGAAAAAAGGATCTTCAATACGGGGAATTTCGCGTTCAAGCGCTATAAGGCCATTCTTCCTCGCAAGGTCGGCAAAACGCATAATATCTGCGATAAACTTCTCGCTATCAAGCTTTTTTTCAAAAAAGATATCCCTGATCGACATAACCGCATGAATAACGTCCCGGGTAGAAGAGCTGAGAAGTGTAGCGCCGAGGGTGCCGCCGAAGACGATCAGGGCAGCCGTTGGCTGCAGGATAGAACTGATTTTGCCGCCCTCGAGATAATTACCGCCGATGACCGCAACAATACTGAGGAATATTCCTGTAAGGCTCGTGCGGTCCATCAAGCATTATTTCTCCTTTTCCCTCTGTGACCTGATAAGCTCTCTCTGGCGCTTCAGCGTATACTGAATAATCTCATCACGGATATCCTCATCCATGTCATCAAAATGAAGCGCCAGTTCGTATTCATCATTGTCCGTCTTATGGACCCTCACGACCCGGCCAAAGGCAAGTATTCCGATGGGCGGATAGGTAGGAAGCAGCATTTTAATTTCAAGATTGTCTCCGACTTCAGCCTTCTCACGTGTTGTAACCTTCAGGCCCGTTGCGCTTAGGTTCACCCGTCTGTTTTCGATCTGGGCAAATCCCTCTGCCTGCAGATCCATCCGTTCAAGGATCATACCGAGTTTGGTATTGATGTCAACCAGCATATTCCAGAGTTTGGGATGCACTGCATCTTCCGGCAACTCAAAAGTTCCCGTATCAGAACCAAACCCGGCCACCAGTTTCGGCCTCTTGGCTGCGCCCGCATCCTTAATCTTCCTGCAGTCAACAGGAAAGACGTCGTCAACCCTGAAAAACTCGCGTCTGTCGCACCAGAGCCTCTTGACGCTGAACATGGTATTGTCCCTGTTCAAAATCTCAGTATAGAAATCCGAATCAGGGCATGAGATGATAAGCTGATCGCCTTTGAGCGCCTTTAGTGGCATATCTCCATTGGCCCTTATGACGATGTTGGTGTCATTGGCCGAAACAATGGTTGCACTGTACCGGGCCTCCTCTTTTGCTATTCTGAAAAAAATCTGCTCGCCTACATTAAGATCCAAGGGACGCTCCTCTTCCGGCAGGGGTCTGAAGGAATGCATTGACTATCACTCCGTCGAACTGGCTGTCAGAGCACCTTATGAGCTCCTCGACCGCCTGTTCATGGGTCCGCGCCGTTCTGTACGGTCTCGAGGTTGTCATTGCATCAAAGGTATCTACCACATTCATAATTCTCACAACAAGCGGAATCCTCTCTCCTGCAAGACCATCAGGGTATCCCTTTCCGTCAAACCGCTCATGATGATGTCGGATAAGCTCCCGTTCTCTCGGGAAAAATTTAATCGGCTTTATTATATTATCACCGATCACCGGATGCAACCTGATTTCGATGAACTCCTCGTCCGTCAGCTTTGAAGGTTTAAGCAGGACCGTGTCCCTTACCCCAATCTTGCCAATGTCATGGAGATACCCCCCAAACCGGATAATCTCCTTATCATCACTGCTGAGGCCCATCACCTCTGCCACCTGAAGTGCGTAGGCAGCGACCCGCTCAGAATGGTTTCTGGTATATATATCACGGGCCTCTATGCTGATGACCAGGGATTTAAGTGTATTAATGAGATTGCCATAAAATACCTCATACAGGGCGTTGTTTTCGATGCGCATGGCAGCTTTTTTTGCAAAGGTGAGGGCAAGAGAAATTTCATAGTCAGTAAATGCCGTACCGTCGGCCTTGCTCGAAATACTGAGAATTCCAAAGACCTCATCGTTCATAGTAAGCGGAATCGAAAAAAATGGGAAGGCCAGGGCTGTGCCGTCATGGGGATTAATCTCCCCGGGCAATGCAATATAATAGCTCTTGGAGCTTACCACTCTCTCAAATATTGTGCCGCTGATCGATCTGGTCCGGGCAGTCGTGCCTATTCCGGCCTCTATCTTTATCTCCCCATTTTCGACAATACCAAAAGAGGCTTCCCTTACCATAAAAAGCCGCGAAACCATCTCAACAAGCTTTTCATAAATCTCGCGATTGCTGAAAATACCGTCTATTTCATTGCTGATAGACTGAAGAATGCCTATTTCATGCAGGCTTTTGAAGAGTTCGCTGTTCAGCTTGCCGACCGTGCTCTCAATGTCGTCGTGACGGGAAATTCTGTTCAGAAGTCTCCTCTCGCCGAGGATCTTTGAGGCAACCGTCAAAACCGTATCGATTCTGAAGGGCTTGGTAATAAAATCCTTTGCCCCTTCTCTCATGGCATTTACGGCGTTGTCAATAGAGGAAAAGCCGGTAATTACAACAACGGGTATGCCGAAATTCATGCGCTGAGTTTCTTTGAGGAAGTCCATGCCATTCATCCGCGGCATGGTGAGGTCTGTGAAAATGATATCGTATTCCTGGCGTTTCAGCTTTTCAAGGCCATCAACACCGTCAAAGGCAAGATCTGCCCTGTATCCGCCAACATTGCTCAGAATGTCATAAAGCACATCCCTGACAATGGGGTCATCATCTACTATTAATATTCGCCCCTTGTCCATGACCCCTGATCAGCCTTTCCCTCAAGATGTGCGACTCATCCTCTGACAGGACATCCATGGTTTTCAGCCGCTCAATCCGCTCAATCCAGGAGGCCGTTATATCCGGATTTCCCTTATCAACTACGGTTCTAAGAAGTTCAATATCACGGTAAGTGTCCCGGAGCTGTTTAACCAGTTCCTTGTTTTCCTGAAGGAGTAGCGCCCGCTTGTATGCCCTCTCGACCACAAAGATGATCTCCTGCCCCTTAAAGGGTTTTGTAAGATAATCATAGGCGCCCTCTTTCATCGCCTCAAGTGTCGTATCAAGGGTGCCATAAGCCGTGAGGATAACAACCGCTACGTCAGGGTTGGTTCTTACCGATTGTTTAAGCACCTCAATGCCGTCAGCGCCGGGCATTCTGAGATCTGTTATGACAAGGCTGATATCCTCGAAGCGAAGCATGCGTATCGCATCAAGGCCATCTTTCGCAGTTATAATGGTGAACCCCTCCCTGCTCAGGAGAGAATTGATCACATCACGCGCTATCTCATCATCGTCAGCGACGAGTATCCTGAAGTCTTTTCTGGTCACGCTACTTTGCGTCCCTTATTCTTTCGAGGACTTCGCTCTTTGCCTGTGAAAGGATCTGCTGCTTCTTGGCTTCCTCTGAGATGCTTACCATATCTCTCGGTCCGATACCGTCGCTCTCCTTTTCCAGAAGTGTCGAAGGCTTCATCTTCGCCACCCTGTTGTACAGATGCAGGACTTCGCCGATCTGGTTGGGAAAAATTGTCATCCTTCTGCCTCCATGTTCTATGGATGTCCCTTCTCTGGTTCTCCAGTTCTCTTTATCGGACGCAATCTTTAAAAACTTTAGGGCTTTTTCTCGTCAGTCAAAATCATTACCTCATTATTGTAAGGAGCCTGGCATAGTCTTCAACAACAAAGGGCCCGGCAACGTAACCATTCAGTTATCAGTGGACAGATTCAATATCCCCTCCTTACCAGGAGGGGTGTGGGGAGGTTTTGATGGCGTCTAATCTCTACCCCACCCGACCTCCCCTTGGAAATGGGAGGAGGATTACCCTCGTAACTGAAGGGTTACCCGGCAACCCTGTCAGAAATCAGGCAAGATCCTTGCTTGACATCTCATACCCAGTGGCGGCTGTTTCGCTCATAGCAAAAGAGCACTTTTTTAGTCCGCAATCCCGGTTCGGATTTTTATGTGTTTCCGGCAGGTTATGACTACAAAATAACCCTAAAGTTTTCTTGCAGCCTTCCGATAAGACTCTTAGAAGCTGAGACTAAATGGTCAATGAGGAGGTGGAGCAGAGAGATAGAGACCCTGAGGCTTAAAAGTAAAACGATCCGCTTTGCGGATCAAAAACTCCGGCAAGAATTGCCGGAAACAAAATTCCTAGAACAGGAGCATTATCATGGCACTCTCAGACATTAGCTTAACCGCTGGTATGCGGTCAAACCTCGTGAATCTTCAGCAGACAGTCAGCCTTCTTGACCGCACTCAGACCAGACTCGCAACAGGCAAAAAGGTTAACACAGCTCTTGATAACCCCACTGCATTCTTTGCAGCCCAGGCACTCGACGCTCGTGCAAATGACATCGACTCCCTTAAGTCCGACATGGGTCAGTCTATCCAGACGATCCAGGCCGCAGACAAAGGTATCAAAGGCATAAGCTCTCTTATAGAGCAGGCAAGAGGTATTGCACAGCAGGCCCAGGCTTCCAGCACAACCGCATCTTCGTACGCAACCGGAACAATCACCCTTGCAAGTGCTGCTGCTGCTGACACGGTCACCGTAGCAGGCCAGACCTTCACCGCAACAGCTGCGGGAACTCCTGGAACAGGCGAATTCTATATCGGTGGCAATAATAATATGGATGCCGAAGCCTTGGCTATTGCTATCAATGCCAATACAACAGTGACCGGTCTCGGTTTCTCTGCAAGTGCTTCAAACGGCGTTGTGACAATCTCGAATTCCGCTGCTGACGTTACTGCTGCTAACGTAACCACATCCAGTGGCACAACCCTTGCTGAGGCAGTTGTAGCTGCTGATACGGATCTTTCAGCGCTTCAGGATCAGTATAATGAAATCAGAAGCCAGATCGACACCATGGCACTCGACTCAGGATACAAGGGCAAAAACCTTCTTAATGCTGACACACTGACCGTCAAGTTCGAAGGGACACACACCCTGGATGTTGTCGGGTTCTCCGCTTCATCTGCGTCGCTTGGCATTACTGCTGCAAGCTGGACATTGCCTGCAAATGCAAGTGCTGACGTCGACAGATTGATCACGGCACTGTCAACATTGAGATCAGAGTCTTCAGCGATGTCGTCAAACCTGAGCATCATCACCACCCGGCAGAGTTTCTCGACAGAAATGGTAAACGTCCTTACCGAAGGTTCTGGCAAGCTGACCCTTGCTGACACCAACGAGGAAGGCGCAAACATGCTGATGTTGCAGACCAGGCAGTCTCTGAGCACAACCGCTCTGAGCCTTGCTTCGCAGGCAGCACAGTCAGTACTGAGACTGTTCGGCTAAACATGATTAGTGGTATTAAGGTGGGAGAGGAAGGAATCCTCTCCCACACTCCACTTCTCAAAAAGAGGTACATATCATGAACATCAATGACATAAATATGACCCAGGCCTTGCAGAATGCGATACGGCCGTCTGAAAAGAGCAACGCCCCGGTGCAGACCAGGTCGAATATAGCGTCATCAACTTCATCTGCCCAGTTTGCAGGCGAATCACCGGCATCCCAGACCTCTGCTAAAGGATTGATCGTCAGCATAGATTTCATCAAGCAGCAGCTTGATAATATCCTGGTGAATTATCCTCCGTTCTTTCCTCTGGGCACCTTTCAGAGACTTGATCTGATCAAGAAGGTCAAGGGAGTAGAAGAGCAGATTGCCAAGTCATCGGTTGATGATGGACTGAAAAAGGTCTTCTCAGGGGAAAAGCTGTCGGTAGATGCGACGGACAAAGATATATCAGTTGCGCTGGACAGGCTTTTTCAGTTCAGGGATACGATCGCGCAGGACAAGGCTGTAGCTGCAGAACAAGTGCAGCCGGGCACAATCCTGGATATTAAGGTTTAGTCACCGTGGCATTGAAGATTTCTCTGAAGCCTCATGAGAGGCTGATCATTGGTGGTGCGGTCATTTCCAACGGCGCTGCAAAGAGTGATCTTGTTATCGAAAACAATGTCCCGATATTGCGCGAAAAAGATATCCTGGGTTCAACGAATGCAGATTCCCCTTGCAAGAGGGTCTATCTCGCCATACAGCTGATGTATATTGATGAGAAGAAGCTTGCCGAATATCACAAGACTTACTGGGAATTGATCAAGGATATACTTCAGGCATTGCCAAGCAGACATGATTTAATTGCCGAAATCAGTGAACACATTCTCCATGGCCAATATTACCAAGCACTGAAACTGACCAGAAAACTCATTGAATATGAACAGGAGGTCTTGACCCATGCTCGCAACTCAGCTCGACGCATATAGAACAGTGCAAAAGACAACAGATTCAGGTCGTGAACTCGAGGCATCGGTCCTGTGCCTGGCGGCAATGAAACTGACCGACTGCCAGAAAAACTGGGGAGCAGAAGACCGTGACAGCAGGCTCAATGAGGCACTGGAGCATAACCAGAGGATCTGGACCATACTCCAGTCAGAGCTCGCCAAGGCCGATAATCCACTTCCACAGCGGATAAAAGATGATCTGCTGAGCTTGAGCATCTTTGTTGATAAGAGAACTTTTGATATAATGGCCTTCCCTGTGCAGGAGAAACTGTCCATGCTGATCAATATCAACCTGAACATCGCTGCAGGCCTTAGGGGGTCAGCAGGAACTTAACACCAGCAGAAAATATCAGGGCAAGCGCATTGCTCACATTCTCAGCCTTTTCTGCATGCATCGAGAAGAGTTCTCGTATCATTATTTCCAGCCCCGCGTTCGATTAAGGATTCAAGGATCGGGATTGCTTGGGATGTTCGACCGAGTTCGAATAACTGTTCGCAGAGATCATGCAGAAACTTCTCGAATTTCAGACCCTTTCCTGCAAGTAAAGACAGGATATCAAGAGACTCTTGTTTCTTTCCGGCCATACTGCAGGCTGCGGCAAGAAGCACCATGGCCGGGGGATAATCCGGCGTTTTCTTGAGAACGGCATCGAGTTCCATAATAGCCTTCGCATAATCTCCGACAAGGAGTTCGCAATAAGAATAGTTCAGCGATGCCTCTTTCATACCCGGATCCATTACTATCGCTTTTTTTGCAGCGTTCAGGGCTTTTTCATATTGCTTAGTCCTCAGGTAGCAGGAACTGATATTAAAAAAGAAGATTGCCGAAGGGTTATCCTTTGAGAGGTCTATGGCCCTCTGCCATAACTCAATTGCGTCTTCATATTTTTCAAGTTCCTGTGCCTGATTTGCCAACTCAAAGAGCGCCTTGATATCATTCGGGGTTTCTTCAAGCTTGCGCATACCCAGATGGTAATAGCTCTCTCCCTTGGAAAGCACCTTGCTTGAATCAAGTTTGCCGAAATGGTGCACAACAATTTCGCATTGTCTGAGCTCAATGCCGGCTGCCATGATCGACGGTTCGACAAGTTCATGCACAGGCCCTGCAAATCTGATCCGCCGGTCATTCGGAAAGAGTCTTGCCTTGCCGCTCGGAAACCAGCCGGTCCCAATTTCCTCAAGGGGATACTCTCCCTTATTGGCATTCCATCCGAGAAGACTAAAACTGCGCACATAATTTCGCGTGACAATGTTATATGCAGCTGGTTTCGATGTTTTATTACGTGTGATACTCTGCAACCGATCATAGTCCTGGGCAGAAATAGTCTCATCCGCATCGAGAATAAGGACCCAGGCACCCGAAGCCGGTTCCAGAGACGCATTACGCGCCTCAGAAAAGTCCCCTGTCCAGGGAAGGTCCGAGACCTTTGCCCCAAAAGCCCCGGCAATCTCTCTCGTCCTGTCGGCAGAACCGGTATCAACAATAATAATTTCATCAGCAACAGACTGAACACTCATGAGGCACCGGGCAAGGTGACGCTCTTCGTTCTTCACGATCATGCAGACAGACAGGGTCCCGTCTTTCTCTGCTGCATCTATGCTCTTGACGCCAATCTCCTTTCTGAGTTCAAGGGCACTGGAGAGCAGTTCGTCGTCTATGCCAAAGGTTATGAGGGCTCTTTGCAGTTCACGCAGTGCACTTTCTTTTTTGCCCTGTCTTAATAGAATATCGATCAGAACCAAGGTTAACCTTCGATGCAGCGGATAAAACACCAGAATCCCCCGCGTAATTTCTTCGCCTCGTGTAAGCTCAGCCGTTGATATTATGGCAGAGTGATAAAGGGCGCCGATGTCAGCAGCCAGGGGAGAAAACAGAAAGCCTTTTTCGAGCAGATCCAGGGCTTGGCCACGATCGCCGGCTGACCATTTTATTACTCCGAGATTTGAATAAGGTTCTCCGTACCCGGCATCAGACTCAATCGCCCTATAAAAGAAGGCCTCGGCAGTTCCTTTATCCCCCCGCTTATAGGTCACAATCCCCTTCAGATTGAGTGCCAGTGCAAATTCTCCGTCGAGAGAAAGGGCAGAGTCCGCATAGCTGTCAGCCTCATCCAGCTGATCCAGCCCCTCACTGCAGTATCCAATAAGCGCCAGCCTTCTGGGTTCATTATCAGACATGGCGGCAAGCGCTTCAAGGGCATCATTAAAAAGCCTGGAGTCGATCAATATCTCGGCCAGTTTGTAGTATATCTGTTTGGCATCAGGGAAATACTTGATGCCCTCAATCAGTGCACTAATGGCCTTATCAACAAGCTGCTTTTGGTAAAGCTCGTCAGCCTGTTCAACTGCATTCAGGACGGCAAGCTTTTTGCCAAAGTCACTGCGCGCAGGAATATTTCTCCATTTCCGATCAAATATTTTTTTATTGTTCCCCATAGAAGAAGCATAAGGGATCTTATTCCCTTTAAAACTGACGCTGCCGAAATGGTGCATAAAGACATCTGCTGCAATGAGATTCCTGCAACACTCTAATGCAGATCTCAGACAGTAATCATCATCCTCAAAATTGCCTGACCCGAAACTTTCGTCGAGGAGGCCGATTTTTTCTGCAAGGCCCCTCCTGAAAAGCATACAGAACCCGACGATCCGTCTGAGCGGTATGCGGCGATGCCTGTTCTTCTGCCGGAATTGAGCGGCATATTCAGCAAGATGATCCACTGAACGGTATTCAGATGACACAATCTGCTGGGTACCGCTTATATTATTTGTCATGGGACCGACAATCCCTGTGTCAGGAGAGCTTGTCAGGCACTCAAGAAGACCCGACAGCCACTTCTTCTCAACAATGACATCATTGTTCAGAAGAAGGATATATTCACCCTTCGAAGCCTCTATTCCCTGATTGCAGCCTTTTGCGAAACCAAGATTTACACTATTTCTAATAAGGACATAATTATTATTTTCTCTGATAAGCTTTTCGAGCCACTTTACCGTGCCATCAGTCGAACCGTTATCAATAAAGATAATTTCATGAGGCTCCGGAGTATGTTTTCTTATACTCTTGATGCATTTTTTTGTATATTCAAGCTGGTTATAGGTGAGGATAACAATCGACGTGAGCCCTTTGACGGCTTCCTTGCTCTGAAAGTGTGCCGGGAAACTGTCGATGCCTGAATTGACAGTGACAGCACCTTGCTCTGTCCTATCCGATGTCAAATCTTCGGCAATCGACGTTTTTTGGGCAATCACAATAAATTGATAGGTGAACAAATTCGTGATGTCATCTTTTGAAAGATCCGAAATTTCAAGGTTCCCCTGCTTGAACCTGTTGCCAGCATCCCTGATCTGACCCATATCCAGCGGTGGGTTCAGCACTTTATCAATGCTCTTGATCGTCAAACCAGCCCCTCTGATCAATTTTTCCGATTCTGCAAGGGTAAAGAACCGCAAGTGTGTGGCATCCAGGATCCCTGCATCTTCGTACTGCCATTTTCCCTTAACAAGATCCTGAACTACCGTGATATTTTGTATGTTCGGAAGAGAGACGACAATATGACCGCCTGGTCTTACAAAGTCAGCCAGTTCCCTCATGGCACCCCATGGATCGTAGAGATGCTCCAGAACGTCCAGTGCAACCAGCAGGTCAAATTCACCATGTTTCAGTCCATGATCATTTTGCAGGTCCGTTCTTTCAATATCAGCCACAATGACCTTGTCCAGGTGCTGCCTCGCTATCTGAGCAGCCTCCTCTGAAAGCTCAATACCAACATACGAATCGACTGCCATTTTTTCTTTCAGACTTTTTCCGGTCGCGCCTCCCGCACACCCTATTTCCAGTACCTTGCCTGCAGGGATCCGGTTTTTGACCAGCGCCTCCACCACTTCATTTCGTGCGAAGCCATAATAGGAGCCTTTCTTATCCGATTTCAAAGGATTGTACTGATGAGCAGCAGCAAATGATCGCCGCTCTGCACGCTTATGTTTTATCATCACAGGGCCACCAGCCGGTTTATAAAGGATGCAGAAGGAATCTCCCCATTGGTCGCTGCCGTCAGAAAATCCGGAAGTCCCCCAGAAGGTCTTTGACTCCAGCACCTCCAGGTCTGCCCACTTAGCGAGCGCCCGGAAACCGTCAGGATAATATCTCCAGCAGTCCACGGGATACTTATGCTCAGGACCTCGAGAAGGAGCCACGATACAGATCAGGCCATTTTTCTTCAGTGTCCGCTTCATCTCTTCGATAACAAGCCATGGAAACTCTATATGCTCGAAAGCCTGACCGGAGATTATGACATCAAACGTTTCGTCCTTCAGTTCAGGCCATGAGTAAGGATCAACAGGCACATAATCAACATTGGGGCCTGGATTGACGTCAAGGCCCGTGTAGAGGAACTTTGCCGCGTCAGCGAAGATCTCTTTGTACGTGCCGTTGACGCCATAACTCCCGACATCGAGAAGCTGTATCGGTCCCTGCGGGAAATGTTTCTGCACAAGATCCCTGAAACGGGTAAGAATACTAAATGAGCTTTGATGCATTTATAGTCACCTATATCCCCTGTTGGAATAGTCGTTAGCTTCGCCGGATTGCCAACGTTCCCTTAACCATCCTGATGCACTATTCATCCTTCACTCGCACCCTGACCCACTCAGCGGCAGCAAAATCATAGGTTTTTACAACCCGTACCGGATTGCCTACAGCAACGCAATAATCGGGGATATCTCTATTTACAACAGAGTTGGCCCCGATAACGCAGTGCTTGCCGATCGTCACATTCCCCATGACAACCGAGTTGATGCCGATCCATGTTTCGTCACCGATGATTACCTGATCCTTGTGGGTGGTTATCCCCTGGTGCATTATGGGGATATCAATCCTCTGATATTCATGATGAGTGTCTGCGATAAAGACATTAGGAGCCAGAAGCACATTCCTGCCGATCTCGATCTTGTTCGCCGCCGAAAGGATACATCTTCTGCCAACATTGGAACCTTCGCCGATAATGATCATCGGCCCTGTTCCGGGCTGCTGAAATGCAATATTCAGCCAGCAGTCCTTTTGAACCACTACTCCTTTGCCAAAATGCATCCTCTCTTTGCCCCGAATATCGCAACTCGGGTCGATCACATAATTACTTCCTGCTGTCGTGTCTATCTCGCGATCCAACGATGAATCAGAAGTAGTAGTCTTATTTGACTTCTCAATGAGAGAAAGGTAGTTCTTTATAGCTTTATCATCAATCATTCGAGAGTACTCCTTTGGTTTCAGTCTGCAAATTAAATGCCCAAGTAGAAAACTATTATTTCATTTAAAATCAATGAGTTATTTTATTAAATACTCAGAATGGCGCAAATAAGCAATCATAGGAGTCAATAATATGACAGATATTTGAGAGAATCCGGGGTGCATGTCTAAAAATCAAGGACAATACCATTGGTAGCCTTGATTTTTTCACCAATGGAGAAATCTTCACCAACCTTGCAAAGCACATATCCTTTTATTATTGATTCAGCCCCATAATATTGCCTCAGGGCATGGAACCCCTTCACATCCGCAACTCCGGGAGATCCCGTCAATTTTGCTTCTATTGCAACAAAACGTCCGCCTTTTTCTATGACAAAGTCGACCTCCTGACCAGCAGATGTCCTCCAGTAGTAAAGCGCTGGATTCGTCATGCCCTGCGTCAGTAAATGCCGGTAGATCTGATTAAAAGCATAGGTTTCCCACAGCGCCCCTGCCAACGGGGAGTTTATTATATCCTGCCATGTGGATATACCCATAAGGTATGCCACAAGCCCGGTGTCAAGAAAATATAACTTAGGTGATTTGACCAGACGCTTGCCAAGATTTCTGTGATAGGGCTCAAGCAGATATGCAATGTGGGATGCCTGCAGCACTGAGATCCAGGATTTAATCGTATTTGGCGAGACAGAAATATCCCTCGCCAGATCGGACAATGAAAGGGTTTGCGCAGTTCTTATTGCTGCGGCCCGTAAAAATCTATTGAACTCTCTCAGGGTACCTACTCTCAGTATATTCCTAACATCCCTTTCCAAATAGGTTGCTATGTAAGACGGATACCAGTGCTGAGGAACAACTTCACTGTCTGCATGAAGCGCAGGAAACCCACCCATACTGATATAATCCTCAATAGACGTCTTCGGACGTGAACGCATCACTTCCCCTGCAGACAAAGAATGTAAATTAACTATACCGCAGCGACCGGCAAGGCTTTCCGTCAGATTCTGCATCAGACTGAAATTCTGGGAGCCGGTGATAAAGAATTGACCTTTTTTCTTTTTTTCATCGACAACAACCTTTATATGCCTGAACAACCCGGGGACATACTGCGCTTCGTCAATGATGGCGGGCAGTTTGAGAGACCTGAGAAAATCTGACGGGGCATTTTCTGCTTCTGCTGCTTTGGCCGGATCATCAAAGGTTACATATGAACTATCACGGAAAAGGTGCGTCAAAATGCTTGTCTTGCCGGTCTGCCGGGCCCCTGTGACAAATACAACAGGGAACTCCCTGCCCATCTTTCGGATTAACTCTTCTTGATTTCTTGCAATCCACATGCTGATATTTTGCAATTAAATTGCTAATATGTCAATGAATATAACTGGGGGCTTGATAGGTAACGATATTCTATGCCGATATGACTCAGCATAATATCCAGGCAGGAATACAGAAGACATCTTCTCTGGGAACAAAAAAATCTCCCCGGTAAATAATCAGGGAGAACGGTATGCTCAACCCCTTCTCACTGTGTTTTTCCCTGAACATATCAATGGCATGCAGATGCCGCTTATCCCATGTTGTCGAGTAATTTATTTCAACCGGGATGGTCATCCCTTTCGAGCTTATTACAAGATCTACTTCTGAGGCTTCGCTCTTCTCCCAAAAGAAAAAAGACGGCTGGATATCCAGATTAGCCCCCCACTTCATAAAATCAGTTATGATCAGATTCTCAAAATAATGCCCTGTTTCGCCGGACGCCTCAATTATCCTTTTTTCTTTGAATCCGGATAGCGCCCATATGAGCGCATTGTCGAAAAAATACACTTTTTTTGATTTCTTGATCCGTGTAGACAGGTTCAGGAAGAATGGGGAGAGAAGAAATCCGATTAGGCTTTCCTGCCAGATCGAGACATATTTTTTTGCAGTAAGCTGATTCACCGCAGCGTCCCGCCCAATGTGGCTGTAATCCAGAAGGCTGCCTGCACGCGAAGCGAGTTGAGCAACGACTCTGCGATACCCCTCGATGTTTCCGATATCAGCAACGCTTCGCATATCTTTTTCGATATAGGTATCTATATAGTCTGACAACCATCGGGGGATACTCTCCTGATCAATCCTTGAGAACGTTGGAGGGAAAAGACTGCGGGTAAGAAGCGTTTCGATCAAAGCTGCCTTCTTTCCGCATTTCGGCCTAAACTCATTGATAAGTCCTGCAAGAATATCTTTGTTCAGAGAACCGGAAAAGATGTTCTGGTAGACAGCCTTGCCTGATGCAAGATCGTCGATATTTTCATAAAGAGATGCTTCACTCATCGAAAACGGATAGATTCTCAGGATATGTACCCGTCCGGCAAGGGTTTCTGATGTTCTGTCGAGAAGTTCCAGACTTGAAGAACCGCTGAGGATAATCTTCAGATTGTCTGCGTACTGATCATAGAGAATTTTAATTGACTCAAATACCGGGGCAAACTTCTGAGCTTCGTCAACAATTAAATAAAACCTCTCAGTAATGGATGCCAACTTGCCCTCCATTATCTCCTCTATCCTATTAAGCAGATAATGCTCATTGTTTCTGATTCGGTCCCTTTCAAAAGAAGAGTCAAGATTAATGTATAGCTTCCGATTTATGGGAACATCACGAACAAGACTATTAATCGAAGTTGTCTTTCCCGACTGCCTTGGCCCGATCAGCGCAGTGATAAGCTGACTTGAGACGGATCTCTCCAGCGCAGATGTATGAATTCTGCTTATAATTCTTGATTGTCCTGTCATACTTTGATAATATTATATTGAGATATCATTTTTGTCAAGCAATATATATATTTAAATATACTTATTGTTATACAAGGAGACTGCAGCCATATATTATTACTGGGGCACCTATTTTTCGGGTCGTTGTCTCGAAAATTCCCATAAGGGCGTCATGCTATCTTGTCCGGCATCATTTATAAGAACTTGGAGCTGTGACAGAGCCAAGAGAGTGTATTTATTAAAGTTTCGATGCTGGAAACCCGATAAAAATATATGGATAAGACTCTGAGTAAAACTATGCGGGACATAATTAAACTATGATTTCAGCCGCATTTATCGATAGCCTATTCTCGTCCACACTCAGCTCTCAGGCGCAGTTTGACAGTCTTGCAGGCAATGCGCTTGCAAAAGGCATTGATCTGTACCAGAGCGGCGACTACTCAGGGGCGGCCCGCATGTTCCGGTCCTCCATCGGTTTTTCACCCTTCACAGACAATGCTGCCTCTGCATACGATTATATGGCAAAGGCCTATCAGAAGCTCGAAAAGAACGCTGACGCAATACGTACGTACAAAGAGGCGATCAGTGTTTTTTCGACCCGTGACACCTTTCATATAGGTCTTGGAGACCTGTATCTTTCGACGAGACAGTTCTCTGAAGCAGAGAAAGAATATGTGGCTGCTGTACGGCTTGAGCCCAATTCGACTGACAGCAGATATGCCCTCGGACAGGTTTATCTTGACCAAGGCCGTTATCAGGAAGCAACTGCCCAATTTGAGCGTGTCATATCCCTTGCACCAAACAGTGCAAGTGGATATTACGCATTAGGTCAGGCTCTCCGGAAAAGCGGCGATTTTGCAGGAGCCGAGTCTCAGCTGAACAGGGCCCTCGCAAAAGACAGCAGGTTTGACAATGCGCTCCGCGAACTCGGCTATACGTATGCAGATATGGGAGAAATGGGCAAGGCAGCCGAACAGGCAGCAATTCTTTCATCAAGGCGATCATCCTTTGCAGCCGAAGTACAGGGTTATATCTACGAGACCTCAGCGCCAAAAATAATCCTTGCGTACAGTACAAATGGCTTTAACGCATCCCTGGGGGCCGGGACTGTTGTCTCCAGCATGAACACAGCCCTGGCATCAGCAAATGCAAAGAAGAGCTATACCATGAGATTCGGTTTTTCAAAGGATTTGGATGTTGCCTCTGTTCAGAATCCCTTTAACTGGGGAATCAGCAGGGCTACGGGTGCTGAGGTTGGGGGGGCGTATAACTGGGGGCTGAAGATTCCTTCCACTGAAGTCAAAATAAACGCCTTCCCAATCAGCGTTACCTACGATTCAAAGACATCCAGCGCTGATGTAACCTTCTCAATAGCACAGAATACCTCAGCTGACGGCACTATCGACCCATCTCATATCATCTTCAGCTTTAAAGGTCTCGACGCGTATGGCAAGGCCATGGATGCCACTGCAGACCAATACAGTTATTTTTCAAAAATAGTCTGACAGCCCTGCGGGTTAACGAACCCTCTAACGATAAATACAATTTCTTCTTAATCTGATATACTTTTTCATGACTGAAAACGTGTTTTGGCACGAAAGACTTGTTTCACGCCTCGAACGTAACCGCATGAACAAGCACAAAAGCGGCGTTGTCTGGTTCACCGGACTGTCTGCCTCCGGCAAATCTACCATTGCTCATCATCTTGAGAAGGCACTCTTCGACCGGGGAATCAGGTCCTATGTGCTTGACGGCGACAACGTCCGCCACGGCATTAATTCAAATCTCGGATTCAGCCGTGAAGACCGTAAAGAGAATCTCAGAAGGATAGCCGAGATAGCAAAGCTCTATATTGATGCCGGGATTGTTGTGCTTGCAGCATTCATTTCGCCATACAGGGAAGATCGCTCCTATGTCAAGGAAATCGTAGGCCCTGAGGACTTCTTCGAGATCTATGTTAAGTGCTCTCTGAATGTCTGTGAAATGAGAGATCCTAAGGGGTTATACAAAAAAGCACGGGCCGGACTAATAAAAAACTATACCGGCATTGATGCACCCTATGAAGAACCTCTGCATCCCGACCTGACCATAGATACTGTTGATCTCGATGTCGACTCCTCAGTTAAAGGAGTTCTCACCTTTCTTGACGAACGGAAGTTCATTCTTCTCCTTTAGCAAGCTGCACTTATACGTAATCTTTGGAAGCAAACAGCCCGCAGGATATGATACAGAGCCTATGTTTCGCCCCTGGCCTTTGCATTAATGGCATAGATAAACGCAAGGATTTCTGCAACGGCCTTATACAGCTGAGGCGGGATCTCCTCATAGAGTTCTAATGACGAGAGGATTTCGACAAGAGTCTTATCCTCCCGGATCGGGATATTGTGCTTACGGGCTGTTTCGAGGATCTTGTCTGCGAGCGCTCCCCTTCCCTTGGCAATAACCATAGGTGCGTGGTCCTCTCCGTGGCGGTATTTGATCGCCGCAGCCATTATCTGTTTGTCATCCCTTTTCACGCTCTCTTGCCTAAACCTTAATATTCAAACCCTGCGTTTTCGTTGTCCCAAAACCGATCTCCTGCTTCTGGCCTATATTGACAACCTTCAGCGGAAGGCCGGCTTCATGGAATCTCTGCTCAAGAAGCCCCCTCCCCTCGCTGATCAGTTCCTTAAGCCTCTGGTCAGCTGCATAAAAAGAGAGATAGAAGCTGTTTTCAAATAGCGTTACAGCCACCGACAGTTTGCCCGCAGGCTCGAGATCAAGGTTAATATCGCAGGTATAGGATTCTCCCCTGTTGTCCCTGCCCCTTTTGAAGGAAAGCTCACCTTCTTTCAGCTCCTGCCATGCAAGAGGAAGAAAGGTGTATATTGCATCGTTCACCTGTGATGTCAGCTGAAAGAACTCCACGTTCCTGATCAGCTTATCAACCATGCCGGCAACCTCTGACGGTTTAATGCCTGCCCTCTGGAGCGCTCCGGTCAGTTCCGTATGCTGCAATGCCTCCCTGAGCCTGAAGAGTTCCATTTTATGGTCTCCGCCGCCAAGGAGGTCCTTCAGCCTCTCGCCGGTCCCGTCCAGGACCTCCTCCTGCACCGCAAGCTTCAGCTTTGTCTCAAAGAGTATGCCCGAATCTTCCACGGATTTTTTCAGGAGCCCTGAACTGAGCTTGTCGATCTCAGGCAGGATCCTCTCGATAGCCCGAAACTCCGGAAACGCAGTCTTGATCTTCTCAGGAAGTGTTTTAAAGACCTCCTCCATCAGCTTGAGTTCATCCTGTTTCAGCTTTGAGCCGGCAAATTCGGAAAGTATCCTCAAGGCCTTCTGGGGCAGCAGTTCTTCTCCGGTCCTTTCGACCATTTTATTGCCTTCAGATGCCGTGCCCATGAACTGGAGTTTAATTTCTGCATCACTTGCAGTCACACGGAACTGAACCGTCATGCCTTTTGTCAGCGGGATATCAGATTTCGCGACGATGATGCTGCTCTCGCCATTTTCCCCCAGCACGCGGAGAGAAACATCACCTGAATCCATCACATTCAGGATCTCTGCCTTAACGATATCGTTGATCCTGAGGTTAAGGCCCTTGCCAAAGGGCTTGAGGAGGGTAAGAACATTGTCTGCGTTTATGATCAGAGGGACTTGCATGGGAATAAACAGTTGCTCATCGCACCTGGCGACTGTGCCTTAGGAAAGAAAATCCATGAGTGACTGCTGGAGCATCTGGGCCGATGAAGCCTGCATGGCTGAAAGAGCGACCTGAATCTGCTTCAGTTCAGTAATGACTTCAGTCAGGTCCGCATCCTCGGTCCGGGAAAGGAAATCGGTAATACTGCTGATGGAATTGGTATTGAACTTCTTCTGATCATCAATCTGCTTCAGCCTCAGATGGTTGCCGGACTCAATATTAATGACACTCTGAGCAACCATTTCAAGCGGCCTGCTCAAGGCCTCAATGCGCCTGGCATCCTGTGCATTGATCGCATTGCCCAGGATATCGGCAGCCTGAATGACATTTGAAAAACTGAACGTATCCAGCACGGTTGTATCGTCAGATGCCCTGATCTCAACATTGGTCAACGTGCCGGCACCCGGCGTATAATGAACAAAGTAATCCTGAATCGGCACAACAGTCGGGGCAGTGAAGACTGCGCTGAAGACATTACTCCCAGGGTCATTGACCTGAACAGTGGCACCCTGATCGATCATGACATTCATAACTCCCGAGTCTCCCTGATAATTATAGGTTACGGAATTGTATGCCTGCGTATCAGTCCTGTATCCTGAAAAGATATAGCGGTTGTCAAACTGCATATTACCCATTTCAAGAAGCTGGTCTCTCAGCTGAAATGCTTGAGCAGCATCCAGCGGCCTTGCCGTATCATCGAAGATATCCCTGTCTGCAGTCCGGACAAGAGACTTGAGATCGAAAAGAGATTTAGAAACCAGGGCTTCGACAGACTCGGTGAACTTGATCAGGGTATCAGCCTGCTGGCCATTGGTGTTGTACTGGTCATAACTCTGCAGGGACAGCCGGTAGCCCATGGCATTCCTCATGCCAGGGACATCGTCAGAAGGCTTGTTTATCTTCTTGCCCGTGCTCATCTGCTCACTCAGCCTGCCGAACTGCTCGGTCTGCTGCTGCATGGCGCGCGTAAGCTGATCGAATATCATGAACGACGTGATTCTCATAGATTTAGTATGGTCTGCATAAGTTCATCCGTCATCCTGATCATGCGCGCTCCGGCCTCAAAGGAACGCTGATAACGGATCATATTTGCAGCCTCCTCATCAAGGGAAACGCCTGAGACGCTCTCCCTCTTGTTCTTGATAGCCTCAAGCATGCTGTCGTCGATCTTGAGGGCGTCCGATGCCCCTCTGCTCACCGCACCGACGTATGCAACGGTCGAGGTATAGTTCTGTATAAAGGTCGCGCTGCCGAGACCGGCGATGGCTGTATTGGCAAGCTGGGCGATCAGAAGCGCATTGGCATTATTTCCCGGCAGTTCAGCTGCTGAAGAAGATGCGGCAATCTTGTTGACGTCGCTGACGGCAATACCGAAGTTCCTGATTGCGTCTGATGCAGGATCGATAAAGAAACTGTCCGTTGCAGCTGCTGCACCACTGATATCGACCTGGATGCCGTCAAATGCAATGGTCGTGCCGGCAGGAACATAAGGACCGGACACTGAGGTCAGACCTGTCTCCCTGTTTGTTACCGTGTAGTTGCCGCCTCCAAAGGTAATATCGTATCCCCTGATGGACAGATTTGCATAAAGCTGGTCATAGTTGGTCACAGTCAGCCCGGTAATATCTGCGGTAGCTGCGCTATCCTGGGAAGAGAGCTGCAGGGAGCTGAAGAAGTCATTATCTGTGGAGGCGTCAAGGCCAAAACCATTCCTGTGGAGGTTGTTGACCTCTTTGATGACAGAGGTGATGAGTTCTCTCAACCGGGGCAGGGAATTGGCCTGAATATCATTACGCGCTGCGATAAGCCCGCCTATCTGACCATTCTTTAAGAGCCCGGTAATATTCGTGCTGTCGAGGAAAAGTTCTGCATCAGCATTGCTGTTAATCGGTGCAGAAAGAGGATTCGCCCTGCCGCCCGAGACAAGGTTCCTCATCCCCATCGTTATGGTCAAAGAACCATCGCTGTTTTCAAAGGAACTGACGTCGGCAAGGCCGGCTAACTGATTAAACAGGCTATCCCTCTGAGATCGCAGGTCGCCCGAATTTTCACTGCTCTGCCCGGCCTCCAGCCGTATGATATTATCATTGAGGGATGCAATGCCCGAGGCAATACCATTGATCTGGGCCGCCAGATCTGCGATACCTTCATTGGCCTGCTTTGTAATCGTTGTAAGACCTGTCTCCATCCGCTGCGCTGCCATGACAAGGGAATTCGCCTTCTGTAAAAGCAGTGTCCTCTGGGGCTGCCCCTGAGGCGAGGTTGCCACGTCCTGCCAGGCATTGAAAAACTCCGTCAGGCTCTTCTGAAGACCCATGCCCTGCTGCTCATTGAAGATCTGTTCAACCTGACTTAACGTCTTTTCGAGAGACGTTGATCGCCCCTGATACTGCTGCTGCTGGATCAACTGCGCCTCTATAAAGCGGTCAAAACTTCTTCTGATCCCTGCAAGGGTAACTCCGGAACCTGTCAACTGTCCGCTGCTTCCTACAACAGGACTGGATATCTGAAGGGTCACGTCCTGTCTCACATAGTAAGGCGTATTGACATTGGCGATATTGTTATTAATTAAGGCCAGTGCTGTCTGGCTCGCGGATATGGCAGATTTACCGATATTAAAAAGCCCTGAAATGGACATTTATGTCTCCCGGGATAGCAGCATACCCTTCTGGGGCAAGCCTTCATTAAAACCAAAGGTCCTGAAAAATCCTGCATTGCTCCTGAAATAGCTGAGTGAGCGTTCGATAAGCAGCCGGTTGAAGTTGTTCAGTTCTTCTATTGCCTGGACCAGGGATTTAAGCTTTGAACGGAGATCAAAAAAAGTATTATTCCCGGTCAGTTCGCCAAGCTTCTGGAGAGTCAGATCGCCCTTGCCGAAATCCTTCATGAGCCTTAGCCGCTCTTCTTCAAGCAACCTGAGCCGCAGAATAAGGATGTCTTTCTCCTTATAGAGCTCCTCTACGGCCCCGGCGTTCAGGTCAATGAGACAGAGCCGCTCTCTCTGCAGGAGTTCAAGGAGCGTCTTAAATCCGTTGACCTGCTCATTCAGAATTCTTGCAAGTGCGTCTTCCTGACTCATATCATCTCGTTTATCATTTTTGATGCGACTTTTTCAGGGTCAATCTCGTAGGTGCCGTCATTAACCGATTTGCCTATTGCCTCGACCTTTTCGGTTCGGATCTCAGGCATCTGACTGATGGCGCTTGTCATCTCGGCCATCCCTTTTGCCTTACCCGAGAGATCGACCTTGTCAATGGGGCTGATCTTCTGAACAGATCCCTGTCCGGCAGCCTGGTCGGCCTTCCCTGACTTCTGGGCCTTGTTAGCTGCATCCTGTTTTTCAGGCGGCTTATTACTGTAAATCTTCATTCATACCTCCAATAAGAACTATTTGCTTTCTTATCGGCATATTCCCGGATATCTTTAACATCAATTGAGCGCTAAAACCCTTGCAGGATCGAGATATTTTCCATCCAGCCGCACTTCGAAATGCAGATGCGGACCGGTTGAAACCCCTGTGCTTCCTACCTCGGCAATAACGGTGTTTTCGTCCACCAGGTCCCCTGCCTTTACACGATTAATCCTGTTATGGGCATATTTACTGGTATATCCGCTGCCGTGATCAATAACAACCGTGTTGCCGTATCCGGCCTGCTCTCCGCTGAAGATAACCCTGCCTCTCAGGTAGGGATAAACATCTGTGCCTTCCGGCGCAGCTATATCCACGCCATGATGGAACCTGTTATTGCCATGCAGAGGGTGCTTTCTCATGCCGAATTTCGAACTGATAATACCGTCAACAGGCATGTTAGGATCAACTGCAGCCGGGCTGGGAGCAGGGGGCAGGGTGTCTGTATTTCTGCTATGCAATTCTAACGGCTGATTGCTGACTGCTGACTGCTGATTGCTTACCGCTGATTGCTGATTGATTGCTGATTGTTTGCTGCCCGTAATCTCCTGATCCTTATTCATCTGCCTGTTCAAGCCTCTGAGGAGAACGTCTTTCAGCCCAAGACCCCGGTCTGCAAAGATCCGGGAAAGCTCTGTATCAAAGAGGCTCATATAGGCATCCTTGCCAAAGCCGTCTTTTGATGTCTCTGTTGTCTGACGCATAGCCTTGATCATTTCATAGGCAAAAAGGGCTTCCAGTTCTCTCGCTGCAGCCTGCAGAGCCTCAGGGTCCTTCCTTCCCTTCAGGTCCTCGATGTTCCTGTGCTGCAGCTGCGGGCTGAGAGCCGGCTTATTGATCATATTATCTCCAACTCAGCCCTCAGGGCACCGGCGGCCTTTAGTGCCTGAAGGATCGAGATGAGGTCACGCGGTGTAACGCCAAGCGCATTCAACCCTTTAACAACCTCACCGAGTGTTACCCCTGTCACCTCCATGAGGGACGCCTTCTGCTCCTTCACCGCGACACTCGTCTGAGGGACAACCACCGTACTGGCGCTTTCCGGTGCGAGAGAAGGCGGCTGAGATACCCTGAAGTCTGTCTTTATCTCGATTGTCAGCGCTCCATGCGCTATGGCAACCGGGGCGATCTTGACTTTATCGCCTATAACCACGGTGCCGGTTCGCTCATTAATAACAACCTTGGCAGGTACGTCCACAGAAACCGCAAGCGCTTCGATTCGCGATATGAGTTCAACAACTTTGGCCTTGTACTCATCAGGAATCCTGAGCCTGACTGCAGAGGAATCAATCGTCGTAGCGAATTCGCCGGTCAGGTTTTCGTTGATCCTGTTCACCACTTCCAAGGCTGTGGCAAAGTCCGGCTTGCTGAGAAAGATCTTGATCTCCTTACCATTGCCAAGGCTGAAACTCGGGTCTCTTTCGACGATGACACCTTCCGGCACTTTGCCTGCAGTCAGATGGTTTTTCTGCACGGTAGTGCCTGCACCGCCGCCGATAAAGCCGCCGATTGAGACTGGCCCCTGTGCAAGCGCATAAACATTACCGTCTGGCCCTTTAAGGGGGGTCAGAAGCAATGTTCCACCCTGCAGGCTTTTTGCATCACCGATAGTCGAGACCAGTGCATCGATGCGGACCCCGGGCTTTGGAAACGGAGGCAGCGTTGCAGTCACCATGACTGCAGCAACGTTTTTTGACTTAATATCATTGATCTTCACGGATATACCAGAACCTTTCAGCATATTCGCCACGCTCTGGAGAGTTGCATTGCCTTTGTCTCCCGTGCCATCAAGGCCGACAACAAGACCATAACCGATAATCTGGTTTGTCCTGACTCCCTCAAAGCTTGCAATGTCCTTGATACGCTCAGCATGTGACACGGTGACGAGTGATGAGTGATGAGTGATGAGTAACAGCAGCAAAAAAACACCAGAGATTTTCATCAAATGTGCCATCCGATTATTAAATTTCCCGTACATGCTCTTCATCCTTTCACCCATTGCTTATCACTCATTACCCGTCACGGCCTCTAAAACGGCCATGCCTGGTCCATGATTCGTGAAAGCCATCCAGGGGCCTGCTTTTCCTGCAGTACTCCCTGACCAACATAGAATATCTGGGCATCAGCAACATAGCTGCTCAGGATCGTATTGTCAGGCAGTATGTCATCAGGCCTTATCATACCCCTCAGCATCAGTGTCTGCTTCTCCTTGTTTATTGTTGTGTCTTTCCGTGATTCAAGGACCAGGGTTCCATTCGGCATCACCTCGACCACTTTTGCCGTGATTGTGCCTAACAGTTTACCTTCACGTGACGTATCCCCCTTGCCGTCAAAGGTTGAGGTTGCATTGCCGCTGAGTGTTGGAGAGAAGACTGCACCCTTGCCCTTGTACAAATCCTTGATAATCTGCACGTCCTGGAGATGGAGATCCTTGTTCATGCCGAACAGATCCGTTACTGCATAATCAGACGAAGAACCCCTCGATGCCTTTGTGGAAGCTGTCCCTGATGCGGTGACATTCTCAACCACCTTGATCGTAACGAGGTCATTCAGTCTTCGTGCCTTCCTGTCTTCATACAGGCTGGCCGTATCATGCCAGAGCGAATTGACCGAAGACTGGGCAACCTTCTCCTCCCGGTACACGTATTTGGGCGGATACGGCGGCAGGTCCTGAGTTGTCGCGCAGCCCGTAAGAAAAAAGACCATATAGTAGACGGTGATCAGCAGAAGCAGCGAGATGACGAGCCTGGGGAAAGCGTCCTTCTGCATCTTCTTCTGCAGCACCACTGTTTCAGTGTTATCAGCAATAGCGCTCTTCTTCATTTCAGAACACCACCTTTACCGTATTTTCATTTATCAGCCTGCCGACAATAATCTTTTTTGAATCAAGGTTCACAACTTTCACATCACTTCCCACATAACCAGCTTCTCTAAGCTCCCCTTTGGCCATTATGGAAAATGCCTCTGAGGCAGCTATGATCATTACACGCTGTCCCCTTTTGACCTGCCGGGATTCCTGAACCATTCCTGCGGCAAGCGGCGCGTTGGCAGCCACAGACCTGGTGAGTGCAGTCCCGGCAAGACGATCGCTGACCCTCACGGCATCCTTTGGTATGCGGCTGATCTCCATAAGCGCTGTGTACACATCTTCGTCCTGCAGCAGATACCCTTTTTTAAGTGCCCTTCTGGTCATCACGGCCCAGTCAAACGCTTTTACGTGGGCAGTTGCGGTTATTCTTTTTCCATCCTGGTATTCAAGGACAAACACGGTCTTGCTCGGAAGTCCTTTCTGTACGAGTATCCTCTCAGGCTGGCCTGCAGAAGGCTCACCACTCAGCACAACATCTGCGATATCCACTTCAGCCCAGGGGTAGTTATCCTTTACGAATGCCCTGAGAACATCATCGATCTGCATGGCTTCAGCCATATTGAATACAGGCACCAAAAAAGCAGCACAAAGCATACATATCAGAATCATTCTATTCTTCTGATTGCTGAATGCTGATCGCTGAATGCTGATCGCCTTCACTGCTTATCTCTTCATGTTATTCGCTGTCTGGAGCATCTCGTCCGATGCCTGAACAGCCTTGGATGTCACTTCATAGGCCCTCTGGCTGATAATCATATTGACCATTTCCTCAACCACATTCACATTGCTCATCTCAAGAAAACCCTGAGCAACCGTGCCGAGCCCTTCTGTTGACGGATTGCCGGTTGTTGGTTCGCCCGATGAGCCGGTCGGCAGAAAGAGGTTCTTGCCTATGGCCTTCAGCCCACCCGGGTTTGTGAAACGCGCAAGCTCTATCTGGCCAATCTGTGTTGGTGTGGTGCTGCCGGCAACAAGGACCGTCACCTGGCCGTCAGAGCCGATCGTAGTGGTGAGCGTGTTGGCAGGGATCGTGATGGCAGGCTCCATGGGGTATCCGTCTGAATTTACAACACGAGCTTCGCTGTCAAGCTTGAACGCCCCGGAGCGGGTGTAGGCAAGCGTACCGTCAGGCTGCGTAACCTGAAAAAAACCGTCGCCCTCAATCACGAGATCAAGCGGATTGCTGGTCAGCATGAAATCGCCCTGCATAAAGTTCTTCTGCACTGCCACAGGTTTCACACCGAGACCGACCTGGATGCCCGATGGTATCTGCGCGCCTTCCGCAGAGGCTGCTCCGGGATCCCTCAGCGTCTGGTAGAGCAGGTCCTGAAAATCTGCACGGCTCTTTTTGAACCCTACCGTATTGACGTTTGCAAGGTTGTTGGCAATAACATCTATATTGAGTCTCTGGGCTTCCATTCCGGTTGCTGCTGAATACAATGACCTGATCATACTGACCTCCTGTTATATCCTCGGCATGTCGCTCAGGACACGCCCTATTGAATCGTCAAAAGACTGAATAGCTTTCTGGTATGCCTCAAACTCCCTGAGTGCGGTGATCATCTGGACCATCTCCTTCACCGCGTCAACATTCGATTTCTCGAGATATCCCTGCGCTATGGCCGCCGTAACAGTCTGCGGTGCCTGGCTGTCGGCCGTAAACGCATCCTCACCTGACTTGCTTAACGTCGTGGTGTCTGAAAAGGTAACGACCCTGATGGTGCCCATGACTGAAAGTTCTGCTTCCGCCGTTTTCACCGAAACCTCGCCCTCATTGCTGATGCTCACCCTGCCTTCGGCCGTGATCTGGATCGGTCCGCCCGTGCCGAGCACCTTGACGCCCCTATGATTCACGACATAGCCTTCACTGTCGAGCCTCAGGTCACCCCTTCGCGTATACTGGCCGTTTTCGAGAGTGAGAAAGCCTTCTCCATCAATTGCGATATCAAAGTCATTGCCGGTATGCACAACGCTGCCAGGCGCATGATCTGTTGTGACCGTGCCGATACTGCTCAGGGTTCTGCCATCCGGGTATTCGACCCTGTTGTTCATCTGAGACAGGAGGTGTTCCTGAAAAGAGATTTTGTCTCTTTTAAAGCCGGCTGTGTTTGCATTGGCCAGGTTGTTCGAAATGATATCCATCTGCGTCTGCTTCAGCGTTGCTCCGGAAAGTGCTATATAGATTCCTTTATTCATAATTATGGATAGATGCAAGGCAGATGCCAACCATGCGGACAAGTGGCAAATGGCGAAAAGTTGCGGAGTTACCGGACGCAAGAGACAGTTAACTGCTGCTTACGGGGCAAGGATCAGGAAAAAATTGCCGTGTAGAGAAAAGAATTGCCCGGAAGTTATTTCCGCAGGCTGAGGATAAGCTCGATCTCTCCCCGCGGGATGTCAAGAATACCGGCGATTTCGTCAACTTTCAGACCCTTGTCTGCGAGTTCGGTAATTTCAGGATATCGGTCCTCAGCAGGATGCTGTGACGAAAACCGGACCTTTTCCGCCTTCAGGAGCAACTCCTCCAGCAGAGAAATTTTGTTATCCAGCCTCTCCTCAAGGACAGCAGCGGACTTTATTTTTGCATCAAGCTTTTTGAACAGTTTTTCGGCGATCTCATTGATCTCGGCAACCTCAAGGGAGAGCAGTTTTCTGGCAGCCTCTTTGTCCTTGTCGGCCTTCTTATTGATCAGTCTCTTCAGCATAATAACTCAGATCTTGATATCAACTTTACCCTTGGCAGTTTCCTGCTCTTTTTTCGGTGGCTTACGTCTTTTCTGGTCCTGAGCCGGCGCAACTTCCTTCTGTTTTTTCAGGGCGGGAATCTGGAATATCCTTTTCAGCGCTTCAATTGCCATGGCTGCCTCCAGCTCTTTCGCTGTTTAGACTGCAGCTTTAAGACTACAGCCTAAGCAAGCTCAGATTATCCACCTGAATCGTTGCTACGTCTGATAACTGCTCTTTTCCGTAACATAGGCCAGCTTGAATTCCTCAATGATCTCGGCATAGCGGTCGTCGCTGATCTTCAGGATATCCCTGCATTCCGCATCCTTCAGCACAAGATCCGCCATCGGGCCCCGGTAGCCTACCCCGAGCCTAACACAGAGCGCATCAGCAAGGGCTATCACCGTGCAGAGCGTCCTGGCTGACGGCTCCAGGTCAAGAAGGTCATCATAGCTCTCAAAATGATGCCTTCTGATCACATCGCAGAGCCCCTCAGAAAAATCCCATCGCTGGGCAAACATGCCGCCAACCTCGGCATGGCCAAAACCAAACACTTCCTTTTCCCTCTGGGCAAAGGTAACGTGCTCATTGTAGACCATCTCGGTCAGGAGGGCGAACCGCTCTGGTTGACTGTTGTTCATCACCACCTTGCCAACATCGTGCAAAAGTCCTGCCACGGTGGCCTCTTCAGCGCTCAAACCGCCAACTTCCCGCGCCAGGATGCTCGCTGCAACAGAAACGCCGATGCTGTGTTCCCAGAGTTTCTGCTCAAGAAGGCCAAATTTCTTGTAAACGTCCTTTGTTGCTGCTGCAAGGACAAGGTTTTTGATCGTCTGAAAACCGGTCATGACTATTGCATCAGAGACAGTGTCAATATTTCGACGCGATCCGTAGAAAACAGAGTTTGCAACGCGCAGTACCCTGGCAGAAAGCGACTGGTCAGCCATAATTGCCTCCTGAAGCGCATCAATCTCTGTATTGGGGTCATTGACCAGACGGAGCACCTTCATTGCCACCATAGGCACCGCAGGTATTTCACAACTTTTCAGTATCAGTTCGGCGTTCTGCATAATTCAGTCCCTTCATTAAGGTAAATGCTTAATAACGTTAAGCATTATTGTCTCATTATAGCAGTTCCAGAAAACTCTGTATCTCCAATACTTCCTGCCCGAGCTTCTCACCGATCTCTTCAAGGTCTTCATTCGTCAGCCCGAGCTCCAGGAGGATCGCATCATGATCGCCTGTCCAGATCCCGTCATCTTCAATCTTGGGGCTGTATCTTCTGGACAATGCTTCAGCAAGGGAAACAACAGCGACGATATCGGTAAAATCCTTTGCCTGGGAAGGGGCATGGTGATATTGTATCGCCAGCACCTGTTCCATCGGCAGTTTCGTTTTTTTCGCAAACCAGCTCCCTGCCTCAGCATGATCACAGCCAAAGATGTTGGTCTCCTTTTCGAGCAGGTCGTCAGTACCCAAAATTAATCTGTACTGGTCGCGATAAAGCTTATAAAAGATGAGTCTGCCGACATCGTGCAGCAGGCCTGCCAGAAAGGCTACCTGCGAATTGACAATAGTTGCCCCCTCCGCAATATATGCAGCTATGAAGGCAACTTCAAAGCTGTGAGCCCAGAAATTCCGGAGATTTCTGTCTCCCTTCCGGGAAAACATCGACACTACGCTGATATTTACCGCAATATTCCGGATGCGGTCATATCCCAGCAGGATGATCGCCTGCTCAATTTCGCCGATCTTGCCCGAATGGCCAAAGATCGGCGAGTTGGCCATCTTCAGGACTCGGGCAGCAATTGCCGGATCACGGTTAATGATGTTATAAAGGTCTTCCGGAGAGGCGTCAGGATCGTTCGTTGCCCTGATTATCTGCGTAAGCACAACAGGAATAGTCGAAAGGCTGTCGAGCTTTTCAATAGCCCTGCGGATCTCTGAAGCTTCCATCTCCAACCTCCTGTCAGTTATCTGCATTAAATACAGGCATTCAGCTTTTAACTATCAGAAAACTCCCCATACTCAAACCTGCAGTCATGCCAAAGCTGACTGCTGAGCGCTGATGCCTGAATGCAATACGCTGTCTGCGCTCACCCTTATTTTATCGCTGTCGACGCTGCTGCCACAAGCTCCCTGCTCTCATTTTTGCCGAGAAGCTTGTCGATATCGAGCAGAATGATCAGCCTGTTCTCAAGTTTTGCAATACCGTTGATGAACTCGGTGCTGACATTGGTGGCCATCGGCGGTGGCGGCTCCACCGTAGCTGATGAAATCCTCAGCACCTCTGACACGCCGTCCACAACAAGACCGGTCGTAATGCCCTGAATGTCAAGGATCATGATCCTTGACTGATCGTCATTCTCCTTCGCAGCAAGCCCGAACTTCTTTCTCAGATTCACCACCGGAATAACTTTTCCCCTGAGATTGATCACACCCTCAAGATACGAAGCAGAATTCGGCACAGAAGTGATCTCCACCATCCTGTTGATCTCCTGTACCTTCAGGATTTCGGTCGCATATTCTTCATTGCCGAGCTTAAACGTCACGAGTTGTAAAATCTGTCCGTCCATATTAGCCTCCTGATTTCTTTAGAAAATATCTTCTGACTTCAAACTCTCCTGCTTAATCACTTCGAGCAGGTCCACTACCTGTTTTGAAAGTTGATCAATCTCCCGGTGCAGCCGCTCCGCCTTCGCATGATCTCCTGCATAGTGAGCCTGCACGGCCTCTTTTGCCAATACGTGGAAGCGCTCGTGGGGCGGAACGATCTGAGCATAGCTCGGCACACTGCCGCAGATATCGGCGCCGTCATGCTCATACCACTTTCCGAAACGACAGGAATGATGATCCGGCAGCGTTCCTGCTTCCATCTGCACCTGACCGTTGAGACAGGAATTGATCTTGCCCACAAAATTCTTGTGGTCGGTCTTGGCAAGTTCGAGCATGATCGCAGCGCTGCCCTTGGTCTTGACCGTCCTCGTGGTTTCCCTCAACTCGTCAGTTACCGCCACAAGGGTCTTAACCTCATTCGTCATCTCATCAGCCATGTTTTCCATATCCTTGGTAACACCCGCAGCCTTCTCAAGATTCTTCACAACGTCTTCAGATGTTGCAGACTGCTGATCGACCGCAGTCGCTATTCTGGTGATCTGGTCCTTCACTTCCTGCACCGCAAATACGATCGAATCGAGTGAGGTCTCAAGCTCCTTGATATACTCCGTCGATTTCGTGACCTTGTCCGACGCATCGGCCATGGATGAGGATGTCTGTTCTGACTCTGTCTGCACGGTCCCGATCTTCTTTGATATCTCATTCGTGGCCTTGATCGTCCGCTCGGCAAGCTTCCTCACCTCGTCAGCCACCACAGCAAAGCCGCGGCCCTGCTCCCCTGCCCGGGCAGCTTCAATAGCTGCATTCAGCGCAAGCAGGTTCGTCTGGTCAGCAATGTCCTTGATCACCGTTACGATCCCGCCGATCTCCATAACACTGCTGTTGAGCTTCTCGATCATGCCGGCAAGCTCAACAGTGGCAACATAAACGCCGTTTACCGTGTTGACCGCGCCGTCAGCCACCTTCTTGCCGTTCTCTGCCATGCGAAGAGCTTCATTCGATGTCTCGGACGCTGACGATGCATTCTTCGCTATATCATTTATGGTCTGGCTCATCTCTTCTGCTGACGCTGCGATATGAGAGATCTGCCCTGTCTGGGTCCTGGCGCCGAGAGCAGCCCGGTCAGACATGTTCCGGAGAACATCGATTTCGGGCAGCACCCTGCTGGTAGAGAGCATGATCGAGTTGATCATTTTGCCGAAGTAATCGAGAATGCCTTTGACATTGCCCGATATACTGCCAATCTCGTCCTTGCGATCGATTGAAAGTTTGATATCCATATGCCCCTTGGAGATCTGTTTCATGGCATTGACAAGTGCAAAAAGAGGTCTATGGGTTACGTTAAAGATAATGATCACAAGCACGGTTACCGCAATAATGCCGATGATGCCGAGCACTATAAAGAAATACTGCAGCGCCCTGATCCTGCCGAAGGAATCCGAAAGCGGGATCTTGATGCTCACCGCCCCCAGGACCGTTCCCTCAGATACCTTATGGCATTCAAGACAGTTTTTGCCCATAAAATTCGCCTTTGCAACGTAAGGGAAAACTCCCCTTATAAACTGGCCTTCAAGGGCTATATGCTCCCTGCCCGTATTGATAACCTCCTTCTCAATGGTATCAGAGGCATAGCCGCCTGCATCAGCCTTTCCAAAATCCCGGTCAAGCGACTCTGCCCGGCTCACCTTCAGATCCACGATCTGTTTCATCTGTTCAAGAAACGCCTTTTCAGATTTTTTGTAGTCACCCTCGATCATCATTGTGGTGAGTGCATTCAGCACGGTGTCACGGTAACCCTTCAGCGCGGAATTTTTCACCTCATCGATCACAATCTTTTCTGTTCTGCTGCCGGTCACAAAGATCGTGGCAACAATGCCAACGGCAATGAGCAGAATAATCGGCATTGCTGTCTTCCACTTGATTGATACATGCTTCAAATCCATAATCGCCTCTTCTCCTTCTATCTCTTTACGTTATTTTTGTCATATCATGTCCCCTCCTTTGTAATTTTAGGTCAGTCATAGCAGCTCCTGACTATACCCCTCATGCGCCCCATGTCCATGGGAGGATTTCTGTATCCATCTGTAGTTATAATCTGAACCAGCCGACCAGGCCCTTCAGCTCTGTTGCGATCCTCGCCAGGTCATGCGAAGCAGACTGGATCTGTGATGATGCAGCCTCGGTGTTTCTGGTCACGTTTGCGATGGACTCCATGTTTGCCGAAACCTCTTCAGATGCTGCTGACTGCTGCTCCGCTGCTGCAGCGATGCGCTGGATCATGTCAGTGCCGCGGTTTGAGGCATCCACGATCTGGCCCATTGCAACACGAGCCTCTTCAGCCAGTTTCACGCCCTTATCGACCTCGCCGATGCCTGAGTTCATGCTTTCAACCGAACGCTCGGTCTCGCTCTGGATCTTCTTGATCATCTCACCGATCTCGCGCGTAGCCTTGCCGGTCCGCTCTGCGAGCTTTCTCACCTCATCCGCAACAACGGCAAAACCGCGTCCCTGCTCACCTGCACGGGCTGCCTCAATAGCAGCATTCAAGGCCAAAAGGTTTGTCTGGTCTGCAATGTCATTGATTGTCCTGACAATATTACCGATCTCCTGGCTCGACTTGCCAAGTTCTGTTATTGTGGCAGCAGCCTCCCTTACAGTGCTTGCAATCTGGTGCATGCCGTCAACCGTATTTTCAACCTTCTGCCTTCCCTCATTTGCGATCTGGCTCGCCTCTTTGGATGAATTAGATGCCGCAGAGGCATTCTGTGCAACATCCATAACCGTCTGGGCAACCTCGGTGATAGCAGTTGCAGCCTGCTCAGTCTGGCGTGACTGCTCCTTAGCGCCCTCGTTCAGCGAGTTCGTTGTTGCTGAAAGTTCTTCAGAGCTGGTCGCCAGGGTTGAGGTATTTCCTGTGATCTGTGTCGCGATCTTCCTGAGATTGGCCATCATCTCATTAAAGCCTCTTGCCATATCGCCGATCTCGTCGTTGCTGGTCACCGGCACTTCACTTGAGAGGTCTCCGCCTGATACCTTCTGCACCACCGCAGCAACGTTATGCACAGATCTGAGAACACCGTTTATGATCATGAAGCTCAGGAACGCAGAAAGGGCAACGACGACCAGCGCAATTATGATCATGATCATCGTGCTCCTGCCTGCAGATGCCTTCACTCTGGCGGTCGCTATCCCGCTGTTCTTCATCGCCATGTCATCCATCTGTTTAAGGGCTTCAGCCAATGGCTTATCTTTCCCTTTTACGACCTTGTCGAGCGCCGTGGCTTCCTTTGTCTCTTTTGCAGCTTCCGCAAGCAGGTCAATTGTCCTGCCATAATCGTCAAGCACTTCCTCGGCCTTCTTCACTGCAGCTGTTTCTTCAGCCCCGTCCGATAATTTTCCGTATTCCCTGACTTTCTTTCTGATCTCTTCAATAGCCTTTTTGAACTCAGCAGCATATTTGTCATCCCGTCGGAGTATGAAGTTCTTGAAGTAGTGGATGGCATTACCGAGCTGGATCTGTGCGTCCATGCTGTATTCCAGCTGTTTGAAATCACCCTTAATCACCTCATCATATGCATTGCCAACATTCCGCGCCACAAAGAACGCTGCGACCGAGATGCCCAATATCACCGCCATCATCAGTCCTGCCACCCCATACATCTTTTTTGCCAAGGTCATTTTCATATTCAAACCCTCCTTTGTGCTCATATTTATAACAGACTCTAATTCACTAATGCCTGAGCATTCGTCTCATAATCTAAATCCTGCCGTTGCGCTGCGTAAGCCCTCTGCCACCTTCATCAGGCCGTCTATCTCCCGCATGATCTCGCCCGCCATTGTTTCCATCTCCCTGGCAATATGGGCGGTCTGCTCTATGTTATTAACGACCTCGGAAGATGCAGATGACTGCTCCTCAACAGCCACGGCTATCCTCGTAATCTGATCTTTCACCTGCTTATTGGTATCAACAATAGCAACAAGCGCATTCGCTATGCCGCCCTTGATGAATTCCGCCGCCTTATTCACCTCACCCGATGCCTCTTCCATCGCAACCGTCGTCTCTGCAGAGACTGCCCATATGGCACGTATCTTCCCGGTAATGTGTTCCGTTTCCCTGATCGTACGCTCGGCCAGCTTTCTGACCTCATCGGCCACAACTGCAAAACCACGGCCCTGTTCGCCGGCCCGGGCTGCCTCAATCGCGGCATTCAGGGCAAGCAGGTTCGTCTGGTCTGCGATATCCTTAATGACCGTGATGATATCCTTGATCTCGGTTATCTTGCCATTCAGCCCGTTGATCATGCTGCCAAGCTGGCCTGTAGAAGCGGATACCTTAGTGACCGTCTCTACCGCATTCTGAGCGATCTCCTGGCCGGCAATAGTAACATCCATCGCCTCTTCTGATTTGTCTGCAGCAGATGCCGAGTTCCTTGATATATCAGTAATCGTCTGGCTCATCTCCTCTGCCGCGGTTGCGATCTGCTCTGCCTGACGCGACTGGTTCTGTGCTCCCACCGTAGACCTTTCCGAGCGCTCACGCAAGACTGCCACAGCCTTCACCACACCGTCTGCAGACTTCGTGATGCGGTCGATCGTTGATCTGAGGGTCGTTACCATCCTGTTCATATTCATCGAAAGATGGCTGATCTCGTCTTTTCCGCTATTGTCGAGCATAACGGTCAGATCTCCGTTGGCGATAACCTCGACCTTCTCTGCAAGATGATCGAGCGGGGCGGTGATCGAGGTATTAATGAACCAGATGATCAGGAGCGTCAGCAGCAGCACCACACCGGCAATGGAGATAAACTTAAACGCAGTGCTCTTGAAGACCTTGTCAACGTCATCGATATAAATACCTGTCCCCACAATCCAGCCCCAGGGCTCAAAACCCTTCACATAAGAAAGCTTCGGCACGAGATCTTTGGAGTCCGGATTCCTGTTCCAGGAATAGTCCACAAAGCCTGCCTTATTCTTTTTCACCGTCTCAACAAACTCGACAACGATCTTTTTCCCTGTAGGGTCCTTTACTTCAGCCCAGCTCTTTCCGACCATATCCTTTTTCGGATGCACCAGCATGATATGGTTGAGATCATTGATCCAGAAATATTCCTTCTCATCATAGCGGAGGCTGCCGACCGCGCTCATGGCTGTGAGCTTTGCCTCTTCCTCCGGCAGCTTCCCCTCTTTGGAAAGTTTATAGTAATGCTCGACAACCGAATATGCCGCGTCAACAAGATGCTGCGTTTTTATTCTCTTGTCTTCCATCAGCTGGCCCCGCAGAAAAACGAGCGACTGCGATACCAGGGAAAAGAGACCACACAAAACAATAAATGCAATAAACAACAACCGGAACTTGATCTTATACTTCCCGAACAATGCCTTCACCATATCCTCCTAAGCCGAATTCACCATCTCACCCGCGATCTCCTCGACCGCCAATATCTTGTCCGCTATCCCTGCATCAACCACCGCCTTCGGCATACCGTACACAACGCAGGTCTCTTCGTTCTGGGCAAAAATACGCGCACCGCCCTGTTTCATCACCTTCATGCCCTTCACGCCGTCAGCACCCATGCCGGTCAGAATGACGCCAAGCGCCCGGCCCGGAAAGCACTCCGAAACCGACAGCATGAGCGCATCGACTGAAGGCCGGTAAATATAATCTTCGGTCGCATCAGATATGGCTACCACTGTTTCAAGGGACCGTCTTCGCTGCACCCTCATATGTCCGCCGCCTGGAGCGATCAGCACCAGACCGGCCTTCAGCACATCGCCGTCCTTTGCCTCTTTAACCGTGACCTGGCTCAGTTCATTCAGCCGCTGGGCAAACGGGCCGGTGAACGCTGCAGGCATATGCTGAGCAATAATGATCGGCACAGGGAATTCTTTCGGCAGTTTCGGTATGATCTCCTGCAAGGCCTTGGGGCCTCCGGTTGAGGAGCCTATTGCCACAACACTGATCCTGCGCTCACCCGTTGTCCTGGCCTGGAGGGGCTGCGTCACCACAGCTGCACGGGTTGCTGCGATCCTGCGGCGCGGATGTGCCTTCTTGGCGATCTCCTTTACCTTGTTGATCAGGACTTCCTTGATCTTCACAATATCGATCGAGAGGTTCGACAGGTTCTTTGGTATGAAGTCCACTGCACCGAAATCAAGGGCATCCAGCGTAACCTTTGCATCTTCGGTCGTCAGAGAGCTCACCATGATCACCGGCACCGGATGTCGTTCCATGATCTGCCTGAGCGCTGCAATGCCATCAAGCCGCGGCATTTCAACGTCCATGGTCACCACATCCGGATTCAACTGTATGACCTTCTCAACGCCGTCCTGCCCGTCCCGCGCCAGCCCGACCACCTGGATCTCCGGGTCAGAGGAGAGCATGGACGAAAGCGCATTCCGCATAAAGGCCGAATCGTCAACGATCAGCACCCTAACCATTATTTTTCATCCTGACTCCTGAATTATTCATCTGCATTCCGTTTTTATCCCGTCGAGCAGACCGCCGATCTGAGAGGAAAGTGCATCCACTTCGCGAAACAACTCTTCAGCTTTATTTCTGTTCCCCGCATTCATGGCCGAAACAACATCCTTTGCCAGAGTATGGATTCTGGCATGAGGTTCCTCAGCCGTCCGAAAGCTCTGGAGGGTTCCGCATTTTGACTTTCCTTCACCGTCGTACCACTTGCCAAATCTGCAGGTATGATGATCGGGAAGTTGAGCAGCATCCAGGGTGATGTCACCCTTCAGGCATGCTGCGATCTTTCCGACAAAAAGCTTATGGTCTGTTTTTGCAACATCAAGTATCATCAGCTCGCTTCCCTTAGTCCTGAAGCCCGCGGTCGAATTTCTGAGTTCATCAGCAATCTTTGTCAGGCTGCTTACTTCGTGCATGACTCCGTCGGCCATGCGTTCCATCTCCCTGGCAATGGCAGAAGTCCGTTCAATGTTGCCCGCAACCTCCTCAGACGCCGCAGACTGTTCGTCAACCGCCGTAGCTATTCTCGTAATTTCGTCCTGCACCTTCCTGACCGCGTCGACTATGATGTTGAGGGCCTGACCCGCCTTTGCAATAAATTCTTTTGATTCTCCGACATCGGCAGCCGTCCGGGACATGGTCTGCGCCGTCTTTTCAGACTCCTGCTGCACAGCACTGATTCTTCCGGTAATCTGGGCAGTTGCCTTAATCGTCCGTTCTGCAAGCTTTCTCACCTCGTCCGCCACGACCGCAAACCCCCTGCCCTGCTCGCCTGCGCGGGCCGCCTCTATTGCAGCATTCAGCGCCAGGAGATTAGTCTGATCAGCTATATCCTTGATCACAATTGCGATATCGCCAATCTCGGAGACCTGGCCATTCAGGCGGCTCACCATCGACGAAAGCTCCTCTGTTGAGCTGAACAGGTGATCGACCTTACCAAGCACAATATCCGTAATTTCCTTGCCGGAATCCGCCATAGACATGGCTTCAGAAGCGCTCTCCGAAGCAGTTGATGCATTACGGGCAATATCCGTGATTGTCTGGCTCATCTCCTCTGCAGCAGTGGCGATCTGGGCAGCCTGACCTGACTGTTTCTGCGCGCCATCAGCAGTTGTCTGAGCCTGGCGCCGGAGTGTTTCAAGCGCTAAAACAACACTGTTGGCAGACGTCAGGATGTTGTTGATGGTCGAATTATATGATGCGACCATGGTACCAAGGTCTCTGGACAGAACGCCAACTTCATCATTCGAAGAAGCCTCTACCTCAACGCGCAGATCACCAGCAGCAATCTTATCGACCTGCAGACAGAGATTATCCAGCGGTCTGATGATAGAACGTCTGAGCATGATCATGAATCCGATCAGAATAAGGCCTGCAATCACAATAAAGCCTTCAAACATGCCGGCCATGCGCACTGATCTTGTTGCCACTGCATTGAGGTTATCGACACCAGCCTTCTGTTCTCCGACCCCTGCTTCGACGATGAACTTCACATCATTGATTACCTTGTCGCAGATCTTGTCATAGGAATCCATGACCCGATCGCCCTGTTCAGGGCTTTTAAGATAGGCCTCGAACATCTGATTGCCGGTCTCCCACATTTTTGGGAACTCCTGCTGCAATTCCTTAAGGCGCTTTCCTGTGTCCGGCTGGTCCCTGGTCATCTCGATCAGACGCTCAAGCGCTTTCTGCGCCGCCTCATAGTTAGGCTTCGCCTCTTCAGCAATGACCTTCCGGTCCCGGGTAAGGGACGCATCAGTAAAGAACTGCCAGACATTGGCAACATGGAGCTGAAGTATGTGCCCCTCGCCAACCTTCTCGGAGAGAGCGTAACCGCTGTTGACATCATGCTTCATCTGTTTTAAACGCAAATAGATATAGCCGGAAAAAAATGTCGTGCATAATACAATAAGGACGACAAGTACTATTGAAATATAAAGTTTCCTGCTGACCGTGATATTCATCATGCGCAAATTTCCTCTTTACCAGTATTATTCGATTTACGTTTTAAACCAACCTGTCATGCTGCTGAGCTCGGCAGCGAGCTTCGAAAGATCACCTGCCGAGCGCTTGATCTCCTCAATAGATGCGCTCAGCTGGCGCGTCACATTGGCAACACTCTCCATGCTCTGAGAAACCATATCTGATGTAGAAGACTGCTCGTCCGTCGCGACCGCTATCCGCTGGATCATGTCAGCCACCTGCTCCACATTGCCGGTAATCTGATCGATCTCGCCCATGGTTAATTTCACCTGACGGACCACTGATTCGACCGCCTCCTTCTCGTGTTTCACAAAAGTGACCGTGTCATCCACATCGGTCTGCATCTTCCGGATGGTCCTGCCGATGTCATCCGTTGCACCGGCTGTCCGTTCTGCAAGCTGACGCACATTGTCTGCGACTACAGCAAAACCTCTTCCCTGATCTCCGGCATGCGCAGCCTCAATCGCCGCATTCAGGGCAAGCAGATTTGTCTGTTCAGCAATCTCTCTGATCAGGGAAACGACATTGCTGATCTCCTGCGACTGCCTGCTGAGCGCCTCGATCTTGTCTGCCGCCTGCTTGAATGTGCCGGAAAACTTCACCAGCTCCTGCACGGTTACGCCCATAGCCTGCTTGCCATGTTCTGCAAGACCCTTCATCTTTGTCGCAGATTCAGATGTTGCCGACGCGTTTTTCGCAACATCAAGCGTTGTCTGGGACATCTCGGTCATGGCTGTGGCCGACTGCTCAACCTGCGAGGTCTGCTCACGAGACCCATTATCGATAACCACGGCAGTGGCGGATAATTCCTCTGAGCTCGATGCCAGCTGCGACGTAGAAACCGTTATCTTGCCGACAATCTCTTTAAGATTTGCTACCATCTTTGCCATCGACGTCTGGACAATGCCGATCTCGTCAGAACTGCTCTTCGGTATAGCATAGGCAAGGTTGCCGTTAGAGACTTCATCAGATACTTTCATCAGCTGGGCAAGTGGCCCTGATATGGAGTGATACACCCATATGCCGAAAAAAATGCCAAAGACAATGGATCCGACGCTGATGACCGCAATAAGCAGGCTGCTGAACCTGACCATTTTATTGACTGTGCCGATTGCCTTCTCCTGCTCACCCTTTGCCGCGGATACAGTCTTTTTGTTCTTTTCTGCCTGCTTGAGCACTATCTCACGCAGCTTTCCCGTGGCCTCGAATGCTTTCTGCCGCATCGCAAGTTCATTTCTGATCTTGGCAGCTACGCCATCCTTCGAAAGAAGGATGTTCCTGATTGCAATGAGTGAATTCTCAGAAGACTTAAGAACCTTGACAGCGTCATGGCTGTCGAGTTTTAACAACCCCTTGTTCATTGTCTTTACTACGGCATCAATCTTTTCGAATATCTTTTTTAATTCAGCCTCGATCGCATCCACTTCTTTCACTGCCCTGACCGTAAAAAGCTTTGTTGCACGGGCTTCGACTGAGGTCCCGAGTGCCACAAGCTGAGAGTTGCTCACCAGCAGGCTGGTGGATACGCCCGACTGCGTCAGCAGGGTTCCCTGCTTTTCGGTCTCGACATTCGACCGTTCACGGGCAGCTATGGCCTCCTGTTCAAAGGAAAGCACAAATACCGAGAGGCGCTCATCAACATCCCGGGTTATGGCCTCAAGCGAATTTTTTGCATCTGCGTCAGAAGACATGCGGAGCCTGATTAATTCTTCGATCTTCCCGGTAAATGCCTTGATATCTGCACCGAGTTTCTGGTTTTCCCTGAGTGCCTCTTCCTGATTGAGCTTCGCGATGAGAGCATTAAGCTTCCCTCTCGCAATAATGACCGCTTTTTTATCCTGCGCCCTGCCCAATTCAAAAAGCGAGATCTGAACATCTTTAAGCAGGCTTCTGAGGCTTTCGATATTTCTGACCTTTGACGAGATCGCTGAGGTGTCACTCATCGAACTCATAACGGCTGTAGACTTGCCGGTCTGCAGGGCTTGAACACGGGAATCAACGTCTTTGAGTTTACTTTCAGATTCATTGAGTCCCTGCGCCACGGTGGCATGGGAAGTCTTAGCCTCTGCCTCTGCCTTCAGCCGCTCCTCTGTGACCTGTATGATCTCATCAGCGATCTTCTTCAGCTCATCATAGGTCTCGTTCTTCGCTCCGCCAGAGAGTTCCTCGATCGCAGTCTGCGTTACATTAACTTCATTCAGAGACTTGGCAGCCTCAGCCTTATACGCAGCAAGCTCATCGCTGTTCAGTGCTACGCTGACCTTTGTAAGGTCAGCGGTGACACCCTGGATAGCCCGCTGGAACTCAACCGTCCTCATCTGAAACGGTGTGCTGCGCTCGGTCAGGTCTGAGAGTCGTGCCTTGATAAACCCCATGCCTATGAGGCTTGTGGCCGCAACAGCGACAATGATCGCAAGCACAATGACAGCATTCAATGTCAGCTTTGTCTTAATTGTCATGGCATCACCTCTTCATCTTGTCCGTCTCCCCCTCCGCAATGCAGTGCCCTTGCTCGTAAAAAACGAGCCGTATTTCTTGTCCACCGGCGGGTATCTTTGGTCAGTAAATGAAGCTGCGCCTCTTGCACCAATAAAGAACCCGGCACGAAAACTCAAAACTATTTTAGATATTGTTTCCCTTCACCCTTCACATAGTCGATCAGTTTCTGAACGTTTGCATCCGGTGAGCCTTTAGTCACGATGATGACAGGGCTCGAGATCTCAGGTGATTCCGGCACACGTACCGATGCATCGGCAAGGCCGACAGGATCTATTCCAATAGCTTCAGGCGTTGCCGCAACATCGCCTTTAATGCCTGCATAGTCTGTAGAATCAAGGCGATCTTTCAAAACTGCTTCGCCGTCGAGAATCTCTTTAGTAAACTGGGCGTTCTGGCCGGGTGATGCCTTGCCCCATACCACAATAACCGGCATATCCTTGCCGCCGACCTCTTTCCAGCTCTGTATCTTGCCGGTAAATATACCCTTTAACTGGTCTTTCGAGAGTTTTGCAACCGGATTGTCCTTGTGAAGAAGGATTACCGTCCTGTTTTTGGCAACCTCTGTCTTCTGGACCGATGCAGGATCGACCTTCACGCCATCGCCTTCAGCGCCCTTGATCATGGACTCGATCGGTACAGCAGCAACAGCAGCATCGAGCCTGCCTTGTACCATGTCAACAAAGCCGTTCTTCGGGGAACTCTGGAGAATGATGAGCGTATGACCAGTGGCCTTTTCAAAATGCGGTTTAATCGGCTTAAATACCGTATTGATTGCCGCACCACCCCCGCCGATCCTGATCTCTGCGGCAAAAACTGAAAAAACGAGAGACATCATGAACAAAATCACCATTCCTGCAACACTTACGTTCCTTTTCATTTGATTCTCCTTTCGACCATTTTGTCGCCTATCGATAGTGAGCTATCACTTTTCAGAACCCAAACTCCTTCAGCAGATCGTCAACGCCGGACTGAGAAACCTGCTCAGCTGCAGGGGCTGCCTCTGCAGAAGCGCCGGTCTCAACCTTCACGCCAAATGTGGCGATGAGCCTGACCAGTTCTGACTCGATCTCCCCAACCAGCTTTATCACCTTCTTGATCGTCTGGCCTGTCAGGTCCTGGAAAGACTGCGTCGTAATCACTTCAGTCAGATCGTCTTCAAGCTGGTTCTTGCAGGTTCTGAGATAAGCAATCGAATCCTCAGGACCCTGCAGTTTTCTGAGGTGAGCCGACATATCGTCCATCTTGAGAAGGTGTTTCTCAACAATGCCAAGGGTTTTATTGGCCGCTTCTTCGGTCTTTGAGATGACATAGTGAAGACGGTCAACCGCATTCGGCATCTCGACATTCGCAATATCCTTCAGCTTCGGATCGAGCGCATCCCTGAAGCTCTTGATCGAGTCATGCATCTTTCTCGTAACTTTCCCAACCTCGGTGAACAGCTCGGACTGACCCTTTTTTACGATATTCTGAATGGCAAGATCTGCCTTTTCGTGGTCATTTGCTGCCATGGCATCCATGAAGTTCATAAGATCGTCAATGATGAGATACCTCGGATCCTGGGTATTGATGCCTCTCTTTTCGAAGAACTCCTTGGCATCACGGATCTCTGTCACCGTAGTCTCACCGCCAATCGTATGGACCTTTTTCACCACCTCCACGGTGCCGTCGCCCGATTCGGTTACATCCATGATTACGTCCTCGAAGGCGCTCATATCTTCACCCGGTATCAGGTGGCGCGTATCGAGCAGGACAATAAGCCTGTCCTTCAGCTTTGCTACGCCCTCGACCTGTTGCATGTTGCCGCTCATGAACTTTTCAGGAGGCTCAATGGCCGACTCATCGATCGTGATGACACCGGTAATATCATCGACCAGCACGCCGAAGGTCATGCTTCCGCTTGCCACGACGATCACCTTGGCACCAAGATTTTCCTGATGTCCAAGATGCACAAGCTTCTTGAGATTGACAATAGGGATGATACTGCCCCGCAGATTTGTCACCCCCTCAATATAGTCAAGGGACTGAGGCATCCTGGTGATCTCGGGCATACTGACGATCTCCCGCACCTTGAGGATTGGAATCGAGTATTCGCTGTCGTTCAGATGAAAGCCGATGTACTGTTGCATGAAGCCTCCTTGTAAGTGTTTCAGGTAAATAGCCGTAGCTTAAAGACCACAGTCTAAGCAACCTATAGCCTGAACAACCTGAGCCGCTGCACTAAACTTTTAGCGCACCGATCACCTTCCTTGATATGCCTGCCAGGTCGAGGATAAGCACAACTTTCCCCTCTCCGGTTATGGTAGCCCCAAGGATATACGATGAATCAGTTTCTATGCCGTTTATGGTCTTGATCACAACTTCTTCCTGACCCATCAGTTCATCCACGGCAATGCAGAACCTTCTGTCACCGATCGTGATGACCAGAACATAGCGGTAATCGTTCTCCCCGCGGTCATCGAGGTTCAGAATATCGGTCAGTTCGAACAGGGGACAGACCTTCTCACGGACCACAAGCACCTTCTGGCCGGTCACGTTGTCGACCGCCCTGCGTTCAACCTTGATGGTCTCTTCAACAGGCGCAAGGGGGATCGCAAACTGGCTGCTTCCTGCTCGCACCATCAGCGCCTGCAGGATGGCAAGCGTAAGGGGAATACTGATTCGGAAAGTCGAGCCGATGCCCTTTTTACTCATGATCTCCACATACCCGTTCAGCTTCGAGATGTTCGTTTTGACCACATCCATGCCGACGCCGCGGCCGCTCAGTTCTGTGGCCTTTTCCATGGTCGAAAAACCGGGCAGAAAGATGAGGTTGATCGCATTTTCGTCAGCCATACGGCCAGCCTCTTCCTCAGTGATCAGCATCTTTTCGATCGCCTTTCTCTTCACTCTTTCTACATCAATGCCCTTGCCGTCGTCAGCAACTTCAATAATGATCTGATTGCCCTGTTGAAAAGCCCTGATCGAGAGCGTGCCCTTGACCGGCTTGCCTGAACGGGCCCGGTCATCGCGCGATTCAAGCCCGTGGTCAATGGCGTTCCGAATGATATGGACCATGGGGTCGCCGATATGCTCAATAACAGTACGGTCAACCTCAGTATCTTCTCCGGAGATTACCAAATCCACGTCCTTGCCGATATTGTTCGAGAGGTCCCTGACCAAACGGGGAAATTTGCCGAAGACTTTTTTCAGGGGCTGCATCCGCATCTTCATGACCGCAAGCTGCATGTCTGAGGTGACGAGATCAAGGAAGGCAACCGTGCCGAGAAGATGCTCTACGTTCTGGTCGTCAGAATATCGGGACTCAAGATAGTTCGCAATGTTCAGGAGCCTGTTCCTTACCAGCACCATTTCGCCGGTAAGGTCCATCACCTTGTCAACGCGCTCAACATCAACCCTGAGCGTCTGCAGGGCTTCCTGTGCAGAAAGTGTTGATGGCATCTTTGCAGGAGGCGCTGCCTCCTCCCTTACCGCGCCCACCGGAGCGGCCTCCGGCTTCTTCGGCGGAGGCTCCGGTGTTTGCACAGCTGCTATTGGCGGCTCCGTTGCCTGCTCAGCTGCGGGCGGCTCAAGCACCCGGGCAGGCGGCGGCTCCGTCCAGCCTGCTGTTGGAACATCTTCCACCGGCTGCCCGCTCCCTGCTTCAATGGCAGCACGCAGGGCATTGTCCAGTTCAGTTATAAGGGGGTTGATATCCTCGTCGACTGCATCCTTTATCTTCAGGTGATGCAGAAGAAGTTTAAGCATGTCAACACTCCTGAGGATTGCGTCCATAAGTTTCGTAGACATGGTAATTTCCAGATCGCGCAGCCTCTTGAGAATGCTTTCCGATTTGTGGGCAACCTCGACGATATTTTTGAACCCTAAGAAGCCTGCAGCACCCTTGATCGTATGCATGGACCGGAAAATCTCATTCAGCATCTCCTTGTCATAGCCTTTGGCCTCGAGCTCTATAAAAAGCGGATCTATCTTATCAAGAGACTCCTCAGCCTCGGTAATAAACTCGCCGATTATCTCATCCATTTCATCTGCCATGATTTCTCCTTCGGAGCGTAATGAGCGACGCGTAATGCGTAACGGGTTTCGGTTTCTTTAACTCATCATGCATTGCCGGGTACGCGTTACGGTCTTATTTCCCCAGCCTTTCAAATATCCTGTCCATCTTTTCCTTCAGTACTTCTGCCGTGAAAGGCTTGACGATATAGTTGTTTACACCAGCCTGAATTGCGGTGATCACTTTTTCCTTCTCTGCCTCCGCCGTCACCATCAGCACCGGCATGGCTTTCAGCCGCTCATCGCTCCTGATCTTTTTCAGGAGCTCAAGACCATCCATATTGGGCATGTTCCAGTCCGAAACCACAAAATCATAGTTGCCGTTCTGCAGTTTCGAATATGCCTGTGCGCCGTCTTCAGCTTCATCAATGTTCTCATAACCCAGCTGCTTCAGGATATTTTTCACAATCCTTCTCATAGTCGAAAAATCATCAACGACAAGAAACTTCATCTTTGGATCAAACATTGGAGGTGCCTCCCTTTCCAAACAGATCTTTCATTATTTTTTTTATATTTTCAGCAACCATCTCGGCTGTCACCGGTTTAATCATGTACCCATTGGCTCCCGCTTTCATGGCCTTTTCCTTCTCCTCCGGATCTGCCTCGGTCGTGACCATAACCACAGGCAGTTCGGCGGTGTCAGGGTTGGCCCGCAGACTCTTCACAAACTCCAGACCGTCCATATAAGGCATGTTCAGGTCAGAAAGCACGAGGTTCACGCCCTCCTTGCCGACCTTTTCAAGGCCGTCAAGTCCGTTCTCTGCTGTGGCGACCTCGTACCCTTTTGACCTGAGATACAACGTCAGGAGTTTTCTTGTGGTCGCGCAGTCGTCAACTACTAATATTTTCATCGCTACCCCCTCTGATATACGACAACTTTATTGATAACGATAGGCTTGAAGGCGCGGGTTACATTATGCAGGCTCTCTGAAGAGCCGACAAAAAGATATCCCCCGGGTCGCAAGGCATCATAGAGAAAAGAGACCACCTTCTGTTTTGCCTTGTCATCAAAATAGATCAGCACATTCCTTACAAAGATGATATCCATGTTCCTGACCGTCTTCATCTTTGCCGCATCGATCAGGTTCATGTTCTTGAACGTGACAGCGTTTCGCACCGAACTGTCCAGATCAAAGTTCTGGCCATTGGCCTTAAAATATTTGGACATATAGGCAGGAGGCACATTCCTGACCGAATAGGAACTGTAACTTGCCTTCCTGGCTGATTCAATCACGCTCTCGCTGATGTCAGAGCCCATCACCTGCATGCGGACGGAGGGTGCTTTCTCACGGAGTAGCATCACAATGTTATAGGGTTCCTCCCCGGTTGAACTGGCAGCAGACCATACGTTGATATCGTTGGTCTTCTTCTCGGCAAGCACCCTCGGGGCAATGTCATTGATAAAGACATCTAACTGCTGAGGTTCGCGGAAAAAATAGGTTTCGTTTGTGGTAACCGCATCAAAGAGCCTGGCAAGCTCTCCGCTGTTGTTGCCATACACAATGAGATAAAGGTAATCCTCAAAACTGGAGAGGTTCTTTTCCTGTATCCTCTTTACCAGCCGGTTTTCAAGGAGATATTTTTTGGTGTCAGGTATGAAGATGCCCGATTTTTCATACACAAAATCCCTGAGTTGTTTGAAGGTCGCATCCTGGAGTGTCAGGTTCATGGTCATAGGTTTTCAAGTGTCTGCACGGCCTTCTCACGGATCGCAGGATTCTCATGTGCCTCAAGATATGCGAGGGCTTTGAAGGCCTCCCTGCCGCCTATCTGGGCAATCGCGTCGATCGTGGAAAGGACCACAGGTATCTCCTTGTCATTAAGCATCAGGATCAGGACGTCGATCATGCCCGGGTCCTCCGAGCGGCCAAGGGCCTTCACCGCATAGATCCGCACCCACATGTCTTCGTCATGCAGTGCTGCCTTGATATCCGCATAGCAGCAGCGGAGGTTCCCCATGGCCATAATCGCAGCCTTTCTGAGTGAGGGGTCAGGGTCCTTCACGATCTCGCGCAACCGCCCCTGGGCAATATCCGTGCCGATTCTGCCAAGACCGGAAACAGCAGCTATCCTGACCTGCAGGTCCTCATCGCCGGCAAGACGAGTCAGCGTGTCCTGATCATTGACATATTTCGCAAGGATCTCCTTGCGGCTTGCATCAAACTCACCGACGTGACTGAAGAGTTCATCCTGATTGAGCATGATCATGGATTGTATGATCTCTTCCAGCACATCCCGGTACTGCTCAACCCCGAGCAATTTCAGAAGAATGGCAAAAGACGACCTGTCGCCTATCCTGCCGAGGGCATTGATGGCTGCCTTTCTCACATGGCTGTCATAGTCATTGACCGCTTCTTCGAGGGCCTGCCTCGACTCGTCATCACTGATCTCACCCAGCGCCCTGACACTGGCACGGCGCACATCCCTGAAATTTCCTTCAATCAGTTTTACTAAAAAGGGGACCGCCTTTTCACACTTGAGTTCGCCGATTATCTCTATGGCCAGCACCCTGCCGCGGTATTTTATCGCCGGGTTATCGAGGCAGGAGATCAGGTTGTCACTGCAGCCAAAGGCCCTTAATGTCTCATTAATCCTGTAAAGCCGGTCTTCGCTTTCCGGCTCAGAGGGGTCGAGGGAGCCGCCGATATCGACGATGTCAGTCACTGCTTTTTCTTCCCCAAGGTCCACAATCCCCTTAAGCGCAATCAGGCGCTCTTCCCAGTCGCCGTTCTTCAGCATGTCGATAAGGATAGCGGATATCTCGGACATCGAAGGCGTAACGCCTATCTTCACAAGGCTTTTCACCGCTTCCCTCTTCTCCATATCATCAGCCTTGAGAAAATGCTTCAGAAGAGGGGCAGAAGCTGCAGGAGATTCTATGCTTCCCAGTGCCTCGATCGCGGCAAACCGCAGGGTGACACTGGGGCTGTTAAGGAGATCAACTATGGCACGCACTGCTTCATTATCCTTAATCTTCGAGAGTGCTTCGAGCACTGAAAAGACCACCCACTCGTCGTCCTGGAGCGCCTGGATAAGATAGGGGAGACCTGCCTGATGCATCACAACGCCGACTGCCTTTGCTGCTGAGGCCCTAACATTCTGATTGGGGTCCCTGAGCAGAGGGAGGATCTTATCGGCATCAACATCCTGATTGATATCGATCAGGAGATCAAGGGCGAACTTCCGCACATCATCGTCCTTGTCCCTGAGCAGGGAATAGAGCAGCGGTACGGTTGGTGCTCCGATCTCCCGGAGGATAATAATCGCCGTGTTTCGGAGGTATGAATCTTCCCTGAGAAGAGGGATAACCATGTATGCGGTAACCTCGCCAACAGTAGGCTGGACGGAGTCAAAAGCAGGTTGGCAGGAGCCACCGCCGCCAATCGCAATGAGAGAACGCATGGCAGCGTCCTGCACCCCCGGGTTTTCATCGCGCAGGGCCTTCAGAAGGGGATAGACTGCCCTCTCATCACCAGCCGCAAGCAGTTCTGCCGCAGTCCTTCTTTTCGAGATATCTTCATGGGTTAGATCCTTCAACAACTTGGGCATACGTATAGTGACTTTCATATTCGTTCTTATCGGCCCTTTTTTTACTTTTCTTTAGAAGAAAATTCATTAGATACCTTGGCTTTCAGCCGTATCAGGGCCTGCGTATGCAGCTGACAGACACGCCCCTCTGTCAAATTCATGACCTTGCCGATCTCCTTCATGGTCAACTCATCCCAGTAATAGAGCGACAGAAGCAATTTCTCCTTTTCAGGCAACTGGGCTATGAAGCGCGCAAGAACTTTTTTCTGGTCCTCGTCCTCCAGAAGTGCAAGGGGACTCTTCTCGCGCTGATCGGCAATGCACTCCATAATATCGAGACCTTCGCCGGAGTTCTCTTCAAAATCTTCGAAGCGCAGGGATATGGCGCCATGCGCATCCTGAAGCGTTCCATAATATTCATCGAGTTCGATCTCTAACAGTTCAGCCACCTCTTCGTCGTCAGGGCCCCGGCCGAGTTCCCTCTCCAGCTGACTGTAGGCATTTCTGATCTCGCTGATCTTCTTTTTTGTGGACCTCGGCACCCAGTCCATGGCCCTGAGTTCGTCAAGCATGGCACCCTTTATCCTGAATTCGGCATAGGTCTTCAGCTTTACCCGGCCGTCATATTTTTCGAGTGCGTCAAGAAGACCCATCAGTCCGGTGCTGATGAGATCATCAACGGTCAGCAGAGGAGGGAGCCGCCATGACAAACGGCTTGCTGTGTATTTGACAAAGGGCAGAAAGTCGCTGATGATTTTTTCTTTATCTTCCTCAGTAAATGCTGGTACATATCCAGCCATGCCTCGAATCCCCCGAACGCAAAATGTTGCGATCAACTCTTCTTCTGTTTACGTATATTATAAACTAATGAATAAAAAGTTGAGGTTAATTCAATGATTCGTAACTATGCATCAATACGGCGGGTGCATTGGTCCTGTGCGGCGAGTATTTTATGAGGTGGTAACTGCTCATGAAACTCCCTCCCCTTTACGAACTTTGAACGATCGTATCTTTCTTCAGGATATTGCCGAGAAAAAGCTGAAGCGAACCCTTGAGCCTGTTCGGACTTTCCTCTTCCATAAGCTTTGCTGCAATGACCCGGAGATGTTCAGCCGCCTTGCAGTTGGGGTACGCATCGACAAATGCCTTCTGCTGCCGGACTGCCTTGGGCACGGATTCGTCGTAGGGCATAAATCCGAGATAATCGAGGGACAGGCTCAGGAACTTCTCAGCCGCAATAGAGAGCCTCTTGAAGACCTCAAAGGCGTCCTCGGAATTCCGCGCAGAATTTATCAGGATCTTGAAATCCTTCTCCTGGTATTGGGTATTCAGCACCTTGATGAGCGCATAGGCATCGGTCAACGCAGTGGGCTCAGGAGAGGTGATCACAATGATCTCCTGGGAGGCGATACAGAAAAAGGCAACATTCTCGGAGATGCCTGCGCCGGTATCGATGAGCAGCACGTCAATGTCAGCGTCATAGGCCTCAAACTCCTCGATCAGTCTCAGCCTCTGGAATTCATCAAGCTCGGTCAATTCCTGCACGCCGGAACTCGCAGGCAGGATCTTGATGCCGTAAGGGCCGTCAGCAAGCACATCGGCAAGTTTCTTCTCCCCGCTTAAGATATGCTGAATCGTATATTTCGGCGCCAGGTCAAAGATCACATCAATATTGCTCAGGCCAAGGTCAGCATCGATGATCATCACCTTCTTGCCTGCCTTTGCAAGGGCTACCGCAAGATTAGCGACAACATTGGACTTGCCCACACCCCCCTTGCCGCTTGTGACCGTAATAGTCCTGATCTGCTTCTGCCTCGGTCGGTCGGTCATCAGGCCACCTCATTTTTAAGAATCATTGCTGCCAGCCGCTCGCTGTTCGGAAATTCTATGTCCGCAGGCACACTCTGTCCTGTCGTTATATAGGCTACCGGCTTTTGGTACAGGCTTGCAAGGTTATAAATGGAGCCGTATTTCACTGCCTCATCAGTCTTGGTAAAGGCTATGCAGTCGATCGGCAGGTTCTTGTAGTGACGATAGGCCTCAACCAGAAAGTCATCATCGCTGCTTGCGCTCATAAGCAGGTGCGTTTCGATCAACAGGTCCAGATTGTATATCAGCCTGAGTTCTTCGATATATTTTTTGTCCCGCGGGTTTCTCCCGGTCGTATCTATAAAGATCAGATCTTTTCCCGCAAACTTATCGAGGCTTTTCTTCAGTTCCTCGGCATCAGAGGCAACGTCCAGAGGGATGCGCATGATCTTGGAATAGATGCGTATCTGTTCAATAGCGCCGATCCTGTATGTGTCGAGGTTGATCATGGCGACCTTTTTATTATTCCTGATGGCGCGTGCAGCCAGCTTGGCTATTGTCGTCGTCTTGCCGACACCGGTAGGGCCGATGAGCATCACCACCTTCGCCCTTCTGACCTCATCATAGGTCTTTATATCCTTTGACATCACCGTAATGAGTTCGCGCATACTTGCCGGCGACTGGCTCGATAGCCTGAGCGCAAGCTCCTCCCTGATCGCCCGTTTTCTGAGGTAGCGAAAGACCTTTTTCTTCGGCTCGGGCAGTTCTACTTCAAATCCATTCTTCTTCATCCCCTCAAGCAGGCTTTTCAGGCTTCCCAGGTCTTCTTTTATGGCCGTGATGCTTTCCGCGTCAGAAAAAACAGGCACACCTCTTTTTGCCGCAGCCTGAGAGACCCCATGCCCCGAGGTGTTCTGCCGGCGATAAGGGGCCTTGTCCGGAACTGAGGCCCCGGCATATTGCGCATACGCAGTCTGACCAGCCTGCGTTTCCTCAAGTTCATAGTCAGCTGCTGCTGTCACTTCAACTCCCGGTACGAGCCCTTTCTGCTCTTCCGAAGATAGGATGACCGCGTCCCGGCCCATCTCCCTTTTCACAAGGGTAAGGGCTTCACTGAATGTCTTTGCCCTGAATTTCTTAATCTTCATATCTCACCATTCCCATTGTATAGAGTCTTGCTGAGGAGGAAATCTCATTATTTGACAGCACAACCACAGAAGGCATGAACTTCTCCATGATCTTTTTCAGGAACCGTCTTACATGCACGGAACAGACGATAACCGGCTGCATACCCCGAAGCTTGTCCCGGCCCATGGCGCCCTCTACGCCCTTGACCAGTTTGGTCACTGTGTCAGGGGCCAGCGCGCCGCCGCCCTCAAGGGACTGCACAAGCACCCTCTCGAACCTCGGGTCCAGGGTAAAGACCGGGACGCTGCCGTCCTGTGCCTGATACTGCTTTGTTATGTATCGGGCAAGAGACTGCCGCACATACTCGGTCAGAATCTCAACGTCCTTTGTCTGCGGAGCATAGTCGAGCAGCGTCTCCAGAATGGTGATAAGGTCATTGATCGGCACGCGCTCTTTCAGCAGACCCTGCAGGACGCGCTGGAGACCGCCGATCGTCATATGCACAGGGATGAGCTCATCGACCATCTTCGGATAAACCCTGGCAACATTGTCCAGGAGGGTCTGCACCTCATTTCGTGTCAGCAGCTCCCAGCAGTGCTTTCTGATGAGCTCCGTAAGATGCGTTGCAATGACCGTCGCAGGGTCAACCACCATGTACCCTGCTGTCTGTGCGCGCTCCATGTCCCTTGCTTCAATCCAGTACGCTGCCAGACCGAATGCCGGCTCCTTGGTCGGTATACCTTCAATGCGTTCTGCGCCTGCTGTTGATACGGCAAGATAATAGCCCATCATAACCTCACCGCGCACAACTTCGACCCCACGGATAAGCACGCTGTATTCACTCGGCCTGAGCTGCAGGTTGTCTTTGATATGGATCGGCGGTACCACAAAGCCGATCTCTGCTGCAAGCTGCTTTCTCATTGCCTTGACCTTGGCAAGGAGCTCTCCGCTCTTCTCCTCAACCAGCGGGATAAGACCATATCCTATCTCAAGGGTAAGCGGATCAATTTCAAGGAATGCCTCAATCTTCGGCTCCTCAGGAGCTTTCTCCGCTGCCTTTCCTTCAGGTGTCTCCTCTACCGGCGATTTATAGATCACATAGGCAAGCCCGCCGAATGATGCAGCAATGAGGAGAAAGGGAATGTGCGGCAACCCGGGCACCAGGCCGAAAACAAAGAGAATACCGGAGGCTGTCATAAGGGCCTTGGGGTTCACGAGCAGCTGTTTGGTGATGTCCTTGCCAAGGTCAGCATCTGTCCCGGCCCTGGTAACGATCATGCCGGCAGCTGTTGAGACAAGCAGGGCCGGGATCTGGGCAACAAGGCCCTCACCAATCGTCAGGATCGTATACGTGCTTGCGGCATCTGCTATTGCCATCTTGTGCTGGATCACACCGATCAGAAGACCACCGATGATATTGACACCGGTGATGACAAGCGCTGCAATTGCATCGCCTCTGACGAACTTGGAGGCACCGTCCATGGAGCCGTAGAAATCAGCCTCCTGCGCGATAAAAAGCCTTCTTCTGCGTGCCTCGGCATCATCGATAAGGCCGGTGTTTAAGTCAGCGTCGATTGCCATCTGCTTGCCCGGCATGGCATCAAGAGTAAACCTTGCTGCCACCTCTGCAATTCTGCCCGCACCTTTCGTGATAACAACAAAGTTAATGACAACGAGAATGATAAAAATAATAAAGCCTACCGCATAGTTTCCGCCGACCACAAAACTGCCGAAGGCCTGTATGACATGACCGGCAGCGGAGACGCCTTCGCCGCCCCGAAGCAGGATCAGCCTCGTTGATGCAATATTGAGGGAGAGCCTGAAGAGCGTTACAATCAGCAGCAGCGAAGGGAAGACAGAAAAATCGAGCGGCTTCTGGATATAGATCGAGGTCACGAGGATCACGATCGAGAGCGCCACGGAAATGGACAGGAGCAGGTCAAGGATCAGCGGGTGCAGGGGCAGAAGCATGACCCCGAGTATCGCCACAACCGCAACCGCGATCACCACATCGCTTCTCTTCTGCACCATCGTCAGAAACCTGTTCATGACTTACCTTTCAGGCCGTAGATATAGGCAAGGATCTTCGCCACAGCCTTGTACAGCTCCTGGGGGACTGAGGCATCAAGGTCAAGCTTGAAGAGCAGCCGCGCAAGAGGTTTGTCCTCAACGATCGGTACGCCATGTCTGCGTGCAATCTCCCGGATCCTGAGAGCAACCTCATCTGCCCCCTTTGCCACAATCTTCGGCGCTGACATCCTGCCGTCTTCATATTTCAGGGCTACCGAAAAATGGGTCGGGTTCGTGATAACAACCGTCGCCTTCGGCACTTCCTGCATCATGCGCTTTCTCGCCATCTCGCGCTGTATGCTCTTGATGCGTGACTTTATCTGCGGATTTCCCTCAGACTCCTTGAACTCCTCTTTCATCTCCTCCCGGGACATCCTGATGGACCTGTCAAACTGCCATCGCTGGAGAAAATAGTCGATGATCGAGAGGACAAAGAACCAGAAAAAGCCGAAGGCCACAGCCTTCAGGATCAGCCGAGCCGATGCAAGGGCAAGGGGCCTGAAGCCCATCTCCATCAGCCCTGGCAACAGCGGCAGATCTTTCTGGACCACCCAGTAAAGCAGATATGCGCCCAGCGCAAACTTTACAAGGCTCTTGAGGAACTCCAACAGCCCGTTCATGGAAAAGAGCCTTTTAAAACCGGTCAGGGGGTTGATCATGTCAAAGTTAAATTTCAGTGGTTTCAGGGCAATGCCCCCCTGGGAAACGTTCGCAACCACGGCAAAAACAAACGCGGTGCCAAGAAACGGGGCAAGGATGAACATGGTTTCCACGGATGCTGCACGCAGGACCGTGATCGGTTCGTATCCGTATTGAAGCGACAGGAGCCTTCCGGTCATGCCGCCCAGTGAATCCATGAAATGTCTTCCTCCAAGGACAAAAACCACCAGTATGCCGCCAATAGCGGCAATCGCATTAAGGTCACGGCTTCGGGCGACCTTGCCTTCTTCCCGTGCCTTCTGACGCCGTCGCGGCGTCGCCTGTTCTGTTCGTTCTTCAAACTCTGCCATTACCCTTTGCCTCTTCTCATTTTCGTGCTATTGCCAGGATCCGGAACAGCTCGTCATTTACGTCATGGAACTGACCGGCAAAAAAGTGTGTAAAGACCGGCACACTCATGGCCATGATCAGAAATCCGAGGGCCAGAAATACCGGAAAACTCACAAAGAAGATATTCACCTGCGGAGCTGCCTTATACAGAAACCCCATCAGGATATTCACGATAAGCATACCGACAAGGACCGGAGCGCTGATCTTCAGGGCTATGACAAATATCTTTGACCCTGCGCTCACCACCTTGAGGATAAGATTCTGGACATTCACCTGGCCGATCGGCAGCCAGTCATAGCTCTGGACAAAGACCGATATCAGCTCATGGTGGCCGTCTATGGCAAGGACGATCAGCATGGCGATAATGCCGTAGATCCTCCCGATTTCCGTTGACTGGCCCATCTCGGGATTAAAGACCGTGGCAATCGACAGCCCCATGGCGTTACTGATCATCTGGCCGCCCATATCAACGGCAAAGAAGACCGCACGCGCAGTAGCGCCGAGGATAATGCCGAGCGCTGCTTCACGCATCACCAGGACAGGCAGGGGAATATTGGCAAGTTCGACATGCACGATGGGTGACAGCAGGGCTGCAAAGGCCACTGCCAGACCGATCTTGAACTGGAGCGGAAAACTCTTGCTGCCGAAGACCGGCAGCATGCTCATGAAGATGCCTGCCCTCAGAAGCACCAAAACAAACGCATGCATGGAGGGGGAAAAGGCTGCTAATTCCTGGAGCGGGTTCATCGTATGTACACCGGAATGTTCTCGATAAGATTCCTGGTAAAGGTGACCAGCACCTGGGACATCCAGGGGAGCATAAGAAAGATGCAGAGAAAGACCGCAACGATCTTCGGCACAAAGGTGAGCGTAAACTCCTGTATCTGGGTAATAGCCTGAAAAAAACTTATGATCAGGCCGACAACGAGACTCGTGATCAGGGCAGGACCAGATGCCAGCAGTATGGTCTTGAATACCTCCCCGGAGATCTCTTTCACCAGTTCAATGGTCAATTGAAACTCCTCACAATGGAGCCGATAACAAGGTTCCAGCCGTCCACCAGAACAAAAAGCAGGAGCTTGAACGGCAGGGAGATCATGACCGGCGGGAGCATCATCATGCCCATGGACAGAAGAATACTTGCCACAACCATATCGATGATCAAAAACGGTATAAAAATAAGGAAGCCGATCTCAAAGGCTGTCTTCAGTTCACTGATCGCAAAGGCAGGTACAACTACCTTGAGCGGAAGATCAGCAGGCTTTGCAGGGACAGGCTCCTTGGAAAGCTTCAGGAAAAGAGCGATGTCCTTCTCCCGAGTCTGTTTCAGCATGAAGGTCTTGACCGGATTCTCTGCCCTCTTCAGGGCCTCCCCCATGTTTATCTGCTTGTCCATATAGGGATTGACCGATTCCTTTGTGATCACATCAACCGTCGGCCCCATAATGAAGAGCGTAAGAAACAGTGAAAGACCGATTATGACCGGATTGGGAGGGATCTGCTGGCCGCCGATCGCCTGCCTCAGGAACCCCAGAACAACGACGATCCTGGTGAATGACGTGAACATCACCAGCACTGCCGGCAGCAGCGACAGAAAACTGATGATAAGAAAAACCGACATCACCGGGTTGTTCATATCCACCGTATTGTTCATGATATTTCCTGCTTGATCCTCCGGAGCTTCTTCACCTTGTCAGCAATACTGGCCACTTCCTGAGATGCACCGGGCCGTTCCTGGATCTTTTTCAATAGCTTCATATCCGTAGGCGTTACGCCAAGAACAAGGATTTCACTGCCCACCCTGATTGCTGCAATGCCCATCTTCTGGCCAAATGACTGGTATGCCACAAGGTTGAGGAGATTCGCAGCCTTCTGCTTCTTCTTATAGACAAAAGAGAGTGCATAGATCAGACAGATCACGAGGCCAAGGGCAAACGCCATCTGAATCGCCGTTTCCGTCATTTCAGCTGCCTGATCCTTTCTACGGGGCTGATGATGTCTGTCAGCCTGACGCCGAACTTTTCGTTGACTACCACAACCTCGCCACGGGCAATCAGCTTGTTATTAACAAGAATTTCCATCGGTTCTCCGGCAAGCTTTTCGAGTTCAACAACAGAGCCCTGTCCAAGCTGAAGCAGGTCCTTGATCAGCATCCGTGTCCTGCCGAGTTCGACCGTAACGTCAAGCGGGATATCAAGAAGGAAATCGATATCCTTTCCTCCTTCTGCCCTGCTGTCGCTGCTCACTTCACTAAACTGGGCGGCCTGAGCCTCTGCCTGTTTGTCAGCCATGCATATTCTCCTTTCCGTTCATTTTCTCATACCTGCTCAGCTGAACAGTCTGAAGGTTGTTCAGTCTGTCAGCTAAACACCTGCAGACTATCGACCTGTACACCTGAACCGTTATCATTTCTCTAAGGTCCGGGTTATCTTGATGGATTGAGCACCCCTGCTCACTCCCGGCGTACCCATATATTTCGGCACATCTTCAACTTTTATGACGAGTTCATCGCTCACCGCCTTGCCAAGGCTTATAATATTGCCAACCTCAAGGTCCATAAGATCTCTTACCAAAAGCTCTACCCTGCCGATTTCGGCAGTGAGGTGCACGGGTGAAGCAAGGAGAATTTCGGTAAGTCGATCCACCCATCTCTGATCAGCTTCGAGCTTCTCGCCGGTAAGGCCTGAAGAGAGCTTCTCCTTTATCGGCTCTATCATCGAATAGGGAATGCAGAAAAAACATTTTCCCGTGAACTCTTCAACCTCGATATGCACCTCTATCTTCACCACGACCTCGGTCGGTGTTACGATTGTCACAAACTGGGGGTTCATCTCTGAGCCGGTATATTCCGGTTTTATCGGAATAATCACCTTCCATGCCTCAGCAAGATCTGCAAGCGCCATATTTACAACCTTGCGGATGATCCTCTGCTCGATAAGCGTAAAATACCTTCCCTCTGACTTCACGAACCGGGCTGAACTGGAACCAAAAAAATACTCTATAAAGGCAAAGACCAGGGGGGCCTCAAGCACAAAGAGTGCATAACCCTTCAGAGGCTCCATCTTGAACATGTTTATGCTGGAAGGCATCGGAATGGTCTTCATGAATTCGCTGAACTTCATCATCTCAATACCCTGGATATTTATGTCAACGAACTTCATAATTGCGGATGAGATCGAGTTTCTGAAGAACCTGACAAAGCGCTCATTCGTCATTTCGAGGCCCGGCATCCTGCCGCGGATGATCCTCTCCTGGCTCGCAAGATCAAAGGCCTTTATACCGCCTTCAGTTTCCTTCCTGGTCTCGGTCTCGATATCCCCTGAAGAGACTCCGCGTAACAGGGCATCGACTTCATCTTGTGAGAGTACCTTGTTCATTGCATTACGAATTCGGTAAAGTACAGGTTCTTGAAGAGGTCCTTGCCCACCGCCTGATTCGTTCTGAGGAGGAGTTCGTCCTTCAGTTGGATCTTTCCTTCAGGCCCTGATACTGTCTCGGCCGACTTGCTGCTCAGCAGCGTGATGATCGCGTCCCTGATGTTCGGCATCTTTTCAGCAACCGAGGGTTGCTGCGTTGCATCGGAAAGCTCGAGTTGGAGTGTAACCTTCAGATACCTGCCATGCTCGGTAAGGTTCACGACAAAAGGATCGACAGCCACAAGTGCTGTCTTGGTCTCCCCCTCTTTTTTGTGTCCGCCCTCTTCTCCGGCCTTTTCGCCCTTTTGAGACAGCATGCGATACCCCACAAAACCGCCTGCTCCTCCCAGCACCAGAATTGCGGCCAGGACGATGATCATCAGCTTCTTCTTGCCGCCTTTTGCCGCGGGTTTGGCATGGGCCTCGGCTCCCTCTTCACTATGTTTCTCTTCTTCCATAACAATAAGCCTCCTTATACCTGACAGCGCCTATGCCTTCGGCGCCTGCTTTTGACTTTTTGCTCCGCTCTCCCTAATCAAGGATTGTGCCAAGATCATCTTATTGAAATATAAGGATATTTATCTGCTCAGAAAGCTATGAAGTGTCAACTAATTGACCAATAAATGTCTGTAACATTGTTTTTTGACAGCATTCTGCCTGTGCCGCTTCACCTATGCTAAGATGTTATCAGGACAAAATTGATTAACGCTTAACCCGTTATGGAGGGACGTGCCTCATGGATACGCAAAAAAAAATACTCGTGATTGACGATGAAGAGATTGTGCGGGAACTGCTTACTGATGTATTTTCCGAATCAGGTTTTCAGGTCATGACTGCTGAAAACGGCCTTGCCGGCCTTGAACATATCAGGCAGCCTGGCAGCCGGTACGACCTTGTTATTATCGATATGTCAATGCCGGGAATGGGCGGTATCGAGGTCTGCAGGGAACTGCGGAAGCTCAAGCCTGACCAAAAAATAATGATAGCAACCGGGAATTATTCAACAGACGATGAGCTTTCTGAAATGAAGAAAAACGGCGTAGAACATGTCTTAAGAAAACCCTTTAATTTCAATGAGATGATCGGGCTGCTGAGATGCGTAATGAATTGTCAATAGCCAAAGACACGCCTTTGCCTTTATCAGAATGCCGGAGGGAGCAGTATTCCTTAGGTTATCTCCAAAGTGACGCACGCCTTAGGCTGTCTTGAATTAACAAACCCTTTTTGAGAGCCTGTCCCGCTGGCAGCTGACTACTTCTCCGACGCTCCCTTTTCCAGAAAAGGTTATACGTTCGACCTGGCCGTCTTTGCGCTCGAAATAGATATCTTTGTCGTGATCGAGTGTCGGGAAATATCTTCCTCCTATGTCCTCATACAGATCAACGCGGAAGAGGACCCTGCCCTTGGTGCCATCTTTTGCAAGGCTGAGGAGCCCCTCCTTCTCACAGATTGTATATGCGCCCTCAGGATTTTTGTACCCCACATAATAGCGTCCGGCCTCTTTGTGGTAAAAATCGGCGTTCAGGGGATAAAGCTCATCGCCCACAACCTCGAAAAAATCATCACCCAGCACCCGAAACAGTTTGTCCGTCCTGCTGAGCACCCATTCTGAAGTGATCATGTCAGGACTATGGGTAAGGATTGTCCTGTTTTTCTTCAGTTTTGTATGGGCGAGCCGGCTGTAGTCGGTATGTACCACACTCTTCCTCGCTGCGATGTCATGGATCACGATCCCTGAATCAAAGGCATGGAGGGCTTCATCATATCGTTCACGGCTCCAGGCACGCTCAATAAAGTCATTAATATCTCCGAAGAGGACTGACGACGACTCGAACAGTTCCCTGGGCAGGGCATGGACCTGTTCTCTCTTTTCATGGGCAAGGGCCTTCCAGATTTGAATATCATTTACCGTGTCAGAACTGAAGAGGAGCGATTCCTTCCCATTGCTGAACCTCAGCCCGATGCTCGGAAGGCCATGCCAGACCGGCGCATTAAAGGCCTCAATAGTGAAGCCCTCGGGATCAGTAAAATGATGTTTTTCCTCTTCATAAAAGATATCAGAGGTAAAGGAGTAAAAAGACTCGGGTTCAACCCATTCGTTATACTCAGGGTCCCTGAAGAGCATTCGGGCAAGGCCCGTAGCGCTGCTGATAACGATCTTCCCGCGTTCCGGGCCGACCGGCCTGTTGTCCGGACCTATAATGCAGAGCGCCTTCAGCCCAGAACCTCTGTCTGCGCTCCGGATCCTGTATTTCGGCCGCGGCCCAAGCACTCTATGCTCAATGTAGGTATCGTAGGAGATATCTACTACCTTCCGGCCGTCAAGAGAAAGACTCCTCTCAAGCGCTGGCCCTGAAGCCCGTTTAAGATCTTCGCTGACCTGTTCACTGGTCAGGAGAAAGAGTTTTGTCGTAAAGTCAGGGGCGTACATATTGAATAGCGCGAGATCGGAAAACCATCTTTTGTGATCATCGTGGCAATGGGTAATGATCAGTCCCTTGATATTCTTGAGGCCGTGGCCCCCGATCTGCTGGAAGAGCGGCGTACCGCAGTCGAGCAGGTAATGAGAATTGCCAAGGGTTACCAGGTATCCGATACTCTTGCCCATACGGGAGAAAGGGCCATAGTCACCGAGCACCCTGACGGTAATCCCCTCAGCCATTGAGGCGCCTCTTTTTGCCATGTGACAGATTCATAGGCTGCATGCATTGTATCACAGGGCTTTCAGGGTTAGTCAATGTAAAATAAAGAGGCAGGGCAGTCTCAAACACCAATTAAGGATATCTCCAGACATGCAAAGAGATGATCCGACAGCGCCCATTACCATCAATGCAGCTGTCGCTTTTACAGGTGTTTACTGCACTTTCAGGAACGGCTTTACGTCTTTATTGAAATCCAGGTTAGTGAAATAAGAGCCGATGGCTGAGCGGTAGTCACCGATAGACTTCATTGCCTGCGTTGCGAGATTGAACCTCTGCTCAAGAGTTATCCTTCCGCCATTGTTTTTGAGCGCCTCGATAAAGCCCTGATACTGCGCCGGCGAGGTGAGCGCTGCGATGCTGTGCCAGTTCTTTGCAGAGGCCATGGTCATGGCAGGCCCGCCGATGTCGATATTCACCCGTGCTGTCTCAGAGGTCGTGCCTTCTTTTTCTATGACAGAGGTGAAGGGGTAGAGGTTGCCGACAAAGACATCAAAATATACTCCGGCATACTTACTCCCTGCTGCAAGCGTTTTATACAGATATTCCTCATGGGCCGGATTGCCTCTCTCTGCAAGCAGGCCTGCGTGGACCTTGGGATGGAGGGTCTTGACCAGGCCGCCCTCCATCTCAGGAGCGCCGGTGAACTCTTCGACCGAGATATAGTTCTTTGCTGCGTCTGCGCCGAGGATCTCCGAGATCTTCTTGCCTGTGCCACCGGTGGAATAAAATCTGGCCGCAGGATTCGCAGCAAGTATGCCCTTTATAAGTTCTTCAAGACCGGTCTTGTCAAAGACGCTGACAAGAATATGCTCCGGTTTAATAAGGTCACTGACCTGATGGATGTTTTCTCTGATGCTCATATTCCCCCCGTGTTTGATATAGTTAGCAGTCTTTCAGCCTCAACAATCATTTCTGCAATGGTCATCTTTATCCGATTGCCAAAGCCGAGTTTCTGCCTCAGTTCAATCTCGATGCCTGACAGTTCACGGTACAGGTCTGTCCTGTCAAACATGCAGTCTGCGCTCTTTTCAGGTGACATATCCCAGTCTATCCTGTGACAGCCGATGCCCTGCGTCTCCGTGCTGTCAGGCCTGCGCATTTTGTACGGCACACCGTGGAGCCTGCAGATCATGAGCCGGTGTTCATACAGACTGCAGAGGTTATTACTATTGAGCGGGCACATCACCCTCCTGGCCAGCCCCTCCCTGTCATGCATCCTGTACAGCTCTGCCACTTCTGCCGCCCTGTCAAAAATCTCTTTTCTCCGCCCCTGCTCCAGAGCCTGCAGCCCTTGAATCAGGTAAAGAAACTCGGAAAGGGTATGATGATAAAAGCGCTCCTCGCAGCAGTTCTCTTCGCAGCCGGTACAGGAAAAATCATAGCACGAAGCAGATCTGTCATAGGCCCTGCCCATGCGGTCGTACAGGTCCCGCATCCTGCCTGCAGCCCTGTCGATAATCTCCCGGTCTGCGTCACGGAGATGCGGGAAGATGCTCATGCCCTGTTGCAGGAACGTGAGGATATCAGGTCCCAGGTTTCCTGGTCGAGTTCATCAACGTAGTCAGCTATGCCATATCGCTTGCCGCAGTCCATGCAGCGCAGGTAAATTGCCCTTCAGCCGAACTGCAGTTTGATCTGACCGTTGCAGGCCCTGCATTTGAGGTTTGTATCTTTCATATGAATATTTTATCCAATTGCACAGGCTTTTTGAAACCTCACTGCTTTGCGTATAATTAAGCATGCAGATCGAAACCGTGATCGTGGGCCAGCTGGACACAAATTGCTTTGTTGTCTTTGAGGAAGAAAACCGGGAGGCGATCGTCATTGATCCGGGTGACGAGCCTGACAAATTAAGCGCATATATCGACGCAAAGAATCTGCGACCTGCATATATCATATTCACCCATGCACACTATGACCATGTCTGCGCAGTCAGGGAACTGAAAGAGAAGTATCAGGTAAAAGTGGTCATGCACGAGGCTTCGGACGGGAAACCCGGGCAAATCCCTATCTGCGGTTCCGGTGACCGGCTTTGATCAGCCGCGACAAAATCCCGCTGTTTTTTTCCGAACACAGGACTGCACTTGAAAGCGTAAGACATCGGGCAGAGGAGGCAAGGGAGATGATCGAGGCGGTCAGTCCCATTATCGAATGCCTAACGTCAAGGGTCTGTCCGGACTGCACCAGTGTCTGCTGCATTAACAGGCACTCAGACTTTGACTATAGTGACAATATATTCATGTCAGCCCTCAATAAGGAAATCCCTGAAGAAGACCCAGGGGTCGCAGCAACAGACCCCTGCCGCTTCCTGGGCAGGAGGGGTTGTCTTCGGGAGCGCCCTGAAAGGCCTTATCGCTGTACCTGGTTTTTCTGTTCGCCGCTGCTTGAGGTGATTGGGGAACAGATGCCCCTTTCAGATCATAGAAATTTCATCGAAATGCTTCGAAAGATAACCGAACTGCGCACCGAAATGATAAGAAATTTCGAAACTGTTTTCTTGAAGCCGGTTCCTGCCATGAAAAACAAATAACTTGTTGTTTTTATTGACACTTTTTATTTCCGTGCGATAAAATTAAAATTGCCCATATGTTAGATAAAGCTGCCATATTAAAAGACGCCCAGAAGTATTTAGCCAAAGGTGCAGTTGACAAGGCTATCTCCGAATTAGAGAAGCTTGTCAAAGACAGCCCTGATGGCAATACCTTCAATATGATCGGTGACATATACCTGAGAAAGGGCACCCAAAAGTCTGCCATAGAGTATTACCAGAAAGCTGCTATCTTCTTCAGACAGGAAGGCTTTTCCCAGAAGGCGCAGGCCCTGTACAAAAAGGTGTTGAACATTAACCCTGCGGATACTGATGCTCTCATCGCCTTTGGCGAGATCTGTGAAGAAAAGGGCATGCTCGCAGAGGCCATTAAATATTATCTTGTTGTTGCAGATCTCTTTGCAAAGGAAGGTAAAAAGGAAAAGATCCTCGATGTGTACGCAAAGATCCTTTCCCTTTCGCCTGCAAACATTCCGCTCAGGATTAAAGTAGCAGATATCTATATCAAAGAAGGCCTCAAGTCGGATGCAGCGCGGGAATTCGTCCATTTGGCGCGAATCTATGATGAAAAAGGGGACATTCAAAAGGCCAGGGAATTCTTCCAGAAGACCCTCGACATACAGCCCCTGAACAAGGAAGCCACCCTGGGACTCAGCCAGGTCTATGAAAAGACCGGCGAGATTCAACTGGCCATGGAACAGATGAGGGATGCCGTGGTACTCTTCCCTGAAGACCTGGACATCCTCTTTCGCTGCGCAGACCTGGCATCGCTCTCTGATGACACAGGTTTGGGCAGGAAATGCCTCCAGCGGATCACAGAAAAAGAACCGAAGAACATCAGGGCCTGCAGGATGTTAGGTAAACTGTATCTTGAAGCCGGGGAAACAGAGATGGCCTGGAACCAATTCCTGCCGATCCTTGATGAGGTTCTCCCTGACCTGAAGCCTGATGATGCTGTCAGTTTCCTCAACACCTTCAGAAGCATTGAACCGCTTGAAACGGGCAAGAGGCTTGTTTCTCTTTACAGGCAATTAAATGAAGATGAGCATGCCATAACAGAGTTGCTCTCCATTGGAGACGCCTATGCTGAAAAAGGGCTGGAAGAAGACGCACGTGCCTGCTATACCGAGGCTGAGCGGATCAATCCGTTAGATGCTGAGGTACTGAAGAGGCTCACTCCTCCTGAACCGGAACCTGAGCCGTTGGCTGAGGAACCTCAGGCTCCGGAAATTGATATGTCCGCAGACCTGAATCTGGAGGCCGGCATACAGGAGACAGTCCCTGAACAGGAAACTCCTTCAATACAGGAGATCAATGTCTTTGCAGGGACTACTGAACTGCCGGAGACCATCAAGCCCGAAGAGTTCCAAGCCTCGGTAACAGAAGATCTGATGGTGGAGACAGTTAAGACCCCTGAAGCCGAGAGCAAGGCAAGAGCTGAGAGCATAACCGTCAGGGCGGAGAAGACTTTCGACGAGGTGATTACCGAGGCTGACATCTTCTCGCGCTACGGTCTGCTCAGCGAAGCGCAGCGTTTGTTAGAGGGATTAAAGCAGAGATTTCCGGAAAACCTTGATGTCCATCTGAGGCTTAAATCCGTGTACACAGACACGCACGACAGGGAAGCAGCAGTCAGTGAGTGCCTTATCCTGAACGAACTGTACAAACGCAAAGACGACGAGGCGAATGCTGAGCAGGCACTGAGGGATGCCTTTGAGATCAGCCCTGAAGATCCTCGACTTACTGACCAGGGCTTTGCCCGGCTTATCGAGCGAACTTCATTCTCTGCGCCTCAGCCCATCAGTTTAGATGAAGCTGTTTCGTCAGGAGAACTCGATATCGATGACTACGAGGAAGAGATAGCCGAGGCTGATTTTTATTCCCGCCAGGGGCTTGGTACCGAGGCCGTCAAGATCCTTGAAAGGCTGCAGAAGCTCTTCCCTGAAAACAAGGATGTCAATGATCGTCTTGCCGCTCTGGGGCAGACAGCCTCTGATCTCGGGGCCGGCTATATGCAGGGCGCCATTGAACTCCCGGAAATCGTTGAAGAACCGGCTGAGTTCGAACGGCCCGGGATGTTCGGTGCAGATGAAGAGCCTCCTATAACAGACGGATTGGAAGAGCAGGAGACGTTTGAGCTGCCGGACAAGCATGAGATGTTCGACGTCTTCGAGACAGCCGAAAAGACAACACCGCCGCTAAAAGACGTTGTGATTGAACAACCCGTTACTGAAGAGCCTGTTGCCGCTCCGGTAAAAGAGGAGAGGCTTGAGGAGCCGGCACCTGTCATGGAAGCGCCGCTGCAGGAAGAGCAGCCGCCGGTGCAGGCGTCTGCTCAAATAACTGCGGCGCCGCCCGGGGAAACTGAATTCGAAACATTCTCCCTTGCAGACGAGGACCTCATGGACGCCCAGGAAATGCCTGAGCCATCCCTTGATAATGATGTGCTCGAAATATTTCAGGAGTTCAAAAAGGGTCTGGAGAAAGAGCTTGGCAACGAGGATTCCGAAACCCACTACAACCTCGGCATCGCATACAAGGAGATGGGGCTTGTTGACGATGCGATCAAGGAATTCCAGACATCACGGGAAGATCCGGCGCGTTTTATCCAGTCATCTACCATGCTCGGCGTCTGTTATATGGAGCGGGGTCTTTTCACCCTTGCGATAGATGTATTGGCCAAAGCGATCAGGGATATGAAGGAGAGGGATGATTCCTACTGGGCGCTTACCTATGAGCTCGCAGAGGCATATGAGAAGAACCAGAACCTGAAGGAGGCCCTCGACCTGTACACCGGGGTGTACGGATGGAATGCAAAATTCCGGAACGTTTCTGATAAAATGACTCAGTTGAGGGCTCAGGCCCTTCTGACTGTTGAAAAAGAAAATGAACAGGCAAAAGCAAAACCTAAAGAAAGGAAGGATAGAGTATCCTACCTCTAACACATGGACTATCTCGAATATTTTAAACTTGCAGAGCATCCGTTCTCGAATGTTGTAGACAGCAGGTTTTACTACAGCAGCCCTCAGCAGGCAGAAGCCCTGGTCAAGCTGAAATACGCCATTGACACGAGAAAGGGGCTCGCTGTCGTGATCGGCAACATCGGCGCAGGCAAAACCACTCTGGCACGCAAGATTCTTGAAGAGCTTGTTGAGGAGGATTATGAAGCAGCCCTGCTCGTGATCATTCACTCATCGGTCAGCTCTGAATGGCTCTTCAAAAAGTTTGCGATCCAGCTTGGCGTCAAGCAGATCCCTGAAAACAAGATAGAACTGTTGAGCGAGATCTATAAGAGGCTCCATGAGATCAATGAACAGGGCAAGAGGGCAGTCGTGCTTATGGATGAGGTTCAGATGCTGAACTCGCGCGAAATCATGGAAGAATTCAGGGGGCTGTTGAATATGGAGACCGATGAAGGCAAGATGGTGAACTTTGTTTTCTTCGGACTTCCTGACCTCGATCAGGTACTCTCCCTCGATGAGCCGCTCAAGCAGAGGGTTGCGATCAGGATAAAGTTGAACGCATACTCGGAAGCAGATACTAAGGACTACATCCAGCACAGGATGAAAGTGGCAGGTGCTGACCATGAGATCTTCACCGACAGAGCCATCTCCATGATTTACAAGTATTCTAACGGTGTTCCCAGACTGATCAACACGATCTGCGATAATGCACTGCTGGAAGGGTTTTTGTTCAAGAATACATCAGTAGATGATTCGATCATCAAAACTGTGGCGATCGACCTGGGTCTTGAGAACTAAGTCCGCTCCGTAAAAGTGATCTCCCGAACAGTCAGCGTAACCGCATAACGGGAAAGTTCTATCCTCATTTTTGATTGGTACCACACGCCCTTTGCCTGAGCAGGATTATCATAGGAAATCGTCAACTGTTTGCCGTCATCAAAGAAAATTCTCTGCTTCTGAGGAAGCATGGTCCTGCCGTCAAGAACAACCTGTCGGGTTGCATTCTGCAGGATAAGATGATCATTCTCCTCCCGGATCGTAAAGTCCGTAAGGTCCCACCAGAATAAGCAGTCCCTCAACCCCTTGGTAAGTATGGCGGTCTTGTTTTTGTCGAGCTTTGGCGTGCTCTTCACCAGGCCGTTCTTTGATGTGAGATCCATGGCAAGTATGCCAAGGGTGTAGACCTTCATATGCAGGTCGCCGTCTTGCGCAATGTCGAGAACCGCATCACCATGCATCTCAGAATCGGTCTTCTCGAAGACCACTGACAGGGTTGCATCTATTCGTTCGATTGACCTCCGCTCTGTAAGCGCAACATCAACGCTCCGCTGCTCAATCGCAGGCGTCTCAACCTTTTTTGGCGCGCATGCTGATGTCAGTATGATAATGCTAACGAAGAACAGCTTTAAGAAATTCGTCACAGTTCCTTACTCCTATAATCTCGATACCCTGCTTTGCCTTTATCTTGTCCGCATTGCCTGAGGGTATGACAGCCCGCTCAAACCCGATCTTTGCTGCCTCTTTCAACCGCATTTCTGCCTGTGCGACCGCCCTGATCTCCCCTGAAAGACCAACCTCGCCAAAAACACAGGTCCTTGGCTCTACAGGTTTTTCCCTGCCTGAGGACGCTATGGTTGCGATAATGCCAAGATCGACCGCCGGTTCTATGATCTTCAGTCCGCCGACAATATTGATAAAGATGTCCATGCCGCCCAGATGCAGGCCGGCCCGTTTCTCAAGGACTGCGATCAGGAGGTTCACCCGGTTAAAATCAACGCCGATCGAGGTCCTCCTCGGCATGCCGAAGTTTGTCTGCGATACCAGCGCCTGTATCTCGACCATAAGCGGCCGCGTGCCTTCAAGGCAGGCGACAACCGTCGAGCCCGATACATTCTGCGGCCTTTCTGAAAGGAAGAGTTCTGAAGGGTTACTCACTTCCCTGAGGCCTGCGTCCGACATCTCGAATATACCGATCTCATTGGTCGAGCCGAAACGGTTCTTCATGGTGCGCAAAACGCGATAGGAATGGCCGCGGTCTCCTTCGAAATAGAGGACCGTGTCGACAATATGTTCAAGCACGCGCGGCCCTGCAATAGAACCATCTTTCGTAACATGGCCGACCAGGAATACCGGCAGGTCAGACCGTTTTGCATGGAGCATAAGCCGTGCGGCGCACTCCCGCACCTGTCCCACTGAACCCGGAGCTGACTGGAGTTCCTGAGTAAAGACGGTCTGGATCGAATCCACCACCATAGCATCAGGCTTTATCTTGATAGCTGCGTCAAGGATGCCTTCAAGGGATGTCTCGGGCAGCAGGATGATCTTCTCAGAATCAATAGAAAGCCTCTCTGCCCGCATCTTTATCTGCTGAGGTGATTCCTCGCCCGACACATAGAGCAGCTTCCCGGTCTTTTTCGAAAGGCCTGCGAATGCCTGAAGCAGCAGCGTTGACTTGCCGATGCCGGGGTCGCCGCCCACAAGGATCACTGAACCTGAGACAACGCCGCCGCCCAATACCCTGTCGAACTCCTGAATGCCTGTCGAGGTCCTCTTCTCTGATATGCCCTCTATTGCCTGAAGGAGGATTGGTTCGGTCTTTGTCGAAGGCTGAAAAGACCCCTTCCGTCCTGAGGGGACTTCCCGCTCCTCTACAAAGCTGTTCCAGGCATTGCAGTCAGGGCATTTGCCGAGCCACTTGGGACTGCCATACCCGCAGGATTGGCACTGGAAAAAGGTTTTTGTTTTTGCCATGATTTATTTACCTGCCATTTGAATTATTACGCATTCAGTTCAGAAACCGATGTTATAGGTCCTTTAAACCTTACATCATCAAACTGTTTAAAATGCTCTTTCCCACAGTCAATCTTCATCTTTTCGCTTGGTCTCAGTTCCTGACCAGCGCCTTTTGTCTCTGCCACGAAATAGATCTTCTTTTCGCCCTTGAATATTAATGCCCAGTCGGGGTTATAGGTGCCTATGGGCGTATTTATCTTGAACCAAAAAGGGAGCTTGAAATAGAACTCAATGTCCTCGCTGCTTTCACAATCTTTGGCAAACTGATTTTCCACAGATGAATCAAGAGGGATGTAGTTTTCGTAAATAGTCTTGTCCTGGTTGTTCACTGCAAAGGTAAAATGATCAAGGTATATTTCCAGCTCGTTATCCTCAAACAGCTTCATTTCATAAATCTTATCGCCGATCTTTTCATACTTGATTCCGTCCACCATTAACCCATACAGCACCGATTTAATGAACGTTACAGCATTATCCATAAAGAGTTGCGGGTTGAGCAACGATTCATGCAGTCTCTCTGACTTTTTGAGTATTTCCAAAATAGTGTGACGCGTCAATTCGGTCTTTGACTGAATGTAAGCCAGCATATCTGGTATTTCAAATCCGATTTCATAATCGTCATCAATGCTATCACTCAACAACAGCCCGTCGACCCCGGCATCGGTGATTAAAACCCTTTTCTTGGTTGATTTGATAGTTGGCTTTCTTGTATCCGGCATGTTCCTTACTGCCTTTGCAGCAAGGTTAATCAACTCGTCTGTTTTGTATTCAACGTGGTATTGGGTATGGAATTTTATCTTCTCCCAAATCTGCAGAAATTTCGGGTCTGCCTCAAAACCTTTTCTCAAACCGACTTTTTGCCTGTCGCCTCTGTTCTTTACCCTGCCGGTGAAATCTACTCCGCAATCTTCCTGTATTTCATTCTGTAATGCCTTGGCAAAATCTTCATAACGCTCATTGGCTATAACCGTCAGTTTGTTGATGTTGCGGTCAAATATCCGCTGACCATCTTGATTTACGGATAAACGTAAGCCCCTGCCGATTTCCTGCCTCTTTTTGATTTCTGATCTGGTCTCGTTCAAAGTGCATATCTGAAACACATTAGGATTGTCCCATCCCTCCCGCAATGCGGAGTGGCTGAAAATAAAGCGAAGCGGCGTATCCGGATCAAGCAGTTTCTCTTTGTCCTGCATTATCAGTTTGTAGGTGTCATTATCCGCCAGGGTCTCGCCTCCCGTGTCCTTTACTCTGCCTTTGCTGTCCTGCGAAAAATATCCATTATGAAGCAGCTCAGCGGTATAGGGCAACAAACCGTTGAAGGCAGGCTTGGCAGCCTCTTGCCTACATATCTCTTCAAACCATCCGGCAAACTTGCCCTTTGCCGGATTTCCGTTCATGTCGTATTCCCGGTAGTTCTTGACCTTGTCAATGAAAAAGAGAGATAGCACTTTAATCCCTTTGGCTTTGTAAACCCTCTCTTTTTTGAGGTGTTCTTCAACGGTTTTGCGAATCATAAACTTCATTACTTCATCATTCATGCCGCCCTGCGTTTCTCCTACTGAAAGCATCAGGCCGTTGGTGAGCGTGATAGTGTCATTGCCCGCGTCAATTTCATCAACTATAAATCCGTCTCTGTAAATTTCTCTCTGGTTGCTGAGCTTGTAAATATCATCACCGGCCTTGACGCTGACGGATTTCTTCACCACGCCTTTATCAGTATTGCAGTCCATCTTTATCTTTGCGGAGATTTTAGTCTTGGTTGCGCTTATTCCTTCCAACTGGATAAAGGCCTCATTCATGGCATTTTCGCTTATTACGGAATCAACCTCTATCTGCTTCACCAGGCCCAAATCATAAGCTTTTACCGGGTTGAGGGAATATACCAAATTGTAAAGGTTGGTATGGGTGGCGGAATAGCGCAGAGTGCAAAGGGGGTTAAGGTTTGCAATCGCCTTTTTGCGTATATCTGTTTCCATATTCTGCGGTTCGTCAACAATTACTATCGGATTGCTGCTCTGGAGGAATTCAATGGGTTTTTTGCCGGTGAGCTTGTCATTGGGCTTGTTGATGACATTTTCGTCCTTGGCAAAGGCATCAATATTTATAACCAATATCTGAATGGCATTGTCGGCAGCAAAGCCTCTTAGACTGGAAACCTTCTTGCTGTCATACACGTCATAATTGAGCTGCACCTTGTCATAAAGGCCCTGAAAGTGCTCATGGGTGATCTGCAGGTTTTTCAGGACGCCCTCACGGATGGCAACCGAGGGAACAACGATCACATATTTTTTGAAGCCGTAAAGCTTGCTCAATTCATAGATGGTCCGCAGATACACATAGGTCTTTCCCGTGCCTGTTTCCATCTCTACAGAAAAATTCATCCCATTTGGAATACTGAAGTCTCCCCTCTCATTCCCAAGGAGAGGGGCCGGGGGTGAGGTGATCTCGTGGCGCTGCTGAATCCTCTTTACATTATCCCAAAGCTGCTCCTCCGATAGCGACAGTCTATTCCCTGTGCCGTTTTCGGAAAGCAAGGTGCCATTTTCGGTTAATGAAAATTCAAAGTCCCCGCCGCTTAAGGGTTGCCCCTCAAATATATCGGTGACAGCCCTGATAGCCTCTATCTGGTATTCCTGATTGCTGTCAAAATGGAGTTTCATGTTTGATTGTGAACCGGCCGTTTATAGTCCTGCTTTTTGATAATAACCGATCCTTCATCTGATTGATTTTAAAGGATTTTTAGCTTTCATTAGTTTTATTATCTATCAGCTCAGATAATGGATAAAACAGTTCCTGTCTCTTACTTGTGCCAATCTTCCGGTATCGCATACCTCTTTTGCCTTTACTCTTATCAGGAACAAGCATTTCTGAATTTACCCAACTTTTCAGCATTCTTGAGGCTTTAAGCGTATCTGTCCCGGCAATTTTACATAACTCTCTATTTGTTATATGGCCGTTTCGTTCAATCCAGGAGCTAACCTGCTCCCATACTGCAGGCCGTTCTTCATTGAGCAGGACAACCGTAACAGCATCACGTGAAATATCAGGTGCAGTTATATAAAAAGGTGGATACAGACCAACAGCCTTCATGGTCGAGAACATCATCCTCACCCCTTCGCCTGCATCTATATTGGGCGGTTCAGGAAATTCTCTAAGGCTGCTAACTATCAATGGATTACGACTATATGAACCTGCAAATTCAATTGTGGCTGGTACGATCGAGCCAGGAAACAATCCAGGACTTTCAACCTCAATGCGGTTATCAAATATTCTGATATTAATATCTCTGTTAATGCGGTAATCTCTGTGGATTACCGCATTAGTAATCGCTTCACGTATTACGCGTGTCGGATAGCGGTGAATTGTTTCAAATCCGGATACCGCAATAGTTAACCCCTGGGCAATCTCATTAATTACGTATTCATAAGCATCGGCGATCTGGTTTATTAATGGCCCCGAGACTGTCTTGGGCTTTTTGCGAAGATTGGGCACAGGACCGTGTTCAACACGTGTGCCTGAATAATGGAAAATTCTTATTGCAGCTTTAGATGAAAGAATGCCTGACGGCTCCTCAGCAAACAATAATACAGCTGCCATTGTAGGAAGGATTTGAGTCTCTCTTTTTCGCGCGAGGCCAATCCTGTACATCCTGTCCTTAATATCACCTGAACGTATTTTTCTGCTTTCACAATAGTTTTTCCAGACTTCTGTCTGCATGAGATCAAAAGCAACATCGACTATTTTATTTTCGGCACTGATAACGCCACGTGAAAAACAGAGCTCATTAACTTCATGAGCGGTCATTTCGCGGTTGCCCTTATCCAGGCGTTTCCAGGTACCGTCTTCAACAATGGAGTGGACCTTGGGGCTCTTAGGAATGGTAACCCATAATAACTCACCAGGTGTACCATCGCGCAAGGTGCAGGAAACCCGCTTCCATTTTATCCCCTCTATTGCAGGGGTAATTTGATGGGCTGTCTTACGGGACAGTTCATCAATTGCAGAAGGGTTTTCCTGGATTCCGTATAGCCTATCTTTTCCCTTTGCCTTATTATAATCTTCCATGCCCAATAAGAGATTGCCCCCCTCTGAGTTGGCAAAAGCTACGATTGTTTCGAGTGCCTTATGCACCATCTTCCCTGAAACACGCTTTGTTTCAAAGTAAAGGCTTTCCTCAAGACTACAAAGATCTGTTATTAAATCGTCACGTGTCATAATTCATTTCATATCGTCTTGAAATCTATCCCTGCATCACGCATTTGCAATACCGTATTCGTCTTCAACTGGTCATTGCCGGTGAACAAACTGTCGAGGGTGATGACCTTCTGAGGTTTGGCAGCGATGATTTGCTCTATCAGTTTTTCATTCATCACGTCTAAGGCAATGATGAGTTCATTGTTGTTGATGCTGTAAAAACCTATTAGCTCCCCTCCTTGATAAGGAGGGGTAGGGGTGGTGGATGATATTAAAGCTGGCTTACCACCCCGGCCTTCGGCCACCCCTCCTAAAATAGGCGGGGAGCTAATTGTCATGTATTCCACTTTACTTGTTAGTTCATAACCTGCCTTGAGCATAAGCTCATACAGCATATTTTGCTTTTCGGCTCCGGGCTTAATGGGCTCGGTGAAGGCATCAAGCTGCTCTATAAGTTTTTCTTCACTGTCTATTTCAGCGCCTCGCCAGATTTTGAAGCTGGAGGCCGAAAGCTTGAATACCTTGAATCCTAAATTCAGCTTGCCATCAGCAAATAAATCAGGCTTCTCGGCTTTTTCTTTTTCTATTTTCTGAATAACCCTGCGGATGCGCTCCTTACCTATATCAGCAATGGTTTTGCAGCCAGCCTTGTATGTTTCGCTGTCTTCATCGCAAGGCTCAGGCATTTGCACTATAATAAACTTACGATTGCCGCCATCTTCTTTGTTCTTTTGCAAAACAGCATCAGCGGTTGTTGCCGACCCTCCAAAAAAGTCGAGAATAATATCGCCGTTAGCGGATTGAGTCGAAAGTTCAAGCATCCTTTTTATGAGCCGTGTTGGCTTGGGAGTATCAAAAGGTGGATCTTCAAAAAGCGATTTTATTTCTTTTCGTGCTTCGTCATTGTGCCCAACCTCATCATAAGACCAATATGTAATAGGCACCACACCTTGTTGAACTTCCTTCAAATATCGTTTAAGTTGCGGTGCGCCTTTACCATCTTGACCAAAAAAAACTCTACCTTCCAATATCCATTTTTCAACTGTTGCCTTATTGGTTAGCCAACATCTGCCCTTTGTTGGAAGAAAAGATTGTCCTGTATTGGGATTTATTATTTCATAATAATATGCTTCTGAAAATGTTTTCACTGTTAAGTTATCCGGACGCCATAAGCCCATACTGTCTTTACTATCGTATTTGTAAAGTGAATCTTGTTTGTCAGTTCTTGGCAACAGATTTCGCCTGAATAAACTACTTTTTTGAAAAACTAAAATGTAATCGTGCACATCTGCAAAACCTTTAACATCATTTGAAGCTGCATATTTCTTATGCCATATAACACACGCCAAAAAATTCTCTTCCCCAAAAATCTCATTCATAACCATCCTAAGATTATGTACCTCATTATCGTCAATATGAACAAAGATTACGCCGTCGTCACGCAGGAGGTTTTTGGCTAAAAACAGACGGGGATACATCATGCTGAGCCAGTTGCTGTGATAGTGGCCGCTGTCTTTGCTGTTTTTGCGGAACAGGCCCTCTTTCATCAGAAAGCCTTCCTCATCCTTATCGCCGATGCGCTTCAGGTAATCTTCTTTTTTCTCGCTGAATTTGTCGGGGTAAATAAAGCTGTCGCTGCCCGTGTTGTAAGGCGGGTCTATATCAATACACTTTACCTTGCCGTAGTATGCCTTTTGTAGAACTTTGAGGACTTCCAGATTTTCGCCTTCGATAAAGAGGTTTTCCGTTGGGCTGTTGATGAAGTCGTTCATACTATTGCTCCCCTCTCTTTCAAGAGAGGGGCCGGGGGTGAGGTAGGATTCCTCAGGCACAGGTTTCAAGGTTGCTGTGGTGGGCTGCTGGAGTATTTTAAAGGCATCGGACTTGCCTGCCCAATTCAATACATAGCGCTCATTAGCAAAGTTGATATCTTCACCAAAAGCGGCCTTCAGCTTTTCCCAATCTAATTGCCCCTCGGCAAAGAGTTCCGGACAAAGCTCTTTCAGCCTCTGTAACCTGTCCTGCTTAATATCTAATGACTCTCCGTCCATCGGCTTTCCTTAACTCCTGTTACGTTATTGCAGGTAAAGAGGTCTTCGTCGAAACCTTGGGTGAAGGTCGTTCGAACGCGGTCAAAGGCTTGGCTCCGGTCCATGCTTAGAGATCCTGCTCATGTTTAACGGCTTCAGAGAAGATAACAAGGTTCAGTCCCGGAATGTCGGCGAAATCTTTTCGATTGTGCGTCAGGAAAAAGAAGCTATATTGAATGGCCTGGCTTGCAAGCCAGAGGTCCTGCACCCTATAGCGATGCCCCTGACCGTTCCTGCCCAGCTTGGAAGCGAGATCGCCGAATATCTCCCCGGTAGTTTCATCAATGGTCAAGAGTGGCTTATGTTTCAGGCGGGCAAGGGCAGCAAGCCGCTTCTGGCGAACCCCAGCGTCTTCTGTATTCTCAGCGCCGAATTTGAGCTCCGCAATTGTTACAGGAGAAAGGTACACCAGCTCACTGCCGGTCACTGCAGCAACATCTGCCGGTCCGAGCGAACCGCGTTCAACATCAATCCAGATACAGGTATCGATCAGGTAGCCCAAGGATCACGAACTCCGTTCCTGAGTATTCTATCCGAAGCCCTGGAGTCTTCAAGCCATCCTGCCCCGGCATCTTCAGGCAGAGTCCTAAAGATATCGGCCATGGCTTCAAGCGCAGTCATGCTTGCAGGGCCGGGTATGATCCTGGCTACTTCATGGTTGTTTCGTATAATTACAAGCTCTTCGTGCTTGAATTCCACACTGTCAAGCATGGCTCTGAAATTGCGAGCAAGTTCTGTAGCGGAAACTGTGCGCATAAAGCCTCCTCTTATCAGATTGTATGATTATCTGATACAATCATACAATTCATTGGAAATAATTGTCAATGAATTCTCCCTGCCAGATACATTGAGCCCTACCCTATCCCTTGCTCCAGCGCCTGCCTATATAACCCTGAAACCGGACTGAACACCTTTGCCTTTCAACGCTTTGCAGGCAATTTCAAAAGCAAACAATGATAATGGCGTTTTTATCTGCCGTCACTTCACGGTAAAACGTACGGAATCGATGACCACATCATGAGCGTCAATCAGCGATATTGTATATTTTCCGGGGACAGGTTTCCAGGATATTATCTCTGATGTCCTGCCAATCTCTTTGCCGTTCAGCCTCCAGCGGATGAGGTCACCTGATGCATCCGACTCAAAAAAGACCCGCTGCCGGTCTTCCGGGATATCAGGGTCAAGGGCAATGATCATGCGCTGAGCAGGATAGGTGATTTTTTGCACAGACGAAGACGGCTTCGCCTGCACAGTCGGCTCACGCTGCAGGGAAGCAGGCTCAGTGCCTCTGATGAACATTTCCTTTTTCTGAACGTCAGACGTTCCGTCATACCTTGCCTGTATGAGCACACCTTCCGGCATCTTTAAAGGTCTGCTCGTTTCCTTTGCATGGAGATAGCCCATCACCTCATGCCAGACCGGTGCAGCGCCGGTCACACCTGATACATTCCACATCGGTTCGCCATTAAAATTGCCGACCCACACACCAACGGTATATCTTTCGGAATAGCCGATACACCAATTGTCGCGCATATCCTTGGATGTGCCGGTCTTCACTGCAGTCCAGAATTTTGTGGCAAGCGGATTTTCAAGACTGAAGGTGATGCTCCGCGCCTCCCTGTCCGACAAAATATCAGATACAAGAAAAGCAGCCTCCTCAGAGTAGACTTTCCGCTTCCTGACTTTGGTCTTTACCGGCGCGATCTTCAGTTCAGACCATACTCCGCGATTGGCGAGGGTCCTGTATGCATTCACCAGTTCATAAAGAGTAACGTCGGCTGTACCAAGGGCGATCGAAAATCCATAATGCTCTTCAGATTCGAGCTGACTGAATCCGGCCTCGATCAGTTTGGACACAAAGGCCCCGACCCCCACAAGCGAGAGGGTCTTGACCGCAGGCACGTTTAATGACGAGGCAAGGGCATCACGCGCCTGAACAGGCCCCTTAAAGTCATTGTCATAGTTTTCGGGTCTGTACACGCCAAAGGCGGTCGGGACATCAAGAGGGCTGTCGACGAGCATTGACGAGGGCCTCAATATATGGCGGTCAAAGGCAAGCCCATACAGAAATGGCTTGAGCGTTGAGCCTGCCTGTCTTCGGGCAATGATGCCATCCACATGACGTGCGCTCGAAAGATCCCCGCTGTTGGCAACATAGGCGAGTATCTCTCCTGTCCTGTTATCGACAACGAGCACGGCACCGTCATGAACATTCTGTTTTCTCACTGCAGCGAGATGATATCGGAGGGTATCTGCTGCAAAGCGCTGAAGTCCGCCATCAAGGGTCGATACGGCTGAAGTCATGCCATTGCTCAGGAGCTTCTGAGCAACCTGCGGGGCAAGACCTGTTTTCTGTTTCAGACCATAGGGACCGACAAGGTTCTTCGCTGCAAGGGCCTTCAGATTATCGCATGTTGACGTATTCCCCATGGCCTCGGCAAGAAGGCAGGCACGTCTGGCAACCGCCTCCGGCGATGCATTCGGTGCCCTGATCAATGAGGCAAGGATCAGGGCCTCCTGCTCATCAAGACCGCCTGCATCCTTTCCAAAGAGCCCTCTTGATGCAGAGGCAATGCCCTGAAGCTCTCCCCTGAAGGTGATGAGATTAAGATAAGCTTCAAGGATATCGTCCTTTTTCCATGCCTCCTCAAGCTCTCGCGCTGCCTGCATCTGGTCCCATTTCTGTCCCATGCTCCGCTTCTTTGCCTTTGGCCTGAGCTCTTTGTCGAGCATTGCAGCGACCTGCATGCTGATCGTACTCGCACCGCGCTTCTCGCTGGAGAAGATGTTCTTTATTGCTGCCGCACCGGCAGCCTTCCAGTCAACGCCATGGTGTTCATAGAACCGCTTGTCCTCAGTATGCAGCACTGCCCTGATCAAGGCAGGTGAGATCTCTTTCAGGGATGTCCACTGCAGCCTCCTGCCCTTTGCATCAACCCTGAGTTCATGGATCACCTTGCCATGCCTGTCCAGCAGCACTGCATCAGATTTTTTGTAGGACTTCTTTACATCTTCAAATAATGGCTGGGCAAATGAAGATGTGACCGGGACTATAAGAAGCAGCAATTGAATTACTCCAGCAGGCAGATATACAAAACCTTGCCATCGGTCATTCCCGCTTGTCGGGAATCCTTCTGAGAAAAGACTCCGGACAAGCCGGAGTGACAGCAATTTAGACATCCCCCGGAAATTCGATCTCAATCGTTACTCCCCCACCTCGATCTTCTTGTTCGGCAGTTCGCCGAACATCTCAGGCGCATACAGCGCTTCAGCGCGTGTTGTCGGCAGGGAGAACGTTCCGCTATTGTTCAGCCTCATGGTGTATTCAACGGTCCATCTGCCCTTCGGCACAAATTCGTAATATGCCCTGAATGCCTCGAACGACCGCTCTTCGAAAGCAGGCCATACCCAGCCCTCACGCTTCTCGCCGGATGTCATGATCTGCGAATCCCTGCCGAGCCCTGTGCCGAGGATGTTCGAGCCTGAGGGTATCGGGTCCTGCACCACGACCCAGGTCATATCAGCCTGTGCCTCGATCTCAAGCCTCACCCTTACCAGATCGCCCTTTGACCATTTCCCTTTATTCTTCTGCTCGACCGGAAGCAGTGATTTTTTGATCTTGTACCCGCTCGACAGCGGCTCTTTGAGCGGTATTGCCGCAAGGCTCTGGAGCATGACCCAGGGCTTGCCCCTGCCGTCGTGGTGGACGCTCAAAAGCTCCTTGCCCTTTGGCCAACTGAACCTGAGGCTCAGGCCTTCATCAGCTCCTGTCCAATCGACCTTTCTCGTGATCTGATCAAGCGTCGCTGAGGTTGTTCCTGAAAGCGGCACAGACTCGAACTTCTTCGAGAATTTTTCCATGGCAAGCACGCCCCAGGCATTCGCCGTGGTCAGCCCCCAGTGGCCCTTATGCTGCCTGCTCAAGGCACCACGCACGAGTCTCGGCATATCCTCTTTCCAGGTGTCCCTGCCCAGGAAGGTAAGCACACTCCTGACTGCGTTGACATCTGAAGAGAGCATGAGCCACCAGAGGTTGTCCGTCTTCTCTGTCGAAAAACCCATGGTCGTGCCCTGGAAATTCAGCCTCGACCTGATGATCTGCTCAGCCTCCTTCAACCTCTTATCACGGTCAGGTATGTCCTTTGTCCGCAGGAGCAGATTCGTCCAGTCAAGCACTGCAGACGTCGGCCAGAGATTCGGCTCAAGCATGATCGAACCTAACATCTTAGGCTCAGCCTTTCCGCCTCTGGAGAGGGCCTCAAGAGCTGTCAGCTTCCGGATCGAAAGGTCGGCGGTCGGCAGGGAGGAATACCTGATCACGCGGCCCTCGACAAAACCCTTGAGCCCTTCCTCCATCCTTTCCCTCAGATCCTGCGGTATGGCCCATCCAGCCTCATCTGATATGGCAAGTAGGTATGACGTGAGGCTGTCGCTTCCGCTGATCATGATTGGAAAATATTTCACCAGACCGTCGCCGTCAAGGTGCGCCGGAAGTTCGGCCAGAACCTTCTTCCAGAGCTCATTATCCCTGAGTGCTACTGCCTTTGACGTCTTCTGCTCCATACAGGAATAAGGATACTGCTGCATATACCAGGTGACACTGCCAAGACCATTCGCTATTTTCGGTTTGAACGATATGGTAATGCCTCCTTTGTCTGAGACCGCATCCTTTGGCCGCTCAACATCCATGTCAAGAGACGTATCGACCTGGGCAAGGGTTGCCTGGAATATCCTCACAGGGACTGCCTCTGCGACCTTCTGTTTAACCTTAAGGCTGTCATCAGCAAGTCCGCCCTTCTCCTTTACAGAGACCTCATAGCTCAGGCCTGAGATCCCTGCTGGGACCCTGGTTTCCCAACCCACGTCCTTTGCCTCGCCCGCAGCAAGTGATTCTGTTATGGGCTCCAGGACCTTGTCCTCAAAACCCTTCATCACACCCTTTACTTCAACGTCCATGCTCCGGTCGGATGCATTCCTGACTGTGAACCCGGCCCTGAACGTATCGCCCTCCCGCACGAGCTGAGGAAGGCCGGAGAGGAGCATGAGCTCCTGAGCTGTCCTGATGCTTGCCTGGCCTGTGCCAAAGTGTCCGGTCCCGCTGTTTGCAACAGCAACGATCCTGAATCCGGTAAGCGAGTCGTTGAGCGGTATCTCGACATCTGCCTCGCCCTTTTTATTGAGCTTCACCCGGCCCTTCCAGAGCAGGAGCGTATCGAACAGTTCCCGTGTTGCCTGCCTGCCGCCGCCGCCGCCCTGAGGCAGTGCCTTCAGTCCATAGTGCCGTTTGCCCACCACCTGCATCTGCGCAGTCGCGGTATGCACCTCATAACTCCTTCTGCCCATCATGCCATCAAGGAGCTTCCAGCTTCTATTAGGCATAAGCTCAAGAAGGCCTTCATCAACTGCAGCTATTGCCACTTCACTGCCCTTTGAAAGCGGCTTTCCATCAGCCCTCTTCACCTTCACCCGCACCATTGCCTTCTGCCTGACCTTATACACCTCTTTCTCAGGACTGACCGTAACCTTCAGTTCATGCGCCTTCCAGCCCACATTGATCTCAGTTACGCCGAGCTTGAATGCAGGCTTGCCGAGGTCGACCATGGCAGTAGCCTGTGTGCCAGAAACCCTTCCCCTGACGATCAGCGCAGAGACAAAGACATTGGGAGCATAGTTGCCCCTGATCGGCAATTCGATCACAGGAGAAGCCCCTGACAGCTTCCGGATATAGGTATCGATAATACCTTCCCGCTCGACTGTGACCAGGGCAGCAGCCTCCCTGAAAGGCATACGCACCTGAAACTTTACAATATCGCCCGGCTCATACCTTTTCTTTTCCGGCAGCAGGTCGATCCTGTCATGGTCAGAGACATCGAACCACCACTGGCCCTTGCCGGCAATCCAAACCTCTCTGTGCGTAATCGAGACATTGCCTGCATCATCCGCAGTACTTGCCTGCAGTATCACATTTCCAGTGACCGGAGACTGCAGATCGCAGATAAGCAGGCCTTTTGCATCCGTCTTCCCCTCACAGGCCTTGCCGACTTTTTTTGTCTCTGTCACATGTTCATAGGAATAAAATCCTCCTACAAGCCTCTTTCTGTGGGAATAGAATTTTCTCTGAAAAAGATCGATCTTCACTTCCCTGTCCTGCACTGGCTTGCCTGTCAGGTCAAGGACTATCGTATGGAATTTGAACGCCTCTTTCGAAGCTGCCCACGAATCCGGCTTTATCCCGATATTGAGCTTTGAAGGCCAGAGCGGAATCCTTTGAGCAATGGTCTGGATTTCGCCGTTGGGGTCCCTGAACTCAAGCTCGGCATGGATATCATGGGGCTCTGAAACAGCAGGCAGGTCTGTGATTATTGTGCGCAGGCTTCCGGTCTTGTCGAGTATCAGGTCGCGTGACTGTATCTGCTGCCTGTTCTTTGCCGCATCACCGGCTCTGTCTTCATTGCGGCCTCTTCTGATAATCTCTTCCTTGACCGCTCCGCTGCCGAATGAAAAGTCTTCATACTCAGGATAGCTCAACTGCTTCCGCTGCACCTGAGCACGCAGCTTCACGTTCATATTCCCGACACCGCCGCCCGACAGATACGCTGCATAAAGATCAAGCTCCGCCTCTTTTGCATTCACAAGCGGCTCTTTGGGCTGCTGAATGATCGCCTTCATCAAGGGGACCCTGAACTCCTCAACCCTGAAGCTGCCTGACTCGCTTCTCAGAAAAACAGAATAGGTCCCGAGCTTTGCATCTTTGGGGATCTGCCACTCTGTCTCGGCAATTCCCTTACTGTCCCACTTCAGGGGCAGTTCATATTTCTGGTCGCTTCCGACATGCATGATAGTGACAGTCTTTGCAAGTTTCTTTTCCTCAACATGGCTGAATCCTGCCGTGGTATGATTGCGGGCGATATGCTTCATATGGACTGTTTCTCCTGCCCGAAGGAGGGTCCGATCGAAAATTGTATGCTCCTGCGCAGAACTATGCTCATAAAAATCAGACAGGTTGAAGCGCCATGGCTCGATGCCATTTTCCCAGCTCGAATGTACAAAAGTCATGTCATTGGCTGTTTTTGCAAAAACAAAGATACCGCCCTGTACCTTTTCACAATAAGGCAGGGCATTTCCTGAAGGAAGCTGTTTTTTTATCGAAGCAATACCGTCAGCATCTGTCTTGCCCTTCCATATCACCTTTCCTCTGCAGTCTCTGACCTCGACTTGGGCATCTCTGACAGGCGTGCCTTTATCCAGCGTGGTTACCCATACCAAAGAGGACTCCCTGCCCTGCTTAAAGTGTGCCGAAAGATTGGTAACGAGCGCTGCTGTCGGTACATACATAGGCCTATGGATCCTCTGGCCTGCCGGATCATTCTTCTCCTCAAGCAGCGAATCACCCAAAATAGTACTCTCCATCTCAACAATGTAAAAACCGGCCTCTTTAAGCGGTATACCGACAACCTCAAAGGCCTTTGATCCGCCCGGCTTGGGGACCTCAAACTCCCTTATCCCCTTTTCATTTCCAAAGACTGTCGACTCACGAGATGCGGTCATCACTCGGCCCAACATCTCAATGATCTTCTCCTCTTTTTCCATCCTGATCTGCCTGAGCTTGCCCTTCAGCCCGGCAACGACTTCAGAGCCCGCCGGTTTTAGGGACTCTGGCAGCACAGCCTTCAGGCTCTCGGCTGCCTTCGTGGTCTTGTCGAGTATCCCTTCTTTTGTCTTCTCAACAACGCCTACTTTTTTATCCTCGGCCTTTCTGAGCCTTGTCCTGATCCCGGGCTCAAGATTCCTGAGGGTGACAGGCAGGGTTGCATCTCCATTCAGTTCGATAATGCCGAAGTGCGCAGCAAACTTTGCAAGAGGAGGATAGGTGTCTGTTTTTACGGACAGAGGAAATTTATTTTTATTTAAAAGTGTCCTGCCTGCCTCGTCTTTCAGGTCTCCCGGGATTTCAATAACATACGAGCTGTTTTCCTGAAAGGGTCCCTTGAACGACACGCCATAGACTGTGTTTTCATCCACCTCGACCGGCTCAAAACCTTCGTCACCCTCTCCTTCTCCGGCATCTCCTGCATAGCCATAGGAAGATATCTTTTCAGCACGATAGGTCCTGCCATTTCCCTTAAGAACAATCTTTGATGCGAATTCCCAGGCTATCGGTTCAGAGAAGTCAAGCCGCATCGGCAGGATCGGAATGCAGTCAGCGTTTTTATTCTCTCTGCTGCAGCTGAACTTTGCCGTAAACTCGTCTCTTGTTTTAAAGGTAAAGACCTGCTCCTCTGATGTTTTAACACCGTTTGCAGCCGCAATCCCTTTTCCCCAGATCAGTTTCACCATGGCACGGTTGGGGAAGTTCTGTCTGCATTGGATAAGGACAACGGGCTGGCCTTTCATTCCATGCTGCTGTGAAACTATTTTTTCCCGCTCACCGGCCTTCACGATCCGGATACCCACACGCTCATTGATGCCCTCTATTATGCAGGCAACATTATTGAGCATGGACTCATCTGTTGCTTCTGCATCAAGTTTCAGGATGAATATCTGATCCTCACTGATGTAGTGGTCGGGCACAACATCTGTAATTGCCGGTCCACCCGTGGAGAAAATATATTTTTGTCCACCTGTTATCTTTTTGCCGGAGAGAGACTTGAGATCTGGCTTCAGGGAGAACTCACAGACAACACCGGCAGGCAGGTCTTTGTCAAAATCATAGACCCAGTTCTTCCCGTCGGCCCAGCGGCCTTTTCCTTTTTCAGCGCACCGGATATCAAAGGGCTCCTCAATACGGGGGTCTCCGAAGGGCACCATCTGCTCTGAGAAGCGCACCGAGACCTGCCTGACATTCTTCACCTCGCCAAGCGGAGAAAATATCTCTACTTTCTCCGTCGGCACCGGAGGAGGTGGCGGGGTTTCAGACTGCTTCACCTCTTCTGCATACGAAACAGACAGGATTGAAAATACGAACACGAGAGACAGAAATGAAATTCGGCGCAGCATCCCCTTCATAATTCCCTCCACGTAAAATTCAGATTGCAAAAAGCTTCATGCCCTTTCCCGTGCCGATAGTTCTCTGAAAGACGTTTGCCATAAACTCTTTGGCTCTTTTAGCAGCAGCAAGGCCGGAATCTCCCTGCGCTAAAAAAGCCGTGATCGCTGCAGAGAAAGTGCAGCCTGTTCCGTGATACTCTCCATGCCGTTTCTTTGCTGAAAGATAGTGGAATGAACCATCGTACACGACATCTATGGCGCGGCCTGTAAGGTGGCCGCCGGTTATGATGACCGTGTCAGGACCTCTCTCTTTCAGAATAACCGCGGCCTTCTTCATCTCCTCCCGGGAACTGATCTTCAGCCCGCTCAGCATAGAGGCTTCATGAATATTTGGCGTAATAATTCTGCAAAGCGGCAATATTTTTTCTTTGAGCAACTTCGGCACGTCTCTCTGTGCAAGTCTCTTCCCGGAAGATGAGATCATGACCGGATCAAGCACCACATTTCTCAATGAATATTCCCTGATAATGCGTGCAACAATTTTGACATTGTCTTCAGTCAGAAGCATGCCGATCTTCACTGCATCAGGAATCAGGTCAGGCATTAGTACATCGAGCTGTTTTTTCAGGAATTGTCTGCTGACCGGTTCGACGGCAACAACACCCTTCGTATTCTGCGCGGTGAGGGCAGCCACGGCAGACAGGCCATACACCCCAAGTATCTGAAAGACCTTCAGGTCTGCCTGAAGACCGGCGCCACCGGAAGGGTCAAACCCGGCGATAGTAAGGGCTTTTTTCATAAAATGGATTATATACCGTCATAGTCTTATTCTCAAGGATGGGCAGCGTCAGCGCAATATACAAGGCAGTTTAATTAGTCTTGTCTATATAAATGGTCAATTTTGTATTGACAGAAGTAAGCTGAACGTATAAAATTTCCGGTAGTAAAAAATATCCTCATTATGGCTATTTTGAACAACATTCATTAACGAAAGGAGGTGTTTTACATTATGAAGAAGATCTTTGCACTTGCACTTTCAGTTCTCATGGTTCTTTCTCTTGCTCTCACAATCGGCTGTGAGCAGAAGAAGCCTGAGGCTCCTGCTCCTGCTCCTGCTCCTGCTCCTGCACCGGCTCCTGCACCGGCTGAGGCTCCTAAGCCTGCTGAGGCACCGGCACCGGCTCCTGCACCGGCTGAGGCTCCTAAGAAGTAAGGTAAACCAGACAAACACTGTCGTAAAAAGGGCCCTTTACCGGGCCCTTTTTATTGCTCATTTTCAGGCGCCAAAGACTTTTCGATAAGGTATAATAGCAATCAGCAAAACAGGGAATAATCCATGATCAGAAAATCACTGCTTTTGAAGCTTTTTGATGCTGCATACATCCAGCGCTGGAACGACCGCGTGCGGCCGGTCGAGTTCGTCGAACTCGACAAGCAGGCACAAAAGATGGTCATCGCGTATTTCCTGGGCAAGTTTGAAGAAGATAACCCCAGGTTCAGCTGGATCGAGATCATCGAAGGCGGCATCTTCGAACTCCTGCAGCGTATCGTTCTGACTGACCTGAAACCCCCGATCTTCTACAGGATCAAGGAGGACAAGCTCAAATACCGCAAACTGAACGAGTGGGTTTATCAGGAGCTTGAGCCAGTGCTTTCCCCCCTCGGCAAGGACTTCTGCTCGCTCTTCCAGGACTACTTCTCTGACGAGACTGAAAATATAAACAGGAGAATCCTGAACGCTGCACATTTCTATGCAACCAAGTGGGAGTTCGACATCATCGAGAAGATCCATCCCCAGAGCTTTGAGATGGAAGCGATCAAGAAACGGCTGCAGGAGAAGCAGACCGAATACAGCGACCTCAAAGGCATGGAGCAGCTTTTCCGGAGTGAACGGTACAGACACTTCCTGGACATGTGCGGTCAGCTGCGCTTCCAGATACGCTGGGCAAACCTCCATCGCGTGCCTAAGACCTCAGTCATGGGCCACTCGCTCTTTGTCGCTATCCTCTCGTATTTCTTCTCCCTTGAAAACATGGCCTGCTCCAAAAGATGCGTGAACAATTATTTCACCGGCCTGTTTCATGACCTGCCTGAAGTACTGACAAGGGACATCATCTCTCCGGTAAAGCGGTCCATCGAAGGACTTTCTGAGCTGATCAAGGAGTATGAGAAAGAGCAGATGGAGCAGGAGGTTTACAGCCTCATACCCAGGGCATGGCATGCGGACATCAGGAGTTTTACGGAGGATGAATTCAACAGCATCGTGACGGTTGACGGTCAGACCATGAAGGTTTCAAGTGACGAGATCAATGACTGCTACAATGACAATCAGTTCAATCCCCGCGATGGAGAACTCGTTAAGGCTGCTGACTCATTGGCAGCCTTTATAGAGGCATCGGTAGCAATACACAATGGCAGCCCCAGTCAGGGGCTCGTTGAGGCGAAACTCTCGATCCGCAGCAAGTTTGAGAAGTCAACCATCGCAGGCATCAACTTCGGCGAGATCTACGCTGATTTTGAATAGAAATAGCAAAACACCATTTTTCACTTCCTTTCTGAAGTCATCGGGACAGTATCCGGAAAGCAGAAAAACACACGGTATCTAAGAAACACCGCCATGATTTACGGCTACAGCGTGGCATTGAAATCCCGCTCTTTTATCCCAAAGAAGAAGCTTTTTCTCAAGCAGTAATCAGGGATTTTCTATGCCATAATCCCTGATCTTGGTTAGAAGGGTTTTGTAGCTCACCTGAAGCAGCTCTGCTGCCTTTGTTTTGTTCCCTTTCGTATCCTTCAGGGCCTTTGTGATACGCTGCGTCTCGACAATACGGGTCGCCTCTTTCATCACCTCTTCAAGAGTACCGTCAGCCGGAAGATTTCTCAGGGAGCTCTCTACAGCCATCTGTCTGTTAAGCACAATATGCTCATCGGTAACCGTATCTCCCTCGCAAAGAATAATGCCGCGCTCAATGCAATTTTCAAGTTCCCGCACATTTCCCTTCCAGGGATAACTGATGAGCAGATCAAGGGCATCCCTTGCAATACGCAGATGCGGCTTCTTAAGTTCACGGCAGTATTTATTCATGAAATACTCGACGAGGAGCGGAATGTCTCCCTTCCGGTCCCGCAAAGGCGGAATAACGATCGGAAATACGTTCAGCCGATAAAAAAGATCTTCCCTGAAAAGCTTCTCTTCAACAGCCCTCTCAATGTCCTTATTGCTTGCGGCAACGATCCTCACATCGATCTGAATGGCCTTGATGCCTCCCACCCTTTCAATCTCGCCTTCCTGGATGACCCGCAGGATCTTTGCCTGCAGCGACAGGTCCATCTCTGCGATCTCGTCAAGGAAGATCGTCCCCTTGTCAGCCAGTTCGAACTTGCCGATCTTGCGCGCCTCTGCGCCGGTGAAGGAACCTTTTTCGTGGCCGAATAGTTCTGTTTCGAGAAGTTCCCTCGGTATGGCAGCACAGTTTATGGCGACAAAAGGATGTCCCCTTCTGTCGCTCAGATTGTGGATGGCACGTGCAAAAAGTTCCTTGCCTGTGCCGCTCTCACCAAGGAGCAGCACGGTTGTCTTTGCAGGAGCAACTTTCTGGACCTTCTGGGCAACTTCGGTAATCTCCCTGCTTATCCCTATGATCTTCGGCATACCAAGCCTTCCGGTCAGTTCATCCTTAAGCAGAATGTTTTCGGTCACAAGCCTCTGGTTTTCGAGCGCTCGCTTAATAAGGAGAAGGAGATGGTCTGTGTCAAAGGGTTTGGTAATAAAATCAAAAGCCCCCTCTTTCATTGCAGCGACAGCGGTCTCGACCGTTCCGAAGGCTGTCATCATAATCACAGGCGTAAGCTGACTTTCCGCCTTTGCCGCCTTCAGCACCTCGATGCCGTCCTTCCTGGGAAGCTTCAGGTCAGAGAGAATAAGGTCAAAGCGGCCGTCCCTGATCTGACGGATGCCATCCTGGCCGTCACCTGCTACAGCAACGCGGTAGCCCTCTGCTTCCAGGGTTTCCCTGAGCATCTGTGCCATGGAAGCTTTGTCTTCAACAATCAGAATGGTCTGCACGCGATCACATACCCTGTCAGGCTTGCATCCTGGCGTTTTTAAGACTGCTGCCGCAGGAGCAGACAGGCGCTCCCGGGTTGAAACTGAAAAATGCCTTGAGCAATGCATTGATCCTTTCCGTTGAAGCCCTCATGGCATCGACAACCTCTGTTGTCGTAAGCCTCCCTTCTCCTATGCCTGCGGCTACGTTCGTAACAACTGCCAGGCAGGCAAAGCAAATCTCTAATTCGCGGGCAAGGGCAGCCTCGGGCATGCCGGTCATGCCAATGACGTCAGCACCAAGCAATGAAAATTCCCTGATCTCTGCCGCAGTCTCAAGCCTCGGTCCATTCACGGCGATATAGGTGCCTTTGTCCAGCAGATGGATATCTGCCTGTGAAGCAGAAGCAAGGAGCTTTGCTCTCAGGTCAGGACAATAGGGTTCTGTAAAATCGATGTGTACAACCTCACTGTCATCATAAAAGGTGGCTTCCCTTCCGCTTGTCCGGTCAATGATCTGATCAGGCAGCGCAAGAGACCCTGGCTTCATCTCCCTGTTAATCCCGCCTGTTGCGCCCACAGAGATGATCCTCTTTACGCCCAACTCCCGGAAGCCCCGGATATTTGCCCGGTAATTAATCCTGTGTGGAGGGATATTATGCAAAGATCCATGCCTCGGCAGAAAGGCAATCTCCCTGCCAGCTAATCTCCCTATCCGGTAATGGTCAGACGGCTCGCCATAGGATGTAATCACCTTCACTGATTCAACAATCTCAAGATCAGGCATAGAATAGATTCCGCTTCCGGCAAGTACACCAAACTCAGGCACACACTCTCCTTCTGTTCATAGGGCTTATGCGGCAGCCCTTCTATACAATAGTGCTATAATAACTTACTTGGCATAATGGTGAACAGAAAATGATCAACAAAGAACTGCATCTTGACCTTCTGAAGAAGACCCTCGCGCGCGGCGGAGAATACGCAGACGTCTTTATTGAATCGCGAAAAATGACAACTCTTGTCATCGAGGACAGCAGACTTGAGAAGATCATCTCCGGCACTGAGGCAGGAGCAGGCATTCGCCTTCTGCTGAAAGGTAAGACCTCCTATGCATACAGCAATGACCTTTCCCCCAGGGCTTTGCTGCAGTCAGCCTCAGATGCAAGCAGAATGGCCTCGGATACCCCGGCAAAGACCAAAGCATCTCTTGTGACCAGAAATCCCTCGGTGCAGTTCAGCATACGCTCCATGCCAGAGGGTATTGCGCTTCAGAAAAAAATTGCCCTGGTCAGAAATGCCGAAAAGATAGCCCGCTCAATCGATCAGCGCATCAGGCAAGTCACCGTGATCTACCGGGATTTGGTTCAGGATGTTCAGACAGCAAACTCTGACGGTTTCCTTGCGGATGATAAGCGGGTCTATACGCTGCTCATGGTACAGGTCATTGCAGGGGCAGATGGGATTGTACAGACAGGATATGAGGCTGTAGGCGGTTTTACCGGCTTTGAACTTTTTGAAAAGGAAAATATCGATTTACTCAGCAGCAAGGCTGCAGAGCGTGCGGTCATGATGCTTAAGGCCCGGAAGGCCCCGGCTGGAAGAATGCCGGTGGTGATTTCATCCCTTGCAGGCGGAACCATGATCCACGAGGCTATCGGCCACGGTCTTGAGGCAGACCTTGCCCAGCAGGGTCTTTCGGTCTTTTCAGGCAAACGGGGGCAGCAGGTTGCGTCTGACCTCGTTACTGTTATTGATGACGCAACACTCCCGGGCAGAAGGGGATCGTTCAGGTTTGATGACGAAGGGACACCTTCGCAGCGTACGGTTCTTGTTGAAAATGGCATTTTGAAGAGTTTTATGTATGACAAACTGACTGCCACGAAGGACAATGTTCAATCAACGGGAAATGGCAGGCGAGAATCGTACCAAAGCAGACCTATTCCGCGAATGACGAATACATTCATTGCGCCTGGAACAGATAATCCCGAGGATGCCATCAGGTCTGTTGACCGGGGCCTTCTTGTGGTTAAAATGGGAGGCGGCCAGGTAAATACGGTCACAGGGGATTTTGTCTTTGACGTTCAGGAGGGATACCTTATCAACAACGGCAGGAAAGACGAACTGGTTAGGGGAGCAACACTCTCAGGCAATGGACCGGAAGTGCTGAAAGCGATTGATATGGTCTGCAGCGATCTCGGCTTTTCTATCGGCACATGCGGCAAAGATTCTCAGGGAGTGCCTGTCACTGATGCGATGCCAACAGTCAGGATACCCGAAATTGTCGTTGGCGGTGCTTATGAATAGCTGATGTTCGCGGCACCTACTGATGCAGAAATAGGACAGTTATTGTTTATTAATCCCTCATCTCTCATCCGCCCTTCTTGAAATTAAACAATATATTTGTGGCACCATATTTGCATTGCGTCACATGCTATGCGAGCACAGCGGACCATAAAAAATAAAGTGTCGTTTGAAGGCATAGGTCTTCATACCGGCCAGAAATCCCACGTAACACTGCAGCCCGCGTCACGTGATGCAGGCATAACGTTCATAAGAACTGATAAGCCGGCGGTTATCAAGGCTCATGTCAGAGCAGTCATTGATACTGCATTTGCAACAACCCTTGGAAGCAATGGGGTAAAGATCAAGACGGTAGAACATATACTGGCAGCACTCGCCGGGCTCGGCATCGACAATCTTATAATTGAAGTGGACGGTCCGGAAATACCGATTCTTGATGGCAGTTCAACAGAGCTTATCAGTGTTATTCTTAAAGCAGGTATTGCGAAGCAGGGGAAGAAAAGACCCTATCTGAGGATCAATAAACCCTTTATTTTTGAAGATGGTCACGCACATATAGCGGTGTTCCCCTACTGCGGGAGCAAAATAACTCACAGCATCTTTTTTCACCATGACGGGATAGGTGAACAGAGGATCAGCATAGACATTACCGAGGAAAGTTTTGTAACAGAAATTGCTCCAGCAAGAACCTTTGGTTTTCTGAAGGATATTGAATATCTTCGCAGCCGTGGCCTCGCAAAGGGTGGCTCGCTCGATAATGCTGTTGTTATGGGAGAAGACGGTGTAATAAATGCATCGGGCCTCAGGTTCAAGGATGAGTTTGTGCGTCATAAAGTTCTTGATTCTATTGGAGATTTTTCCCTCATCGGGTTTCCGATCTATGGCCACATTGTTGCGAGCAAGTCAGGCCATTCAAGCAATATCAAGTTTCTCAGGAAGCTTATGTCCGCCCCTGAGACTTGGAATATTATTGTCGAAGAGCAGCCATCTCCTGTCCATGAAATGCAAATAAGCATTTAAAATCAATAAGTTATTATCAAAAATAAAAACTTATTCCTAAATTTGTCATACTTGTGCTAATATAAACAAAAAAAAGCTGGGGAATTGCTGTTCCCCAGCCATAGTAAACCAAGTATCTCTTAACTATTTCTTCTTCTTTGCTGCTGCCTTCTTCGGAGCTGCCTTCTTTGTTGCTGCCTTCTTCGCTGCGGGCTTCTTTGCTGCTGCCATGTTGGTCACCACCTTTCTTTACCCCAATTCAGGGGGATGTTGAGATTAAAGCTTCCCCATCAGGATGA